>QHYP01000109.1:15621-19241 GCA_003224195.1 Acidobacteriota bacterium | reverse complement strand
CGCCGATTGAGACGGCTCTTGCCGAGTCGCTCCGCGCGGCCTGCCTGCTTCTCCAGGAGGATATGGAAGCGCATCGCACGGAGCATTCGCTCGAAGTCCAGCTCCCGTTTCTCCAGGTTCTTACGCCGGGCTTCACGTTTGTTCCGCTGGCACTCGGCACCCTGCGCTTCGAGGATCTCGTCGCCGTCGGCGAAGGTATCGCCCGCGTGCTGGCAGGTTCCTCCGAGGAGCTTCTCCTTCTCACCACGTCCGACCTGAATCATTACGAAGACGAGGAAACGACGCGGCGCAAAGATCGCAAGGCGCTCGATCAGCTCCTGGCTCTCGATCCTCGCAGGCTGTTCGAAGTCTGCCGCGACGAAGAAATCTCCATGTGTGGACTCGGCCCAGCCGTCGCGATGCTCACGGCTCTCCGCGCCCTCGGCGGCGCCAGCGCCGAGCTCGTCCGCTATGCCACGTCAGCGGATGTTTCCGGTGATCGCGACGCGGTTGTCGGCTACGCTGGAATGGTCTTCCCGTAGGGAACGTGCGAATCACACATCCAGAAAAGCGAGATGCGCCCGGATCGTGCCGGGGCCGCTTCCCTCATTTTCGCGGATAGATTTGACGCCGGTTAGTGCGGCCGTCCGCCGCCACCGGAGGAAGGATGCGAGCTGCCATTGGAGGAAGCTCCTCCGCCGGACGAAGAAGAAGATGAGCCGCCAGCGCGTGCGCCACCGCTTCCGCCGCCGCTGCTCGCGCCGCCTCCACTCGACCAGCGCCCGCCTCCCGCTGAGCCCGAAGAGCCGCCACCCGAGACACGCGGAGGCGGTGAAGCGCGCATCGCCGGTGCCGGAGGTGGCGTCATCACACGCGGAGGAGCCGGCATTGAGCGCAGCGCTGGCGCTCCCACGCCCGCAGGAGCCGGGCCAGACACCGTTCCGGGCCGCGTGACGCTCGGCTGGCCCTGAGCATCTTTACTCTGCATCGCCCGCGCGGCGTCTCCGGACAATTTCCGCAGGCCTTCGGACGAAATCGGGGGTGCCGCGTTGGCATTCACGAATTTGTGTTCACGCCCGTCGTACACGATGGACGAATCGCGCCCGACGGTGACCGCGCGGTTGCCCGCGCTTCCCGAAAGCACGGTTCGCGAAATATGCCCGGGAGCAGCAGCGACACTCAACCCTTCAGAAACCACACCTCGAGGTGGCCTGCTCAACACCTTCCACTTTGCGCCCGAATCGGCTGAGGTTGGCAAGCCAACCGTCCCGCCCATTCCCGGAGTCCGAATTACGCCGTGGGCGAGATTGATTGGCGTTTTCCCTTTCACATCGAGCGGATGCACCGGCACAAGGCCGGTCGTCGTGCCCGAACGCACCCAAACGGCCGTCACCGGCCGCCAGTAGCGTCCTGTCCCGAGTCCGATACCGCTCGGCACCCACACCCACCCGTACATCGGAGAGAAAAACCAGCCCCCGAAGTGGTATGGCAGCCAGCCCCACGGCTCAAGGCTCACCCACGTCCATCCGATACCCGGGACGAACGCCCATTGGCCGAGCGTGAAGGGCGACCAGCCAAAACCTGCTCCAATCGGGCGCCAGCAGTTGCCGAAACCCGGATAGTCGAACCAACTTCCGTAGGTGTACAGATCCCCCAGCCCCGCGTCGTAATAGGAGGAACTAACGTACTGCTGCGCATTATTCGTAGCGGCGCTGAAACTTTCCTCGCGGCCCGCCACCCACGCGTCGAAGTCGTCGCTTGCGGCTGCCTGTCCGATCACGATCGACGCCGCGTCGCCCGCGCGGACAGTCGCCGACTGGCCCTTCGCCACCTGCACTGTCTTCTCTTTGGTCTGAACGGAGACGCGGCCCTTGTTCACCACCACGGTGCTGCCGTCATCGTAGTTGTTCACGCGAAAATTGGTGCGGCCATCGGCAATCGCGGTGAAGTCGCCGCCGGTCACGGAAAAGACGTCGCCGCGCGCAGGGTTCACATAAAATGCTGCCGAGCCCTGGCGCAGGACGAGCTGCGTGATGCGCGCGCCGTCGCTGAGGGACAGCTCGTAGAATTCCAGCATCGAATCGTTATCGAGATAGGCCGCTGCGCCATTCTCAAATTCCACGGCGGCGCGGCCGTTGCCCGTTGACAGCACGTAACCCTGCTGGATGGGCAGATTGACGACCGCCGTCTCCCAATGGGCATTTGCATCGGTCAGGGGATCGTTCCCGGCCGAGCGGGTGAAGCGCACGTCCCCTTCCGTCAGGCTCAGCCGCACGATTCGGGCGTGACTCAAATCGGCCGCGGCGGGGCGGGCCCCGGCGCTCAGAGCGACACAGACGGCGAAAAGGCAAGAAAGAAACACGGTGCGGGATTTCATGGCTTCACCCCCAGGCGGGGAGTTTCCCTCTATTCCATTAGACGCTGACCGCGACCGGTGCGTTGCGCGTCGATGCACAAGTCATCATTCTCATGGTGCTCTCCGGGGGCAACTGCGTCAAGTTCGGCCTTGCCGCTGGGGCAGCCCACCCACACCTGCGCAGTCCGTAGACGACAAGCTCTTCTCGGGAAGCCGCCCAGTATTCCCCTGCTTCTATGGGGCCACGCTTAGCAGGTGTGCGAAATGTTAGAATGCCTCGCTTGACCATGCGCCGCATTGCCTCCCGCATCTCGGTGATGACCGGCGAGGGCGCCCTCGCCGTCTTTTCTCGCGCCAAAGAACTCGAGCGCCAGGGCCGCTCGATTATCCATCTCGAGCTCGGTGAGCCGGATTTTCATGCCGCGGCGCCCGTGGTAGACGCGGCGCGCGACGCGCTCGCCGCCGGCCGCGACCGCTATGTCTCGACGCGCGGCATCGCGCCGCTTCGCCAGGCCATCGCCAGCTATCTCGCGCGGACGCGCCGCCTCACCGTTCGTCCGGAGCAAGTCCTCGTCGCGCCCGGCTGCAAAATGGCCCTCGCCCTCGCGATGATGGCGCTCATCGAGCCCGGGGACGAAGTTCTCTACCCCGAGCCCGGCTTCCCGATCTATCCGTCATTCACGCGCGGCCTCGGCGCTGTTCCCATTGCCTTTCGCCTGCTCGAGAAGAATCGGTTTCAGCCCAACCTCGACGAAATCGCCTCCAAAATCACTCCGAAGACCCGCGTCCTCATTTTCAATTCGCCAAACAATCCCACCGGCACGGTCTTCAGCGATCGAGCGCTCGCCCGCGTCGCCGAATTGGCTGCCAAACACGATCTTTGGGTGCTGGCAGACGAAATCTACGCGCGAATTCTTTTCACCGGCGAATACCATTCGATTCACGCGCTTCCGGGCATGGCCGAGCGCACTGTCATTATTGACGGATTCTCGAAGAGTTTCGCCATGACGGGCTGGCGGCTAGGCTATGCCGTGGCCCCGCTGGAAGTGGTGGACGCGATGGATATGCTTGTCCTGAACACATTCACCTGCGCGGCGGAATTCACCCAAGTCGCCGCAATCGAGGCGCTTCAGGATTCGACGAACGCGGTCGAAGCGATGGTCTCGGAATATCGCAAGCGCCGCGACCACTTCGTCGCTGGACTCAACCGTATGCCGGGGTTCCGCTGCGTGCCACCCGACGGCGCCTTCTATGCCTGGGTGAATATCGAGGAAACCGGCCTTCC
>QHYP01000109.1:1622-15582 GCA_003224195.1 Acidobacteriota bacterium | reverse complement strand
GGGCATCGCTGGAGCGGCCTTCGGTCCCTCCGGGAAGAATTTTCTGCGCTTCTCGCTCGTCAGCTCGCGCCATGTCCTCGAAGACGCTCTCGAGCGCATGGAGCGCGTCTCCCTGCGCTGGCGCGCCGCCATTCCGCACTAGAGCTTTCCTTCTCAGCTGTCTTCATTCCGAGCGAAACGCAAGTGTATTTTCTTTTTCTCGTCCCTTGCTCGAAGAACCCCTATTTTTCTTTGCCCACTCGACAGAACTGCGCGGTTATGGAATAACAAGATACCCCAGCGGGGAACTTCCAAATGAGCGACACGGCGCAACTCAAAGTTTTCAAATGGGGCGAGGTCGAGAAAGAATTCCTGAACCCGCTCATTGATCGCCAAATGCTCGTCGGCGACAAAGTCATGCTCGCGCGCGTGCTCTTGAAGAAAGGCGCGCACGTCCCTTTACACCACCACCACAACGAGCAGGTTACCTACATTTTGGAGGGCGCGCTGAAGTTCGCGATTGACGGCAAGGAGCTTGTCGTCCACGCCGGCGAGGTCCTCTGCATCCCGCCCCACATGCCGCACGAGGCGTGGGCGGTCGAAGATACAGTGGACCTCGACATCTTCATTCCACCGCGCGAGGACTGGCTGGCCGGCACCGACGCTTATCTCCGCCACGGCCGCTGAGAAGTTTGCGGCGATTATGGCTGCACGTCGCCGCTTCTTGACGCGCGTAGTGTCGGGGCGGACGTGAGTCACCCCAACTGACTTTAGCGTTTTGTGAATATCTATTGACGAGCCGGCTGTTCGAATTCACGTACAATGCCTTGCGGCCCGGCCGGTCGCGTGCCGAGGTATAACTTCCGACGGGGGAAAATATTTCGTGGCTATCCAACGCATTTCCCGACCTTCGTTTCGCGTTTTCCTTTTGCTTATTGCGCTTTTTTCTCTATCCGTCAAACCCACCGCGGTCTTTTCTGAAGAGCGCCCGCCGAAGCAACAGCCCCTGCCACTTCCGACGGGAATGGAGATCACTCCAACGGCCGCGCCCGGCGCACAATTTGCGGCGCTCGATCCCGGGCTTGCCTCCTATCCCGACTTTCGTGCGGCGAACGCCGTCGCCACGCTAACGAGTCCGGATAGGCGCACGCTGCTTGTTCTTACCAGCGGCTATAACCGCTTGAATGACCAATCCGGGAAGCGGGATCGCGCCGCGTCCGATGAATACGTCTTCGTCTACGACATCTCGCAGCGCACGCCGCGCAAGACGCAAGTTCTCCGCGTGCCGAACACCTACTTCGGCGTGGCATGGCGGCCGGATAGCCGTGCGTTCTACGTTTCCGGGGGCATGGACGACTCGATCCACGTATTCGAGCGCGACGCTGGAGCATGGAAGGAAACTTCTCCGACGATCAGCCTGGGACACACAAAGGGTCTCGGCATCAACATCAAGCCGATGGTTGCGGGGATTGCCGTGAATTCTTCGGGCACAAAGCTTCTCGCCACAAATTTTGAAAACGATTCGGTCAGCCTCGTGGATCTCGGAACGCGCCAAAAAACCGCCGAACTGGATTTGCGCCCCGGAAAAAATGATTCCGCGAGGCACGGCGTTCCTGGCGGCGAATTCCCATTCTGCGTCGTCTGGAAAGATGACCAGACGGCTTTCGTTGTATTCGAGCGCGACGCTGGAGCATGGAAGGAAACTTCTCCGACGATCAGCCTGGGACACACAAAGGGTCTCGGCATCAACATCAAGCCGATGGTTGCGGGGATTGCCGTGAATTCTTCGGGCACAAAGCTTCTCGCCACAAATTTTGAAAACGATTCGGTCAGCCTCGTGGATCTCGGAACGCGCCAAAAAACCGCCGAACTGGATTTGCGCCCCGGAAAAAATGATTCCGCGAGGCACGGCGTTCCTGGCGGCGAATTCCCATTCTGCGTCGTCTGGAAAGATGACCAGACGGCTTTCGTTTCAAGCGAGCGCGACCGCGAACTTGTCGAGCTCAGCCTGCGAGACGGCCTGAAAATCGCGCGACGCATCGCGCTCCCCGGCCAACCAGCGGGAATCACTCTCAATCGCGCCGCCACACGCCTCTTCATTGCGCTTCACGGCAACGACCGCGTCGCTGTCGTGGACACGAATTCTGCCCGCATCCTCGAAACAATTCCGGTGACCGCGCCCGCCGCTGTCTTCGCCAATCCGAAAGGCTGGAAGGGCAGCAATCCGAACAGCCTCGCGGTTTCTCCAGACGAGCGGCTGCTGTTTGTCACCAGCGGCGGCGCCAACGACGTCGCGGTCATCGCGCTCGGCTCCGGCGTCGCGCCGGCACAAAAAGCGTCCGCGAAAGAGGACGACGAGCGGTCTTCCAGCAGCCGCCTCCTCGGCCTGATCCCCACCGGCTGGTACCCGACTTCTGTCAGCGTGAGCCGCGACGGGCAAACTCTCTACGTTTCCAACAGCATCAGCCCCGCAGGGCCTTCTCCTGTGAACTGCCGCAACTCCACATCCTTGAAACTCCGCTCCGATCAGGCGTGCAGTGCCGCAAACCAATATGTCCTGCAGCGCCGCCAGGCTGGTCTTCTCACGCTGCCGTTGCCTGCTCCGGCGGAGCTCGACGCGCTCACTCGCCAAGTGGCCCGGAACAATCATTGGATCGAGTCCCCGGATCATCGAGCCAACCGCGAGAAGATGGCTCTGCTTCGCTCGCGCGTGCATCATGTGATCTTCATCCTCAAAGAGAATCGCACCTACGATCAGGTACTTGGTGATCTCGAAAAAGGCAATGGCGACCCCCGCTTGACTCTTTTTCCGGAGGGGTTGACGCCGAATCATCACCGGCTCGCCCGCCAATTCGTCACGCTCGACAATTTCTACGCCAGCGGCGGCGTGAGCGGCGACGGCTGGAACTGGTCCACGGCTGCGCGCGTCACGGAACCCGTGCAGGAGAATGTCTCCATCAATTACGCCGACCGCGGCCTGGACTATGATTTTGAAGGCACGAACCGCGGGATCAATGTTGGAGTTGGGAGCCTCGAGGAGCGCCGCGCGGAAGATCCACGAGTCCCCGATGATCCGGATCTTCTTCCGGGAACCGCCGACATTTCGGAGCCGGAGAGCGCTGGAGAGCAAGGCGGCGCGGGCTATTTATGGGACGCCGCCCGCCGCGCCGGCATTTCCCTTCGCAATTACGGCTTCTTCCTCAATCTCACCAACCCTCAACTCCCTGCTCCCGGTTCGCCGGACGAAGCCGAAGTGCAAATGCCCTGGAAAACAAAAACCGTCGTCGCGCATCCCACAAAGGCCTCGCTCGGCGACGTCACCGACCCCTATTTCCATGGTTTCGACCAACGGCAGTCCGATTTCTTTCTCTATCAGGGGTGGGCCCGCGAATTCGACGAATTCGAGCGCAGCGGAAATTTGCCAGCGCTGACCCTCCTTCGCCTGCCGCACGACCATTTCGGCTCGTTTGCCCAGGGGCTTTGCGGCATCAACACGGTCGAAGCCGAAATCGCTGACAACGACTACGCTGTCGGCCTTGTCGCGGAGAAGGTGTCGCGGAGCCGCTACAAGGACGACACGATCATTTTCATCACCGAAGACGACGCCCAGGATGGCCCCGACCACGTGGACGCGCAGCGCACGATTGCGTTTGTCGCGGGAGCCTATGTGCGACGCGGCGCGGTCGTCGCCACGCGCTATACCACGGTGCATTTCCTCCGCACGATGGAAGAGCTCCTCGGCATCGAGCCGCTGAGCCTGTTCGACGCCGCCGTCGAGCCCATGACCGATGTCTTCGAGACCTCGCCCTCGGACTGGGCGTTTGCCGCGCGAGTGCCGGAGGTTTTGCGCACCACGCGATTGCCACTGCCGCCGCGCGCTGCTGGCGAGGCGCCGAAGTCTGCGGCTTCGGCGTACACCGCGCCGCGCCACGACGCCGCGTATTGGGAAGAAAAAATGCGTGGCCTCGACTTCCACGTGGAAGACAAGCTCGACACACCGCTTTTTAATCGCGCACTTTGGGAAGGATTGAAGGGCTCGGATGTCCCCTATCCGGAAGAACGAAGCGGCCGCAATCTTCGCCGCAACCGCGCGGCCTTACTTGCAAAGTTTGCCCCGCGCCCGGCGAACTGAAGCGGCTTCCGGAGGACGGCGCTTTACCGGCGATCAGAGGCACTTGTTTTCCGCGTTCGACCACTCCAACTGCACGACGTAGTTGTTGATCTTCTTTGTCTTCCACGCGCAGATGTCGCCGATCTCGCCGTGCACATCGTCATACCATCCCTTTCCCGGGATGGGGTCGGTGATGGCCTCGCAAAGTTCATGCGAACTGGTTGATGTTAGCGCTTCGAATTGCTGCAGGCCGCCCATGCAGCCGCTGCAACCCGGATACGGCATCACCGCATAAAAAATCTGTCCATTGATGTCGTTGTGATAGCCGCAGAAGGCCTGGCACGATGCGGAGCCGCCCTGCACCACGCGCACGTTCGGCGGCACGTACAGGAAGTACAGCCTATTCGCGTTCGGCTGCGGGAAGGCGCTGTTCGTCGAAATCTCCTGCTCCAGCACGTGCTGAATGGTCCGGTCAGTCACCGAGGCCCCGAGCGCCGGGGCCACGAGTACGGTGCTGCCCGTGTGCCGCCCATGACCAATCGTTTGACCCGGCACGCTGTACTCCGCCAACTGGTCCATCAACACGCCGTCCAGGATTTCGTCGAAAAACACGTTCAGGTCGCGCATCAACGCGTTCATGGGAGCCGCGTCCCAGCCGGTTCCCCAGAACACGGTGAAGACTTCCACTGCAGTCAGCAGCGGCCCGTTCCGATAGGTGAGCTGCGGCGCTGCCGCCGGCGCCGCCGTGATCCCCGGCGAAGGAAAATGCAGGGGCACGATTCGGATCGGATCGGTTTGCGCGGGCGAAATCGGGCGAAGAATCTGCGGCCGAGTCGCCATGGTTTTCTCCATGCTTCGATGCCGTTTCTTCAAGCTCACTATCTTAGCTCCGCAACTTCGGCAGTGCATCCGGGTTATAGTGACGAAGTGGAGGTGTCCCCATGTCGCGCAACAGCCGCTTAGTCTCTGCCGTGAGCCTCTTCGTGGCTCTCTGCCCTGTTTTGGTGAGGGCGCAGAATCTCCCTCCGGCGCAAGGGCGCCGCTCAGGACGTCATCAGTCCTGCGCGGAGAAAGCAGGCATTTCGCGAGAAGTCGTCCATAAGCGAAAGGCCCTCGAGCAGGAAGCCCATTCCCAGATCCGCAGCGTCTGTGCGGATTCTTCTCTCAGCGACAAGCAAAGGCGCGAGAGGATCAAACAGATTCACCAGAACCTGCACGAGCAGGTGCAATCGCTCATGACGCCGGAGCAGTTTGAAGCATTGAAGGCCTGCCAACGCGAGCTGCATCCCGGCGGAGGCCACGCCGGTGGTCGTGCCGGTGGTCCGTGCGCCGCACCGTAACGCAGGTTTCAGACACTGCCTGCCGGGCGTTCGACGAAGGCGAAGCATCCCACTTTCTTGGCGGCAATTCAAAACCACGTCCGCGCGCGATACTGACGGTATTCTTCGCCAAATTTTTCCTCCAAAACTGCCGCCTCGCGTCGCGCCCGCACGATCTGCATCGGCACGATCACGACGCCCAGCGCCAGCAGCAAAGGTCTTCGCACGAGGAGTGCCAGACCCGTCAGGAACACCAAACTGAAGATGTAAATCGGGTTGCGGATCTTGGAGTAGACCCCGCGCGTAACCAGCTTTCTCGCCTGCGGCGTGAGCGAAAACGACGTACCGAGCTGGATGTGCGCCGTCAGCCAGAGGAGGAAACCCGGAATCATCAGGCAAATTCCTACCGTTTGCATCCATGTCCACGGCTGCCCCTGCAGTTGGTCCCAGATGAAATAGCCCAATGCTCCAAACAAAACGAGGAAGATTGCGATTCGCGGCACGGTAGGCATCGCCCGGATACTACCAAATCTTGCCAGCCAGCTCTCCGCTCACCGTCTTGGCTCGCTTGCGCCTGAACGCCTTCGTAAATTCCACGAGGGATACGCTAACGGCTCGCGGTCGCGTAGAAGACGTTCTGCGCCGTCCGCAGGTCCCGGCCGTAGGACAGAAGTACACTCAGTCTCCCGAAGATGCGGACCTTGCCTTGCACGCCGATGTCCCAGAGCCAGCGTTGCGAACCGAACAGTCCAGTCGCGTCGGCGATCGCGCCTGTATCCACAAAGGGTCCGAGCTTCAGCGCAATCAGTCCGCCATCATAGACATGCTTGTCGATCTCCGAGTTGAGCAGAACATATCGCCGCCCGAGCGGTGCGCGGCCCTTGCGGCTGTCCGTTGTCCCCGCATGCCCGCGCAGCCAGAGATCATTGTCGCGTTCCACGCCAAGCTGAAAAAGCTGGTCAAGCGTAACGCGGCCGAAGGTGTCCGCCGCCCGCAGTTGTCCCAGCACTTCGTAGTCATCTTCGCGCGCGCGGCAGCCAGTGCTCTCGTAGCGAGCCGCTCAAGGTCGCGAACCCACCCAGCGCATCGGAGAGCCCCCGGCCAGCTTTCACTTCGCCAGTCGAATCCAAAGTGAATCGCCGCTCGGGCATGCGCAGCAACGCATGCTCCACCCGCGCCCACGCCTCCACCGTCGTGCCGTTTGTGAAAAACGGAAGCGCCGCAGGGGAAATGCCGCTGCTCAAATTTCGGAATCTTCGCGCGATCGCTTGCACGCCGTTGCTCCAGCTCCATCGGCCGTTCACCACCATACGAATCGCCACGCCCCCGGCGAGCGTCCGCAGGTTCAAATCCTCAAGCGGGGTTGTCGTCCCAAAGAACGTCCGCGACAGATTCCAGTTCTCGTTGCGTGCATCCAGGAAGAATCGGAATCGCAGGCCAGGACTCCCTGCCACGGGGGTCGAAAATGTTCCCCCGGCGCGCCGCTTCTGATCGTCCCAGCGCAGAAGCGAAGTCACATTCCTCGCCGAGCCCGCCAGATTGTAAAACTCCGGATAAACGGTTTCGTAGAACACCCCGCGAAACAGGGATACCGTTCCCACGAGCGGTCCGTCGCGCCATCCGGCATGTTCCGTCGTGCGGATCGCTGCGTTGTAGCCTTCTTCCGTCAATGGCTTCACTTCCACCTTTTCCCGCACAAACACGCCGAGGTTTTCGAGACGCGCTTCCGTCGTCCGGAGCGCGTCGGGATTCAGCACGGCTGGCGCGGAAAACGTAACCGCTCGTTCGCGCAGCTTGTCGTTCAAATGTGGCGGCGGATCGAAGTGCACCGACGCGAGCCGCGGCTTCTCGATCGCGTTCCAGTATTTCAGCGCTGCTTCAAGGTTTCCGTCGAGGAAAAACAGCGTGCCTAGGAACTCCCGCGAATAAGAATCTTTCGAATTCAAGCGGAAAGCCGCGTGCAAATCGGCCTTCGCGCTCGGAATATCGTTCAAACGGTAGGAAACGCCCGCGCGCTCGACCAGGAACCGTGCGTCGCGCGGCGCTTTCCTGTGGCCAGACGTGAAATATTCGCGCGCCTCTTGCCAGCGCTGGAGATGGGCCAACGACATCCCCGCAAGGTAATCAAGTTCCGCTGGCTGGTCCGGCGGGCCCTGCGCCAGGCGCGCCACTTCCTCCCATTTTTTTTCTTCGTATAGCTTCTGAACGGCAGCAAGCCGTTCGATGTCGCTCGGATGAGCGTTTTGACCGACTTGCGGCTGAGCCGCAAGGTGCGCGCTAAAGGCCAGCAGCAAAAGAAGAATCACTTGCTGGGCTTCGGCGTCGCCAGGAGGGTCCAGTTGCCGGCGGCCCGCCACTCTTTCTCAAAAGCCGGGCGCTCGATGCGCAACAGCTTGCCGCGCGCGGGATCATTCACGAACACGCCCTCACGCTGCCAATCGAGGCCCGCAACCACTACGTAGTGCAACGGTGCGCGCGCAGTGGGCTTCAGGCCCACAATCAGCGGGCGTCCTTGCGAGAGATGCTGCTGGAAGTCGCCCCACTCGCCGCGATAGGCGAACACGCGGAAGCCCGACTCCTTGACGTACCGTTCCATGGCGGAAGCAAAGATGCCGTGGGCCTTGGGGGAATACAGCTCCTTCTGGATTGCGGCGGCGTCAGCGCGGCCGGAATCCACCGCTGTGCCCTGAGCCTTCCAATACCCCAGGAGCATCGAGATCGCTGCCGACCCGCAGCCATTCGCAGTTTGCTTGACGAAGGGCACGTCGAGCCACACCCCGGCACTCTCCCGGGAGGTCGCCCTCAAGGCGAGTCCCGGAAGAACCACAAGGAGAATGCCGAAGCAGATGCGCTTCATTTTTGTTCGTCCATGCCTGCGCGGACAAAACTCAGCGGAGTGCAGCCACCAACGCGATAACCAGGACTCCGATGATCACAATGATCAGGATGTCCCGGTCCGACATGGTTCCGGCGGCAAAATCCTTCTCGACTTGCCGGGAACGCTCTGCCAGCTTCGCCAGCTCCTCGTCACTCAGCTGCCCGACAGCCTTGTCCACCTTTTGATAGTCCACGTGGGCGGACTTGAGGGTATTCTGCGCCGCATCGGAGCGGAAGAGTTCCCGCACTGCCGCTTCATTACCTTGGCGGGTCTGCGCCGCCTTTTGGACATCCTTCTGGAGATCCTGCGTCGAGACCACGTGTTCGCGATCCTGCGCGCGCAGGGCCGGCGCGGCGAGCAATGAGCATGCACCAAGGGTGAGGGCCCACACACACCATTTGAACTGGAACTTCATCCATCCTCCTTATGGCTGGGCGGCTCGTCCAGTGTACGGATTCCAGCCCAGTGTGACAAGATGCCGCGCAATTCCCGGCGCAAAACTTGCAACGCCCCGCGAAGAACTTGTTACTTCCTCGTCGGCGCCGGCGGATACTTCTGGTACTTGGACACGTCTGTCTGTTGCCAAGCGCCGCGCACGATGCCGTCCCGGATTTCCGCAGCGGTTTTGTCTTTTTTCAGCTGCTCATACGCGTAGAAGGTCTCGCGCATGCAAATCTCGCAGCCCGCGGCATGTATGGAGACGTAGCAGTCCAGCAGACTCCCGTGGCCTAGGCTGCGGTCGCAGTGGCAGTAGCAGGGCTGCTGATAGAGCGTCTTCTTGATCCGCGCGGCGATGGCGTAGGCGTTTTGAATCTTCGGTTCGCTGAATTGCTTCGGGCTAAGCGTCGCGGGGAGCGGCCCATCGGGGACTTGCATGTGGTAAGCCGGGACGCCGACTGCGCCCGTTTGCGCGCCGCTCGAGGCGCCGGACTGCGGGAGCCACGCCACACAGAGCGCAAAGCTGAGGAGAATTCCCGTGCTCAAAACTCGCTCTACAGGTTTCATGCGTGCTCCCTCCGGGTGCGCCCCGCTTCCCTGGCTCGTCTCTTCACTCTGCGGCGAAGCGCCTGGAATTTCCACTGCGCATACGCGCCGCAGCGGCGAATGCTCATTGCGCCATTCCCGCCGCAGCGAGCCGGCGTTCGCGCAGATGATGCTGGACGCGTCGGCCCCATGCGCGAACGAATCCGTAGTTGAGAGCGCCGCCGATCGCCGAGCTTGCCAGCGGCAGCAACCGGCAAACCCATTTTTCCGCGGACTCCTCCCCGAGCTTTACGGCTAGGCGCGCGATGAGCCGCGGCACAAGCTTTTCCGCAACCTCCTTCCCTGCGATCTCTTTGCCGTAATCCACGCCGGCGGCCGCCGCAACCGTGAGCCACAGATGAACGCGCGCATCTCGATCGGGGCCTGCTGCCGGGTGGCCCAGTGGTTCGAGGCCGTAGAGCAGGCACAGGCGCTGGATCAGCCGCAGCGATAGAAATGTGAGAACACTGATATCGGGTAGGAGCGTGATCGCGCCGCCGAGTCCGAAACCCGCGCCTTCAAGCAGAGCCAGCCGTTCCGCATTGCGAATCATGACCGCGGCGACCGCATCCAGGCGCTCAACGGGCACGCTAAGCAACTCGTCGAAGTTGACTATGTAAATCCCATGTTTTGCTGCAAGTTCGCGGCGAAAAGCCTCTGGCTTGATTTCGATGGAGCGGAGGCTTCCCAGCAGTCCGAACCGGGCGACTCTCCCGAAAATCCTGCGGGCCGCAAATGAATGCACCCTTCGCATACCCTTCGCCATCTTATGGGTTTGGGCACTCGCGAGGCAACTGAAACGTTTCGCTGGTTTTTTGGCACGAAAAATGCTCCCAGTCACTTTCCCGCAGCACCAAACTGCGGGTACTACTTGACGCCGACGCGCTTTTCGGTAAACTGCGCTTTCTTTATGGCCACGCAGCCACACACCGTCTCACCGATGCTGCCGATCGAAACGCCGCAGGAGCTGGATTTTCCGCAGCGTGAGGCGGCGTTCTTCTACGGGCTATTTCTGCGTGGACATTCGCCCGAGCAGCTCCGCCGCGACATCAGTGTCCCGCCGCAGGTGGCGGCGAAATGGGGCCGCGAAGCCGAGCGGCAGCCGGAATTACGCGACCTCTTCGAGCGCATGATCGAATACCGCCGCCATGTGCTCGCCATTTTCGATTCGCTCATCGGCTCCGACGGCCAGATCCAGCGCCTGCAATAAGCACCGTCGGTATTTCGCTTATTCTTCCAATCCGCCGCACACTTTTCCTCGGGGCCCATCGAAACTAGTACCGTTCCAACTATTTGAGCCGAACGCTCAATTGGCATTGGCGCACCGAGTCCGGGAGAACTATCTCCTAATACTTGGTCGAAGAAGTTGGAACGGCACTAGGCGCGCGTTCGTCTTGGCTGTTCTCTGTTCAGCAGATACGCGCCGCCGACTTCGAGAGAACTCGAAGAGCGACTCCCTTCATTTCTCAGGGAAAAGTTTGGCGAGGAAATCCTTGTCCTTGAGGAGAGAGCGTAGCGCCGGTGTCCATTCGAGGTCCGAGTCGAAGTGCTTCTTGAAATCCTGGTCCATGGATTTTGCCTGGAGAAATTCTTTGAGCGCGGCGTCTTTGTCGCCGTTGATGTACTGCAGGAAGCCGAGGAGCATGTGGCTGCCGGAGCGCTCGGGCCCGTATTGCGCGGCCCTCCGCCCGGCGGCGAGCGCCTCCTGATTTTTCCCCGCAGTGAGCAGCCGGTCGGCAGTGTCCTGGTAGAGGTAGTACAGATTGAGATTGAGGAGACGCCGCAGCTCGGCGATCGGCTGCGCGTTGTCATCCACGTTGATGTAAATGTAGCGGTCGTTGTTGGTGTTCCGCCCGCCCTGTTTCCGCACCACAAGCATCGAAGCCGATTGGTGCCCGCGCGAATCCCCGCCTGCGTCATCGCCCGCCTTCAGCGCGGCAAACAGTTTTTCCGCAAGCTCGCCCTGTGTCGCTTCAAAGGCATAACCCATGGCCTCGGGCACCTGTGGGCCGACGAGGATATTTCCCTGCGCGGACCAAGTTTTTCCCTGGCGGTCGCCGGCCCACTTCGGAGCCTTTGGGCCGGTGAAGGTGGCGATATTTCCGTGCGCGTCGACGATGGCTACCTGGCGGCCGTCTTTGCCCGGAAACGTATCTTCATCGAGGAGCTTTTTCAGGACTTCTGGGGCGGACAATCCCTGCCGCAGAAGATCGATTCCGCGCGGGCCATAGCCGACATTGACGTCGGCTTGCGTGGCGATGGCGCCGACGCCCGCAAGCACCCACGGCACCACCGAACCCACCGAGAAATAGCGCGAAGCAACGGCGACGCCCAGGTCGCCATTCGCGGGGTCAATGGCCACGATAGAAAAAGTCGAGACGCTAGCCGGGCGGACCGCGAAGTCCTCATCGCTGCGCAGGGCGGGGGCGACAAGGAGCAGAAGGCCCGCGGTTAGGATGCGTTTCATCCACACCTCATGGCGTGCAAACAGGAAATGCGTTCGCGGAGGCGGATGATAGCACCACTGCGGTACACGAGAAATGGTCTGGCGCATACCCTGGTCCAGCGGGGAATCGCAGCTCGAAACACTTCTTTGCGCAAAGGGAAGCCCTAGGGGCTTGGGGAGAGCTGCAACGCTTCGTGGAGGACATGCTCAAGGTTTTCCATGTTCCAGATCGCGACGCTTCAAGTGCGCTCTCAAGGATTCTCCTTAGCTCTTTCGTACCAGACGCAAAACGTCAGGCAACCCTTTCCGGTTGCGCGAACTCTAAGCCGAATCGGGGGCAAGTGTCAAATAAATCAACAGATTCCAGGATTGACGCCGGCCTTCCCATGGAGATAGAATGCATAGTTCGCAGGGTTGAGGTGTCTCTTATGTCGCGGTTTCTTCGCGTCCTGACAGCCATTGCATTCTCTTTCAGTCTGATCGTCCTGCCAGCATTTGGCCAAGAAGCGCAAGACCTCACTAAGCCTGCTCAGAAGCCCAACAAAGAAGCAAAGCGAAAGATGAGGCAGGTGTACAAAGAATTGGGCGAAGCCTACAAGCACTGGCTCGATGAGGACGTGGTGTACATCATCGCGCCGGAAGAGCGAACTGCGTTTCTCCAGCTCTCGACGAACGAAGAGCGCGAGCAGTTCATTGAACAATTTTGGTTGCGCCGCAGCAGCAATCCTGACCTCCCTGATAACGATTTCAAAGAGGAGCACTATCGCCGCATTGCTTATGCCAACGAGCATTACGCTTCCGGCATCCCCGGTTGGAAAACGGACCGCGGCCGCATGTACATCATCTGGGGCCCGGCCGATGAAGTAGATTCCCATCCTTCCGGCGGGACGTACGACCGGCCGATGGAAGAAGGCGGCGGCACCACAAGCACGTATCCCTGGGAGAAGTGGCGCTATCGCTACCTGCAGGACATCGGGGAAAATATCGAGCTCGAATTTGTCGATCCCACTGGCTCCGGCGAATACCATCTGACGATGGACCCCTCCGAAAAAGACGCCTTGCTGCACGTGCCGGGGGCCGGTTTGAGCCAACTCGAGTCCATGGGCATGGCCTCCAAGACCGACCGCTTTACCCGCTCCGACGGCACGAATCTCCCAAAGACGATGGGCGGCACGCCCGCCAGCATGGATGAATTCAACCGCCTCGAGCTCTTTGCCAAAGTGCAGCGCCCGCCCGCGGTGAAGTTCAAGGATTTGGAAGCGATCGTGACCTCCCGCATCGTTCGGGATCAGGTCCGCTTCAATTGGCGTCCGGATTTCCTGAAAGTGACCAGCGAATCCGTCCTTGTGCCCATTTCCATCCAGATTCCCAACTCGCAGCTTTCCTTTACCAATAAGGAAGGCGTGCATTCGGCTACATTGAACATTTTCGGCCGCGTGTCCAGCCTGACCGGCCGCGTGGTGCAGACCTTCGAGGACGCCGTCAGCCGCGATTTCCCCGATAGCCTCTTCCAGCAATCGGTGAAGCTCTCTTCGATCTACCAGAAGGCCATCCCGCTTCGCCCTGGTCTCTACCGGCTGGATCTGGTGATCAAGGACGTGCAGAGCGGAAACGTCGGCGTCGTGAATTCGCGCCTCGTCGTGCCGCGCTATGAGGACGAAAAATTGGAAGCAAGTTCGCTCATCCTTGCGGATGGGAACAAGCTCGAGCACGTGCCCTCGAAACAGATCGGGACGGGGCAGTTCGTGATCGGTTCCACGAAAGTTGTTCCCCGGCTTGAAGGCGATTTCAACACCGGCGAAAAGCTGGGGATTTACCTGCAGTTGTACAACCTGAAGGTGGACGAGAAGACGCACAAGGCCAGCGCTACGGTGCAGTACCTGGTCAAGAAGGGCGATCAGGACGTAATGCAGTTCAAGGAAACTTCGGACGAGATGAAGCAGACCGGCGATCAAATGACGATCGAACGGCTGCTCCCGCTGGCCACGCTGGTGCCGGGGAAGTACACGCTGCACATCAACGCCACGGACCAGGTGGCGAATCAAACAATTTCACGGACTGCGGATTTCACAGTCAAGGCGGCGCCGGAAGCGCGAGCGGCCGCGAATTCTGCGCCTGGGAGGTAGAACGTCGTGAAGCATGGACGGCTCCGGTTCCGGATTCCGGGGACCCTGGTCCTGACGGCATTGCTGGCGCCGGTTTTC
>QHYP01000109.1:0-1433 GCA_003224195.1 Acidobacteriota bacterium | reverse complement strand
CGCGTCACGCTTGCCGGCTTCCTTCCCACCCTCGAACAACACGTCCGCATCGCCGCCAATCTCACCACCTTGGTGCGCATCGAGATGGAGTCGATGTTTGCCTCGCTGGACCGCTTGCGCCGCCAGCCAGTCGCGACCGCGGACGCCGAGGACTGGAAGTGGGTCCTTCGTTCCGCGGCGGCGATGCGTCCCGTGTTGCAATGGACCGGGGATGGTACGAATCCGGCCTCCTATCTCATTGCCGATACCGGCCTGAAGCGGCCTCATGCTCGCCTCGAATTGACAAGCGGTGCGCGGCGTCCCGGCTCTGTCTCCAATCTCGCTGAGTCGGCAGGTTCTGCATTTGCCTATGACGAGAAGTTGGGCGGGACGAACCGCCTGCTTCTCGCCGGCCAAATGAGCTATGAACGCGCTGCAGCGGGTGGTGTGGCGACTGTGTGGCTCCCCGCGGGTTCGCTCGACGCCGGACCGCATACGAGTTTGGTGGTTCGCCAGGCAAAGCTGGGTCCGGATGGCTTGACATTCCGCGGGCTCCGCATGGAGCAAGGTGGCACGGTGGCTCTCGGGGACCGAGTTGCCGTGCGCTACGGCGCGGAGTACGTCCTGGTCGGCGCGGGATCTGCGGCCACTTCCCTGCGGCCGCGGACGGAAGTGGACCTGCGCGTGAACGAGGACTGGCGCGCCTCGATGGTTTTTGCTGCGCAGCCAGGGGCACCGTACGCAACCGATCCTTCGGGCGAAGCGGACGCGGAGCTGCCGCTGGTCGCCGCGCTGAATGAGCTGGATGGGTTCCCCGTGTTGCTCTGGCGCGCGGGACGCCCCGTGCTGGAGGGCGGATGGCATCAGGAAGTTCGGGCCCGGCGGAAGCTCGGAACGCGCGGCAGCTTGCAGGTTGCCGCCTTCCATGACGACAACCGCCACGTGGCCGTATTCGGCCGCAACGCTCAAGTGAGTGGAACCGATTTCTTCCACGATTTCTTCTCGAACGCCATGGTTTATGACGGCGGCTCCTCGAGTTCGTGGGGCGTGCGTGCGGGGGCGCGTGAGAAGCTGAGCGAAAGTGTGGAGCTCACGGCCATGTACACCTTTGGCGGTGCCCTGGCTCCCCAGGAAAGTTCGACGCCCACCGCATTCCGCGACGCCTTGCGCACCGAACAGCGCCACGCTCTCTATGCGGGCGTAAAGACGACCGTCCCGAAACTCGGCACGCAGATCAACGGCGGATATCAATGGATGAGTGGCGTCGTTGTGTCTCTTCTTGACCGCTATGGCGAAAGCCTCTTTCAGGCGGATCCTTACGTTCACCTGAGTGTGCGTCAGCCCCTTCCCCGGCGGTTTGCCCCGGGACACTGGGAGGCGCTCGCGGATTGTCAAAACCTTCTGGCGCAGGGGTATGTGCCCATGAGCGGCCATGACGGGCAGGTCGTCTTCGT
>QHYP01000283.1 GCA_003224195.1 Acidobacteriota bacterium | reverse complement strand
ACATCTTCTGCTCTCCGTGCCACGGCCTCCAGGGCGACGGCAACGGCATGATTGCAGACCGCGGCTTCCGCCATCCGCCTACCTATCACCAGGACCGGCTGCGGCAAGTGCCCGTCGGCCACTTTTACGACGTGATTACCAACGGCTTTGGCGCCATGCCGGATTATGCCGCGCAGATACCGCCGCGCGACCGCTGGGCGATCATCGCGTATGTCCGCGCCCTGCAATACAGTCGCCATGCGCCCGCGGCCGATCTTCCTGCCGAGCTGCGGAAAAAGTTGAGCAGCAGCTCCTCGCCCGCCGGCGCGGAGAAAGCTGCCGGAGAAGCGGAGAAATGAGCGCGCAGAATTACATGGCGCCGGAAAATATTGGCCGCGTGCAGCAAGGCGCCCTTCTGGTCGGCATCTTGGGACTTACGGCGTGCGCGTTCGGCGCGTTCATCAGCCCGGACCAGTTCTTGCGATCCTACCTGCTGGCGTATTTGCTTGCGCTCGGTGTCACGCTCGGCTCTCTGGGCCTCGTCATGTTGCAGCACATGACCGGGGGNCTCGAGTCCGCTACGCGCACACTTCCGCTGCTCGCAATTTTCTTCCTGCCCATTCTTCTGGGAATGCGCCGCCTCTATCATGCGTGGATCGAACCGGAGAAAGGAGCGCTTTCCGAATTTCAAAAGGGATATCTCACGGTTCCCGGCTATGTCACGCGCGCGGTGCTTTATTTCGCCGTCTGGCTGATTCTGATGTTTCTGTTGAATCGCTGGTCGCAGGAGCAGGATGCGAACAAGGACGACCGCACGTTGCGGCGCAAGCTGCAAGTGCTCAGCGGCCCGGGCATCGTGCTGTATGTCTTCACCATGACTTTTGCCGCCGTCGACTGGGTGATGTCGCTCTCGCCGCATTGGACCTCCACGATTTATGGCTTCCTGTTCGTTGCCGGCCAGGTGATTTCGGCAATGTCGCTGATGATTATCGTTGTCGTTCTTCTGGCGCAGTCGGAGCCGATGTCCCATGTGCTCCAGCCGCGGCACCTGCACGATTTGGGCAAGCTGCTCTTCGCGTTCGTGATGTTGTGGGCTTATTTCTCGTTCTCGCAGCTCCTGATCATCTGGTCCGGCAACCTCCCGGAGGAGATCACGTTTTATCGCTCGCGGCTGTATGGAGGCTGGGGTGCCGTTGCGGTTATTCTGCTGGTCTTTCACTTCGCGCTGCCGTTCTTCCTGCTTCTTTCGCGCGATTTGAAGCGCAGCTCGAAATTCCTGCCCAGGCTCGCCGCATTCATCATTCTGATGCGCGCCGTGGATCTCTTTTGGTTGACGGGACCGGACTTCTCGCCGCAGGCGTTTCACCTGAGCTGGCTGGACATTGCCGCGCCGCTCGGCATCGGCGGCATTTGGCTGTTCTGGTTTGCGAAGCAACTGAAGGAACGGCCGCTCCTGCCTTTGGGCGATCCCAGGTTGGAGGAAGCCATCGAGCGCCATGAGCACTGACGCACACGAACCGGAAAACCGCTCGGGCCTGCCCATCCACCAGGATGTTGCGTTCGAAGCCCGCGACGTCAAGAGCGCGAGTGTGCTGAAGTTCATCTTCTATCTTGCATTGACGATTATCGCGGTTTTGCTCGTTTGCTGGGCCGTCTGGAGCTACACGACCGCGCGCATCGCGCGGTTCGATACGCCGCTCCCGCCGGTGCGTCAGGGCGCAGCCGGCATTGTTCCTCCAGAGCCGCGTCTCCAGGCGCTTGGCATGCCCCGTGATTACCACGACGTCGATCCGCAGCAGGATCTGCGCGACAAAATGAAACAGGACCTCGAGGCGCTCGAAAAAACTGCCTGGGTCGATGAGAAAGCGGGCATCGCGCAGATTTCCATCGAAGAAGCGATGACGATCGTTGCGGAAAAGGGTTTGGGAGTTGTCGCGCCTCGAAGAGTTGAGGCTGTAGCGAAGGTGGCGACCAAGAAGTGAGAAAGGCACGGGAAAGATGAAGTTCGTTTGCTGGCTTATGGCGTCTGTGGCCACGCTGCTGCTTTGCGCCGCAGCGGCCCGCGCACAGGCGGCGCCCGATGGCGCCACAGTGCCCGGTTTGCCTCCACAACTCCGGAACGTCGGCTTCGATCCGCAACTGAATGCACAACTGCCGTTGGACATCGCGTTTCGCGATGAAGTTGGGCGGCAGGTCCTCCTGCGGAGCTACTTCGACGGCAAGCCGGTCGTTGTCGCTTTCGTTTATTACGGCTGCCCCATGCTCTGCAACGAAGTGGAGCAAGGCCTTGTGGGCACGCTGAAAATGATCTCCTTCAACCCCGGCCGGGAGTACGAAGTCATCTTCGTGAGCTTCGATCCCCGCGAGACTCCGGACATGGCTTTGCAGAAAAAGCAGGCGGCCATGTCGCGCTTTGCGCGGCCGGAAACCGCGGCAGGCTGGCATTTCCTGACGGGGCAGAAAGACTCGATTGACGCTCTGATGCGTGCCGCGAACTTCCGCTACTCGTTCGATGAAAAGTCGGGCCTCTTCGCCCATGCCAGCGGAATTCTGCTGCTGACGCCCGACGGCCGCATTTCGCGCTATTTCTTCGGAGTGAATTACCCCGGCCGGGATGTGCGCCTGGGCCTGGTGGATGCCTCAGCGGGCAAAATCGGCACGCCGGGAGATCGCTTGCTGCTGTTCTGCTTTCAATACGACCCGACCGCCGCACGCTATAGCGCGACGATTCTGCGCATCATCCGCTTGGGCGGTTTGTTGACGGTCGTTTGCATCATTGGCGGCATATTGATGTTCCGCCGGCGCGAGGTAGGAGCGGCCGGCGCGAAATTGCGAGGAGCGGATTAGGACCGTGCAGTCGCAGCTCCCATTGCTTCCCGAGCAGGCGTCGAACTTCGCGGGCAACGTCGACGCCCTGATGCTCTATCTGCTGATCGTGTCGGTTTTCTTTTCCGCGCTGATTACCGGCGTTATTGTCTATTGCTTCTTGAAATTCCGCCGCAAACATCCCCGGGAAATCGGGGCCAGCATCCAGGGTTCGGTGCCGCTCGAGGCCGTTTGGACCGTGATCCCCTTTCTTCTCTCCATGCTGATGTTCGGCTGGGGCGCCAGCATTTACATCAATTACCGCACCGCTCCGAAGGACACGCTGGACATCTACGTCATCGGCAAGCAGTGGATGTGGAAGCTGCAGCAGCCCGACGGCCGCCGTGAAGTTAACGAGCTGCACATCCCGGCGAACCGGAGCATCAAGCTGATCCTGGGCAGCGAAGACGTGATACACGACTTCTTCGTGCCGGCGTTCCGCGTCAAGATGGACGTGATTCCCGGCCGGTACACGACGATGTGGTTCCGCGCGACGAAGACCGGCCGCTATCATTTCTTCTGCTCGCAATATTGCGGCACGAATCATGCCGTGATGGGCGGGTGGGTGACGGTCATGGAACCCGCGGAATACTCGGCCTGGCTCAGCGGCTCTTCGGGCGAGGCAAATCCTGCCGCGGTTGGAGCAAAACTTTTCGAGCAGCTTGCGTGCAATAGCTGTCATCTGAGCACCGACCAGGGCCGCGGGCCCTCGCTGAACGGCGTGTACGGATCGACCGTCAAGCTGTCGGATGGGACAAGAGTGGTCGCGGACGATGCCTACATCCGTGAATCCATTCTGAATCCCAAGGCAAAGATTGTGCTCGGGTATCAGCCTTTGATGCCCGCGTTCCAGGGCCTGGTGACGGAGGAGCAGATCCTGAATCTGACCGAGTACATCAAGTCCCTGCAGGGGCAGCCGGCTCCGCCGCCCCCCGCGCCGACCGCGGGGAAGAGATAACTCTATGAGTCCGACAGCATCCTCGCCGACGGCAGGTTTGCCGCGCGCCCACTATCTGAATCAGGCGTACGGGATCCGCTCGTGGCTGCTGACGACCGACCACAAGCGGATCGCCTTGCTCTATCTCGCGACCGTCACCCTGTTTTTTTTCATTGGCGGCTCCTTCGCCGTCATGATCCGGATTCACCTGCTGACGCCGGAGGGTTACCTCGTCACGCCGGAAAC
>QHYP01000282.1 GCA_003224195.1 Acidobacteriota bacterium | reverse complement strand
GTCGGTGAAAAAGGTGATTATCACGGCGCCGGCCGATGGTCCGGACCAGACGCTGGTCCTCGGCGTGAACGAGAAAACCTACGACCCGGCGAAGCATCACGTTGTTTCCAACGCCTCCTGCACCACGAACTGCCTCGCGCCGGTAGCCAAAGTCGTTCACGACACGTTCGGCATCTCGAGCGGCACGATGACCACCATTCACTCGTATACGAACGACCAACGCCTCCTCGACCTGCCGCACAAAGACCTCCGGCGCGCGCGCGCGGCGGCCATTTCCATGATTCCAACCACGACCGGCGCCGCGAAGGCGCTCCACTTGGTGATTCCCGAGCTCAAGGGGAAGCTCGACGGCTACGCCATGCGCATCCCCACGCCCAACGTGAGCGTTGTGGACCTGACTGTGTTCGTGGAAAAGCCGGCGACGCCGCAATCGGTGAATGCCGCGCTCAAAGCCGCAGCGGACGGCCCCATGAAGGGAATCCTCGCCTACACCGAAGAGCAGCTCGTCTCGGCCGACTTCAAGGGGAACCCGAATTCCTCGATTGTGGACGCCGAGTACACCAAGGTGGTGGGCGACCGCTGCGTGAAGGTCCTCGCGTGGTACGACAACGAGTGGGGCTATTCCTGCCGTTGCCGCGACCTCATCAAGTTCCTGGCGGCGAAACTCTGAGGCTTCGTCGTTCCCAGCGAAGAATTTCACTTCGCCAACTTTCCAGCACAGCAATGGAGAAACTAACCATCGACGATCTGCAGCTTCGCGGCAAGCGCGTGTTCATCCGCGTGGACTTCAACGTGCCCCTCCAGGACGGTGCTGTGACCGACGACACGCGCATCCGCGAGACGCTGCCCACGCTCCGCCTCGCGATCCAGAAGGGCGGGCGGCTTGTTCTGGCTTCGCACCTCGGCCGGCCCAAAGGAGGTCCTGACCCGAAGTATTCGCTGCGTCCCGCCGCGAAAAAGCTCGAAGAGCTCCTCAGTAAGCCGGTGGGTTTCGCGTCCGATTGTGTCGGGGCAGAGGCCGAAGCGCAGAGCAAGGCGCTCAGTGACGGCGGCGTCCTGATGCTCGAAAACGTGCGCTTTCACCCCGAGGAAGAAAAGAACGACGAAGCCTTTTCGAGGCAGCTCGCCGCGCTCTGCGATGGCTTGTTCGTCTGCGATGCCTTTGGCTCGGCGCACCGCGCGCACGCCTCTGTCGTCGGCATCACGCGCTTTGTGAAGCAGGCTGCGGCCGGCCGGCTCATGGAAAAAGAACTAAAATATCTTGGCAAGGCGGTCACCAATCCCGCGCGGCCCTTCGTTGCCATCCTTGGTGGCGCGAAGGTCTCGGACAAAATCGAAGTCGTCGAAAACCTCATGAAGATCGCTGACAGCATGCTCATTGGCGGCGCCATGGCTTACACATTTCTGAAAGCCGAGGGCGAACCCGTCGGAAAGTCGCTCGTGGAAGAAGACAAGGTGGATTTGGCCGGTCGCCTCCGCAACGGGGCCCGAGAACGCCGTTTCCCCTTGCTTCTTCCCGTGGACCATGTCCTCGGCGCGGAGTTCAAGCCTGACACTGCGACTCAAACGACGTCCGTCTCCGCCACGCCCGATGGCTGGATGGGGCTCGACATTGGCCCGAAAACCATTGCCTCGTATCAGCAGAAGATCGCGGGAGCAAAGACGATCGTGTGGAACGGCCCCATGGGCGTGTTCGAAATGCCTGCATTCGCCAAGGGCACGCTCGAAATCGCCAAAGCCGTCGCCGCGGCCACCACCGCTGGAGCCACTTCGATCGTCGGTGGAGGCGATTCCGTTGCGGCGGTGCATCAGTCCGGCGTCGCGGACAAAATCTCCCACATTTCCACTGGCGGCGGCGCTTCGCTCGAATTTCTTGCCGGACGCAAGCTCCCCGGCGTCGAGGCGCTTACCAACAAATGACCGATTCGATTCGCCGCCGCGTCATCGCCGGCAACTGGAAGATGTACAAGACGCAGGCGGACACACGCGCCTTTTTCTCCGCTTTCGCGCCTCTGGTCGCAAACTCTTCTCACTGCGATATCGTCGTCGCTCCACCTTTTACAGCGCTGGCCGCCGCGGCCCAATTTGCGCGCGGCACGAAGATCGCGGTTTCCTCACAGGATCTTTACTGGGGAAAAGAAGGCGCCTTCACCGGCGAAGTTTCCGCCGGCATGCTCGTCGAAGCGGGTTGCCGTTACGTCATCATTGGCCACTCGGAACGCCGCCAATTCTTCGGCGAAACCGACGAGACCGTCGCCAAGAAGACGAAAGCCGCGCTCGCTGCCGGTCTGACG
>QHYP01000306.1 GCA_003224195.1 Acidobacteriota bacterium | reverse complement strand
TCCCCGCCCATTCCCAAGCCTAGAACGAAGCGAAACACCGCGAGCTGCCGCAACGTTCCTGAAAACCCGCACGCCGCGCTCGACAGCGAATAAACCAGGATGGACGCCATCAGCGCGCGCGTCCGGCCGATGCGATCCGCAATCACGCCGAACAAAAATCCGCCGATGGCCGAAGCGATGAGCGTCAGTGAGCTCAGAAATCCGGCGGTGCCGGTGTCCATCCCGAACGCCGCGATCAGATGCGTTAAGACGAGCGAATAGAGCATCACGTCCATCGCGTCCAGCATCCAGCCCATGCCGCCCGCGATCAGCGTTTGTCTTTCCGCGCGAGTGATGTCACGCGGCCATTCGAGTCCGAGGATTGTGCGGGAAGCCGCTGGCGCGGCGGCCAGGGCCGAACTCGGCGTGGGGTCCGGCGTCATGTTCTCTCGATTGTACTCAAGAGTTGCCGCACGCGGAGTGCTTGCGCAAGTTCATGGGCCGGAACGGATTGCACGCGAAGCACGGGTCTGTTAGGCTCCGCCAAATCTTCGGCGGGGCGGACAAGGCGTAACCTATTGCAATAAGTGCGGAGCGCGAATCAGCGAGCAGGCAGCTTTCTGCTCGCAGTGCGGTGCGCCGCCTTTCACGCCCACCAACCCGATCGTCGCTGCTTCCGGTCTTCCTCAGTTGCCGCTGCGCGTGGCCCGCTCGATGTTGTCCGCGATCCGCAGCACGATGAGCACGAGCTCCAGGCCAAGCCGGGTGAGCAGAATCCACAGAAAGAGGCCAACCACGCCCGAAACGAGATACACCAGTCCCTGGGCGGGCGATTCCTGGAAGCCCATCACCACGAGCGCGACCACCGTGACGCCGCCGCCGAGCAGAAATATGATGTACAGCAACCTCACAATCTTTTTCGTCAGTGACCCTTCGAACGCCAAATCAAACAGGCCCGTCAAAAATGCTTTCTCTTCGGGCATCCATGCCTCCTGAAAAACGATTTCGCCAGTGGCGTTCCATCTCTTTCCCCCTTGCCTGTTGGAAGCACTGGCTGACACCTACTCCAGGAATCTAGATTACACTCGACGGCGGGTTGCAACGGCACTCGTGCAAGCCGGGATTTCCTTAACTAAAACTTTTCGACAATCGAAGTCAAGCCCGCGCGCAGGCCGAGTCACGATCTCGGCGCCGGCGTGCGCGGCGAAACGCGCTTTCCTCTCCCTCCGTCTATGCCATTGAAACGTGGTTGCCAAAAATTTGCCGCGTGGCGGTAGAATCCCGCCCGTCAATTCTTCAGGGGGGAACGATGAGTGGTCGATCGAAGTCGGCAGTGTTCTACCAGTGTCTTCTTGTTCTCAGCGTGTGCACTATTTTTTCCGTTGGCGCGTTCTCGCAGACGCTCAACGAAAATTCTCTGAAAGCAATGAAGTGGCGCCAGATTGGACCCTTCCGCGGCGGCCGCGCGCTTGCCGTGGCCGGCGTCGCAGGCGATCCGAATACGTATTACTTCGGCGCCGTCGCTGGCGGCGTCTGGAAGACCGTGAACGGCGGCTCGACGTGGACGCCGCTCACGGACAAGACCTCCATCATGTCCGTCGGCGCGGTCGCCGTCGCTCCGTCTGACTCCAACGTCATCTACGTTGGCACCGGCGAATCCTGCATCCGCGGCAACATCTCCTACGGCGACGGCATGTACAAGTCCACTGACGCCGGAAAGACCTGGACGCACATCGGCCTCGAAGACTCGCAACACATCGCGCGCATCTTCGTGCATCCGAAAAATCCCGACCTCGTGTACGTTGCCGCTCTCGGCCACGCCTATGGCCCGAACGACACGCGCGGCGTCTTTCGCTCCTCCGACGGCGGGAAAACCTGGCAGAAAATTCTCTTCAAGGACAACAAGACCGGCGCCATCGATCTCGACGCCGACCCGCAGAATCCGCGCATCCTGCACGCGGCGCTCTGGGAAGCCCAGCGCACGCCCTGGAGCCTCTCGAGTGGCGGCCCCGGCAGCGGCCTCTACAAATCCACCGACGGCGGCGACACCTGGAAGCGTCTCGAAGGCCACGGCCTGCCGGAAGGCGTCCTCGGCCGCATCGGCGTGGCCATCTCCGGCGCGGATAGCAACCGGATTTACGCCATCATCGAAGCCGCGAAGGGAGGCATTTACCGCAGCGACGACGGCGGTGACTCCTGGCATCTCATCAACGGCGACCACCGCTTCACCCAGCGCGCCTGGTATTTCCATCACATCTTCGCTGACCCGAAAAATCCCGACACCCTCTACGTCCTGAACACTGCTGTCTATCGCTCCATCGACGCCGGCAAGACCTTCAACTTCGTGCGTTCTCCCCACGGCGACAATCACGGCTTGTGGATTGATCCCACGCATCCCGATTGGATGATCAACAGCAACGATGGCGGAGCCACCATCACCCATGATGGCGGCAAGACCTGGACCACGCAGCAGAACCAGCCCACCGCGCAGTTCTATCACGTCGCCGCCGACAACGCGTTTCCCTACCGCCTCTATGGCGCGCAGCAGGACAATTCCACCGTCGCCATCGCCTCGCGCAGCGACCACGGCGTCATTGACCGCCCGGATTGGTACGCCGTGGGCGGCGGCGAATCCGGCTACGTCGTTCCCGACCCGCGCAATCCGGATATCGTTTACGCCGGCTCCTACGACGGCCTCATCACGCACCGCAAGACGAATCAGGACCAGGACATTTCCTCCTGGCCGCTCAATCCCATGGGCGCTGGCGCCGCCGAGCTCAAGCATCGCTTCCAGTGGACTGCGCCCATCCACGTCTCCCCGCACGACCCGGGCGTCCTCTATCACGGCGGCGAAGCCGTCTTCAAGACCGCCGACGGCGGCATGTCCTGGACGGCCATCAGCCCCGACCTCACGCGCAACGATAAGTCTAAGCAGCAGTCTTCCGGCGGCCCGATCACGCAGGACAATACCAGCGTCGAGTACTACGACACGGTGTTCACCGTCTCCGAATCGCCCGCCGAGAAGGGCGTCATCTGGGCCGGCACCGACGACGGCCTGGTGCAAGTCACGCGCGATGGCGGCCAGCACTGGTCCAACGTCACCGCAAAAGATTTCGGCGAGTGGAGCCTCGCCAGCCTCATTGATGCTTCGCCCCACGCCGGAGGGACCGCCTACGTCGCGGTTGATCGCCACAAACTCGACGACTACCATCCTTACATCTTCAAGACCGCCGATTACGGCAGGACCTGGACGAAACTCACTACCGGCTTGCCGGACAATTCTTACGTCCATGCCGTCAAGGAAGATCCGAAGCGCAAAGGCCTGCTCTTCGCCGGCACGGAAACCGGCATTTACGTCTCCTTTGACGACGGCGCTCATTGGCAATCGCTCAAGCTCAATCTCCCGCAAACGCCCATCCACGATCTCACCGTAAAAGACGACGACCTCGTCGTTGCCACCCACGGCCGTTCGTTCTGGGTCCTCGACGACATCACGCCTATCCGCCAGTTCACCGCCACCACGGCGAACGAAGACGCACATCTCTTCCAGCCCGCGCCTGCTGTGCGCTTCCGCGGCCCGGGCTTTTTCCTGCCCGCCGGAAATCCCGTGGGTGAAAACCCTCCCTCCGGCGTCGTCATTGACTATTTGTTGAAGGAAGCCCCGAAAGATAAGGACAAGAACCCCATCACACTGGAGATCCTCGACGCGCAGGGCAAAACCGTCCGCAAATATTCGAGCAAGAAGTCCGCGGAAGCCGGTGGCCCCGAAGAAGAAGAGTCCCCGTTCCTCCGCGCCTCGGCCGAAACGCTGCCGGCGGAAGCCGGTCTCAACCGCTTCGTTTGGGACATGCGCACAGAGCTGCCCGCCCGGGTTCCCGGCTCCGTCTCCTGGGGAGGCCGCCCGTCCGGCGTGCTCGTCGTCCCCGGCGCCTATCAAATCAAGCTAACCGTCGCCGGCAAGGCTTCTGCGGCGAACGCAGAAATCCGCAAGGATCCGCGCATCGCCGCTTCACAAGCCGATCTGGAAAAACAAGCTGAATTCGCCACGCGCATCCGCAATAGCGTCAACGAAGCGCACGAAGCCGTGAATCAGCTCCGTAGCGTCCGCACGCAGCTCGATGCGCTCAAGAAGCGCCTCGACAAAGACGACAAATCGAAGCCCATTCTCGACGCGGGCGACGCGTTGACCAAAAAACTGAACGCCATTGAGGAGAAAATCATCCAGCCGAAGTCCAAGAGCAATGAAGACCCGCTCAACTACCCGATCCAGGTCGCCGATCAGCTCATGGCGCTCCAGGGGACCGTCGAAAGCGCGGATACCGCTCCCACGCAACCATCTTCCGAGGTGTACAGCGAGCTCCTGAACCGCCTGAACGTTCAGTTGACCGCTTGGCGCGAGCTTGCATCGAAGGATCTCGCCGCCCTCAACGACCTCATCCGCAAGTCCGACATCGCGCCCATCGCCCCGGCCCCGCCCGAAGGCGAGAGAAGCAGGTAGCGCGCTACTTCGCGATCGGCGTTATCTGCGTCGCAGCGGACACCCACATGCCCTTTTCTTTCACGTACACGCGGGTGAAACGGAACTCTCCGCTCGGGTCCTTGCCGTTCTCCGTCGCCTTCTGGGTAACGCGCCCGGCAACCGCACCTCCGTTAATCACCCCTGGCCCGTGGTTATAGCATTCTCGTGTTAAACTTAGACGCATGGAAGACACACTGCACATTCCAGACGACATCGCGAAGCGGCTTTCCGCCGCCGGTGGGGATGTGTCCCGCCGCGCCCTAGAGGCAATCGCTTTAGAAGGCTACCGCGAACAAACTTCGACGCTCCACCAAATTTCGGAGATGCTGGGTCTTTCCCGAGTCGAGACGGAAGATTTTCTGGGCCGCCACCATGTCCCCCTGGCTGTGATCGACGAAGCCGATCTGGACCGCGAGGCAGCCTTGTTCGAAGCGGCGTCGCGTTCTTCTCGCTCCCTCTTCCATCCGGCTCGCCTTTTGCGTTCAAACGTTCCAACACGATCCTCGGAAACAATGTGACCGCGAAGCGGTCAACTTGCCTCTGTCCTCCGGCTTCCAGACCCCCTTGACTTTCTTTCTACCCGCCTCCATCTTTATTGGCTTTGTCCGCGCGCACCCACGGCACAATGGGACTGCGCTTTGGAAAAGCCCGCAGCGCCTCCAACATGACTCGCGTACGACTGTGCTTCCACGACCATTGCTTTGACGGCATGGCTTCCGCCGCTCTCTTCTACCGCTTCTACCGTGAACGCTTCGACGCGCGAGCCGAATTCCACTTCACCGGCATGACTCATCGCGCCAAACAACCCTGGGCAGACGGTCTCTTCGACGGAGACGAAAATGTGATTGTGGATTTCAAATACTCGAGTTCGCCTCGCGTTACCTGGTGGTTCGATCATCATCAAAGCGCGTTCCTTACTCCTGCCGACGCCGAGCATTTCCGCACCCGCCGCGCCGACCACATGTTTTACGACCCGGAATTCAGATCCTGCACCAAGCTGATCGCTACGGTTGCTCGCGAAAAATTCGGCTTCGACACCAAGCCCCTCGAAAACCTCATTCATTGGGGCGATATCATCGACGGAGCGCAGTACCCGGATGCGCAGTCGGCGGTCGAACTGGCCGAGCCCGCCACGCAGCTCGCGCTGGTGATCGAGGCCGCCCCCGAAGACGGACTTCCGGCGCAAGTGATTCCCGAAGCCGCCTATCGTCCCCTGGGCGAAATCGTCAAGCTCCCGTTTGTGGCGCGGCACCTCGGCCCACTGCTCGAACGTCACCGGCAATCGATTGAAATCTTGCGCGAGCGCATCGATGCGCGCGACGGCGTCATCTTTTTTGACGTCAGCGATCAGGATCTCGAGGGCTACAACAAATTTATTCCCTACCTGCTGCATCCCGAATGCAGGTACTCCGTCAGTGTGAGCGCCTCGCCCGTCCGTACGAAGGTGTCTCTCGGAACAAATCCGTGGAACCAGTCCGCCGCGGAAGAGAATCTCGCGACCCTCGCCGAAAAATTCGGCGGCGGAGGACATCCTCGCGTCGCTGCGATTTCCTTTGACCCGGGAGAATTGCAGCGCGCGCGCAATGTCGCCGCGCAAATTGTCACCATGCTGCGCGCGCGATAGGTTTCCGAAGCG
>QHYP01000108.1 GCA_003224195.1 Acidobacteriota bacterium | reverse complement strand
GGCGAACGGTTTTGCCGAGGACGGAAGGATCTTTCTTAAGAGTGGTCGTCCAGAAACGATACGTGAGAACGACGACGCCGGCAGCTTTGGGACCGTCGTCTTGAGGTTCGATGAGACGACCGAGGACAGGGTGGAGGCCCATGACTTCGAAGTACGTGCCGCCGACGACGCCAGCTCGAACTTCGCTAGGCTCACCCAGGCCGATCATGGTGAAACCGATGGTCGAGAAATCGCCGAACGCGCTAAGGGTTTTAACGCTGGCGCGCAAATCCTGGATTTCGGGCACGGAGAACGTTGAGTTGTCGTCGCCGATGCCCGGGGCGCTCTGGCGGATGTAGATCAGCCGGTCCTCGTCGCGGTTGACGAGAGGCTTGAGGAGCACGCCGCGCACCAGCGTGAAGATGGCGGCGTTGGCGCCGATGCCCAGCGCCAGCGTCAGGATCACGGTGATAGCAAGCCCTTGCGTGCGCATGAGCGAGTAGAACGCAACTCTTAGATCGCGAAAAAATGACATGTTCTTGGCCCCTCTTGCCTGTGGATATAGCACCACACGCGCCAATGCTAAGCACCACATTGTAAATCACTTAGTATGCGATGCGTTCGTCTGGGATGCTCGTTTTCAGGATGCCCATGTCGCAAATTCGGACACCAACGCTCGCCGCATCGTCATCTGGCGGGTGGCGCAGTCATAAACCGCTAGGACGATTTTGGGTGGCGCTCGTGTACGGGATCGTGAGCGAACTGGGGCCGTGGGCGTGCCCGCTCACGCTGGCGGAGAATTACTTTGAGGCGCGGGCGGGGATCGCGCCGTACCAGGGACCGTTCCTGCTGCATTATCTCGACGCCATTGTGTATCCGAATCTTTCGCCGACGCTGTTGACGGTGTGCGGAGTGGCGGTCTGCGCGGCGAATCTCATCGTTTACGCTTGGCGGTTTCGTTGGGCGAAAACCTAAGCGAGGACGGGAACGCCAAGAGGAGGTGCGCATCGCGGTGTCAGGGCGGTGGACAGGGAAGGCGGGGCTATGGGAGCGGGGATTTGGTAGACTGAGGCCAGCGGGCGCCGCGCGCCCGACAGGCCGGAGGAGGTGGAACGATGCATTGTCCCCATTGTAATAATGAGACGCCGGACTGCTCGAATTACTGCTGTACTTGCGGGGCGCGCCAAGCCCGCCGCGCAGCGGGAACAGGTTCGCCGTTTCGAGGGAAGCGGCTGATGCGCTCCGCCACGGACGTGAAGGTCGCGGGCGTTTGCGCCGGCTTCGCGGAGTACTTTGACATGGATCCCACGGTGATGCGCCTGCTGTGGGCGATCCTGACGATTATGCCTGTGCCGTTTTTCCCCGGAGTCATTGGCTACCTCGTGGCTTGGATCGTGATGCCCGTGGCGCCGCTGCCCGTTCCCGCACAGACCGCACAGAACGCGGCGAGGCCAACCGCGCAGACGACCTAGTGCCGTTCCAACTTTTTGAAACTAACTTTTTTCTCGGCAGAGAAGAAGCAGGAGCGAAGTTTGGGCAGCGGGTATTTGGCTCGCCTGAGGCGAGTTGGAACGGCACTAGCTTTGCCCGACGTGTTCCGCTGGCCGGTTAGCGGCGGGCGAGAACGGCGAGGAGCGGGCGGCGGGCTATTGTTTCCAGCAGGAGATGCGGCCGAAGGTGCCGCGATCGCGCCCGGCGTAATAATCTCCGGACAGACTGCTGCCGTCCTTGCTGCCATCGGACATTCTCAGCATGGCGGTGCCACAGTGCATGTGCATGGTTCGATTGGCGTCGGCGAGAGGCTGATTCTCATATTGATAGATCAACGCGACGCCCTCCGGGTCGGAAGCTTGAATCACGGCCACACTACTCCGAGACACGGAGGTGGGCGTGCTCAGATAGACGGAAATCTGCGTCCAACTCTGGAAGATTTGCACGATCACGTCATGGCGCCTCGCATGGTTGTCGAACGAGGACGTCAGGTAACCCCGCCAGCGGCCCGCCAGGTTTGGAGTTCTCACCAGCCCCAGTTTGCGCACCAGGCGACTCCGCCAGAGATGCCTGTCGAAAAGGGCATAGAGCGCGCCGTAGAAAAACATGCTGGAGGGAGCGTCCACCCACCAAGGGACCGAGAGGTGGACGGCAGAGAGAAATTTTGACGACATCCACGCCAAGGCGATGGCGAGAACCGCCAGGAAAAGAGGAACGATCCTCCGTTCCTCGGAGTCTGTGCTGTAGCCGTGCATACTACACCCGCTCGGCTTATGCCCCTGCTGGATTGCGCCTTCCACGCCCATTTGCCGCTGGGAAGCCCCGGGGAGAAGACCAACTCGCGCGGTGAAGCGAAATCCTGAAGAAAAACTCGCCGGTATCCTGAGTGTTATGCGACGGCTCGGTGGTAGCGCTCCGTGTACATTATAGTACAAATCCTCAAAGCAAGGCGGGACTGCTGAAGCAGGGGGGATTGCGCTCGGCGGATGTCATCGAGGGAGCGATCAAGCCAGGGTTCCTCCACTCCGAGCCGCCACAAATGCTGGTTCTCCGGTCGCAATGACAGAGTAGGGAGCACGACCTGGGCGGCGGCAGAAGGGCAAGAATACGTGATCGCAGCGTCAAAGCGATGCTAGAAAGCTTCCGCTATCAGACTACTGGTCCAAATTGCGGCGCCACGGCCCCTTCCCGGACAGGCGGCACGGAACGCGACGAGGCCAAGGGCGCAGACGACATAACTTTACCCGACGTGCTGCGGTGAATCTGCCCGCTCGCGCCATAGTAGGATGCCGAATGTCGTGGGCGCAAAAAGTCGGGACATCTATTGAAAGCAGAGAATTGCTGAAAGAAGTTGGCGGGAGATTCCGATCATTGCGCTTGCGCTTCAATCACAAAAGCTAAAACCCGCACGCTTCAAAGAGTGAAGCATGCGGCACTCGCATCGTGCCAAGCAGTTAAGGGCCTGCCACCCGCCTGATCCTGATCTTCCTGAAGTCACTACCGTCAAGAAATTTCTAGCGAAAGTGACAGCCCCCGCGCACAGATAAGCCGTAACATCGCCGGCAGTGCGGAAAAGATTAGGCGGCTTGGAGTTCGGAGAGCCACCCCTCGAGAATTCCGGCGTGCGCGGGGTCCACTTCGTCGAAGCAGATGCCCATGCCGATGTTGGGCTGGGAGTGGACAACCCGGACAGCGGCGTCCAGAGATTGACCGTGGTGGACGATGCGAATCCGGAGCGGAGTGCCGAGCAGGAAAGGATTCATCATGTCCATATAGCAACCGTGGCGGCAGAGCTCGCTGGTGCGAGCGGTCATGTTCGAGCGCGTTTCGGCTTCGGTGATCCTGGCGTCGGCGAAAAACGGAAACCGGGGTGAACGGCGAACGTCATTCGGTGTAGTCGCAAAGTGGTCAGCTTGATCCATGGAAGGACCTCCTCAAGCGCGCCGCGGGGAGCAGCGACGGCTGCATTCTACTCCGGCTTGGCGAAGCGGGGAAGGGCTGGCGAGGAGGAAAGGCAAACCTTGGAGATGAGGCGAGAAAGTTGTGGTGTAACCGGGCGTTGGTCAAGAAACTGAAGGAGCCTAGCTTCGCTCAAATAACTTCATTCCATTGCGGGAATGAAGCCATCGAAGATATTCATATTTTCCTTGACCGATAGCAATCATCTTGTCATAATCCGCGCGATATATTCCTCACTGGGGCCTTTCCACAGAAGTACAACGTGCTGTCCCAGACGGACCAAGTAGATCTTATTTGATTTGCATTTCACGTCTTCTTAGCAGATCAAATCGAAATCAGGAGATCATGATGAATAGAATTGCGGCCTTGCTGGTTACAGTGTTGGCAGCATTCCTCTTCACTGCAACCTCGTCAGCGCAAATGCAAGCTGTGCTAAGTCGCGCTCCAACTTTCTCCCCCAAACCAGCCCCGGATCCAGGAATCTTCAACGCTGATTTTGTGATGCCGCCCAGCTTCCATAACACCGATGACAGGCCCGGCGTTCCCTTGCTCGGCGATTCGAAGATGGACCTGTTCGTGTTCTGCTTCGATCCGTTTACACTGAATCTTCTGGTCTGCAACGTACAACTGGCAATCCATGTCGAAGAAGGAAGCGGCGGCCATGTCCACACCGCCGGCCGTCCCGACGGCACACTTGACCATTCAACAGGACAAACCACGACCGACCCAAATAATCCTCTGAAATTCGTTATACGGCGCCGGATGCGTCCGGCATCACGGATGTTACACTCACAGGCACAGACCTCAATGGGATTCCAATCTTTCCCATTCAGGCAACGATCGGAGTAGAAATTGACGGCCTGATCGGGAATCCAACAAGCCTGGCGGGGGGCCTACTCACCATAGATCCTACGTCGAGTCTTCATGACAACAACAACATCTACACGACTCCGACATTCTCAGCGCAACTGCAATTTATGGCGACCGACTTTCGCCTTCGATTGATCGCTCAATGTATCAAGACGAGTCCCGATCCGATTACCGCCCTCCAATGCTTTACCACGGTCCAACGGCCGGCTCCAAACATCGATGCTCTGAGCTTGCAGGCCGGGGGTTTATTCGATTTTGCCGGCAACTGGGGCCCGCCGCACCATGACCATCGCGTCGGAGTGGAGGCCGATATGAGGATTACGAATCCAACCTTTTTTATTGACTCGAAATTCAGAATCATGCTGCATGACGCGGTAATCAATGCACTCATGGACGACCCCGTATCAGGCGAAGACTTGGCTGATCCCACTTCTAATCACTGGCATCTGGTCAGTCTTATTTGAATAGGAGACATAGATGAAACGCATGTCGATTCTACTCAGCACATTGATGCTTTGTTCTCTTTCGAGCGTATGGGCGCAGACGACCTGCCCGCCTCCGCCGAACCAGGTGTCCGTCAACGTCACGGCCAACGCGTCGCTCGATCCGACAACGCAGCTTTACACGTACACATATACTCTGGCGAGTGATCCCGGTAGCGTGCAGGATATCGTGTCTTTTGCCGTGGCTTTTGAGGGCTCGATTACCAACATCAGCGACCCTCAAGGCTGGGATCACGGATTGATGTTCACGGGCTCAACCGTGCGCTGGTCTGCTGACGTAGCAGCCGATTTCCCGCCTGGAGTCCAGGATCAGGGTCAGGTTCCGCCGTCCGCATTTCCGGTAAAGCCGGGGAGCCGCATGACCGGGTTCATTTTCGCAAGCCAGAAGCCGCCTGGCCCAGTCAAGTACTTCGTGCATGGCTATTCGCCGGTGCCACCACAGGCCAGTGAGGCTGATGCTGAACAGTTTAGTACGGTGTGCGGCTTGAAAGGTTCATTTCTGCAACGAGGAGTAACCGGAAGCACGTTGGGACCTGTAAATTTTATTTCTGTCAACATCTCAATCAAGCCGCCAGCCGCGGCGCCGGTGCCCATAAACCCTGGCGAAAAGGGTGTAACGCCCGTGGCCATTCTTGGATCGAGTACTTTCGATGCCAGCACGGTCGGTGTTTCGTCGCTCTTCCTGGGCCCGGGTAACGCTACTGTTTTGGGCCCGGGTAACGCTGCTGTGGTGGGAAAGGCAGAATTGGAGGACGTCAATAACGATGGTTTTCCAGACTTGGTGGTCCATTTCCCGAGCCAACAGATTGGAGTTCAGTGCACGGACACGTCCCTGCTTTTGAGAGGCAAAACGCAAGCTGGAACGCCGATACGGGGTTCGGAAGCTATCCAAACGGTCAACTGCCAACTCTGATTCCGGACATACAAGGGAGCGGGTCACACACTTTGGCCCGCTCCACTAATCATTGCCTCTTAATTCCAGCCACTTACCGGAATCACAATAGAAAATCAGAGAAGCCTGCTCGTTTCCAACCTCCAAACCGTCATGGGTGACAGGAGTTTCGCGCCCCGCGGGGAATGCTCGCCGATAATTCAGAATCCTTTGTGGGGTGGCCTTACGGAGGAAGATGCCTCCTGCCGGTTCCTCGGAGAACTTGTCTTTGAGCGGCCAGCCCGAATGAATTTCCGAAGAACACGCAGGCGATCTATTGCCCCACAATATAAGGATTTGGGGGCGATCACCAATGACACAAATGGCCGCCCAATCCAGCTGGTTTTTGCCGGCAAAATTGCCTGAAACCATGTTGATTGGTACTGTCTCCAATGCCTGTGTCTCGGGGACGTAACAACCGTGTTTTTGAAGCTTAGCGCGAATGTTGCCGGGGACGTTGCGGTAAGCGGAGGGCGGCACGAGCTTTTGGGGATTTGTCGGTCTGTCAGTCTGAAGTCCTTCGGTTTTGGCAAATAGAGCCAACAAAACTGATGCCAAAAGTACGGATGTGGTCTTCATACCGAAAGGTTACCAGAGACCGTTGAATATGCCCAAGAACAGAGAATGAGCGGCTCCCCATCGACGGCCCGAAATAAGTGTGTTAGATCGCGCGGGGTCGGCTGCTTAGCGGCGGGGAGGTCTGCGTTGCGAATCTCTTCGTCTACGCTTGGCGGGTCCGCCGCGCAAGAATCTCGCAACGCTAGTTTCCCTGAGGACGTTTTAAGCGCCAGCGGTTCCGCGCCCCAACAGAGAGAAAAGCAGCGGCAAGACACCGGCGTTACCTGGGCAATAGGTCAGGACTTAATGGCCCAGTGGAGGGCGATACCGCCGAAGACGAAGGGGCGAGCGTCCACGCGCGCGTAGCCCATGCGCCGGAGGAGCGAGGAAAAATCGTCGAGCGAGATCCAGGAGCGCAGCGAATTTGGAATGTAAGTGTACATGTCCGGGCGTCCATGGAGCAACAGACCCCAGAACGCACCCTGCGCGTACAAAGTGACCAGATAAAGACGGCGCAAGATGCGGTGCGCGGGGAGAAAGAAATCGAGGCTGACGAGGAGACCGCCGGGGCGCGTGACGCGCTCGACCTCGCGCAGCGCGGCGTCGAGCTTGGGGAAATTGCGCAGGCCGTAGCCGATGAAGACGGCGTCGAACGAACGGTCGGCGAAAGGCAAAGCGGAGGCGTCGGCGCAGACCGCTTCCGCGAGGCCGCGGCTTCGCGCCAGATGCAACATTCGCTCAGTGACGTCGGCCGCTACAGCTCTTGCGCGCGGGAGGCGGCGGAGCACGAGGCGGGAAAAATCACCCGTGCCGCTGGCCAGATCGAGTACGACGGCGTCCTCGGGAAGCGGAGCGCCCGCGACGCCGAGCTCCTTCCAGCGGCGGTCCATGCCGTAGGAGAATGCGCGTGTGATGAAGTCGTAGCGCGGGGCGATGGCGGTGAACATCTCGCGCATCAAGCGCGAATCGCACCGTTGGGCGGGTGATTTCATCCCTGATGGAATGTTATCACCACCGCGAAACGCGGAGAGGGCAGCGGATGAATATGGGAAGCTAAAGTTCGCCCTTACACAGGCGCCGAAGACACTTCCGAAGGAAGCAAATGCGGGAAAATGGCTCGAATGCGGTCAGGAAGTAACCCCCCTTTCGTACCCCTAGTTTGGCCCATTCGCTGCGGAAAGTTGCCATTCGACCGCCCAAAATGACCGCTTAATGCAAGGGGGTAGATTTGGGCTAGGGTAATGGGCAAACTATAGGCGGGGAAAGACTTATTGGTCTGTGAGTTTGGGCGTGGTAGGGTTGTAATGTTTCGCAAGGGCCGGGGGGCTCTTCGGGCCCTGCAATAAACAAACTGGAAGTTAAATTTTTGACCTGAGGGGTAGAGGAGTATGCCGAATACGCTCCGCACACACGTCTTGAGGACTGTCGACGCTGCGGTCTGCAAGCTGGCCGACGTCACGTTCAACACGATCCAGTTTTTCAACAAGCACCGTCCGAATCCGTCGTTCACGCCGAAGTGGTCGGATAAGCCGCTGCTGAAGTCGTGGGAAAAAACGAAGCCGACGCTCGGCTGGCCGCGGCAGACCGATTCGCTCTGCCCGGACTGCGTGAAAGAAGCGCGCGAAGCCATTATTCACGGGAAGAAAGACTGGCGCGACTTGATGAGCGAGAAGGTCGGCGAGATCAAGGCGCAGATCATCGAGCGCGACGGGCAAATCTGGATGGTGAAGGACTGCCCGATCCATGGCCACTATGAAGACATGATGGCGGTGGACTCGAAATTCCTGAATTGGATTGAACAGAATTTCCCCGGACGCGACATTCCGGCACACAACGACGAGGATCTGCACAAGCACGGCTCAAGCACGGTGCGTTACGGGCGCGGATCGGTGCTGACCGTGGACCTGACGAACCGCTGCAACATGATGTGCGACCCCTGCTTCATGGACGCGAACCAGGTGGGGTACGTACACGAGCTGTCGTGGGAGGAAGTCCAGGAGATTCTGGACAACGCGCTGAAGATCAAGCCGCGGCGGCAGATGAGCGTGCAGTTTTCGGGCGGCGAGCCGACGATGAGCCCGTATTTCTTGGACGCGGTCGCCCACGCGCGCAAGATCGGTTACAACAGCGTGCAGGCGGCGACGAACGGGATCGAGTTCGCGAAGAGCAAGGAGTTCAGCCGAAAGGCGTTCGAGGCCGGGCTGCGGTACGCGTATTTGCAGTTTGACGGCATCGGGAACGATGCGAACAGCCACCGGCAGGTGGGGAACCTGTTCGACGTGAAGCTGCGCGCGATCGAGAACATGCATGAGGCGGGAATCGAGATCGTGCTGGTCGTGACGATCGTCAACAACGTGAACAACGACCAGGTGGGGGCCATCGTGAAGTTCGCGATGGAGAATCCGAAGAAGATCGCGTTTGTGAGCTTCCAGCCGGTGTCGTTTACCGGGCGCGACGAAGACATCACGCCGGAACGCCGGCTGCGGCAGCGGTACACGCTGTCGCACCTGGCGCGGGACGTCAGCCAGCAGGTGGGCAAGATCGAGCCGACGCGCGACTGGTTCCCGATCTCGTTTATCAGCACGTTTGCGGGCTTTTCCGACCTGGTGCACGGGCCGGAATCGCAGTGGGGCGCGCTCTCCTGCGGCTGCCACCCGAACTGCGGCGTGGGCACGGCGATCATGATCAACAAGGAGACCAAGGAGTGGGCGCCGGTGCCGCGCTTCATTGACGGGCCGCAGCTCGTGAAAGATGTGACGGCGATCACGGACGCGGCGCGCGGAAAGGCCTTTTCAAACTTCATGATGGCGCTGGCGCTGCTCAAGAATTACAAGCCGTTCCGGGGGCCGAAGGGACTGACTCTGTACGACGTATTCAAGAAGTTCGACAAGACGTGGGCGCTGACGAAGAAGTCCACGGTGAAGTACGGCCGCACGTCGCCGGAGCGCACCTACGAGGACGCCATGAAGCGGCGCGCGAGCGATCCCTGGAACTTCCTGTTCATCGCCGGGATGTGGTTCCAGGATTTGTTCAACTACGACTTCCGGCGCACGGAGATGTGCATCATTCCCTACGCGACGCAACAGGGCGAGATCAGCTTCTGCGCGTACAACACGGGCATCGGCTGGCGCAAGATCATCGAGAACATGCACAAAAATGCGACCGTGGCCGAGTGGTACCGCAATCACGGGAAGCACGAGATCTACGCGAAGGGCAAGAAGGTGAATCTGGAGACCTACGAGCACTCGCTGGTGATTGACGCCAACGACGCGGCGCGCGTGCGCCACCTCGAACACGACATCCCGCTTACGGCGGCCGAGGAAGACCGCATCCGGCGGAAGAAGGCGTTCGAGGAACAGGCCAAGGTTCGAGCCATCTACGAAGAGCTGGTGCTGAAGAAGCCTCAGCAAGCGGTGGTGCAGATCGGCACCGTGTCGGACATCGCGAAGGCGGTGCCGGCTGACTTTGCTAACACGGGCAAGCCGGTCACCATCGCCCCTGCGAATGGCAACGGAAACGGCCACTCTAACGGCAACGGTGCAGCAGCGCCGAAGCCGGAAACCGAAGCCGCCGTCGCCGGCGACTAAACAACATCCTGCCAACTCCGCAGATTCCAGTGGCCCCGGTTCATCCGGGGCCGCTTCTTTTGTCCTTTGATACGAAAGAACTCTTCAATGATTAAGACGTTTCCAAGTTTATGCCCGACCATTTTCCAAATAAGCGAGGTATCACAAAGCTCTCCCTAGAAAAGCCTGACGGTCTCCCAATTTTTCACGATGTAATAAATCACATAAAACCAAGAAAGCAGTCCATGCAGTAGCGCCCAAATTATAGCGTGGTTCGACTCCCAAGATAGAATCACGGCCAGAGTGGCGCCCAGACCGTATCCGGCGGACGCGGCGCCGTACCCACCTGCACCAGCACCAGCCTCTAGATCTTCGAGTCGCGATTCGAAATCCTCTAACCTCGAATCAACATCTTCAGGAGATTCTTCGTCTGCCGATTCGTCTTCGCTGTGGCTATGGTTTTCCATAGGTTCCCCTTAGCAAGTATCTTGAGCCGCCAATCGGTTCAAAAAAGTTGCCCCAAGCGCCGCGCGCTATGCGAGAAGATGCTCAAGTGGAAAATATTACCCTCTTTTTTGTTTCGAGTTGGCGCAATCCGTGACGCCAGTGGAACTGCTATAATGCAATTGACTATCAAGACGACGGCCATGCCGATTTACGAATATGTTTGTGAGGACTGCGGGACGAAATACGAGAAGGTCGTCCTGAGCAAGACGCCAGAGATTGCCTGCCCGAAATGCAAGAGCAAGAAGAGCACGTTGCAGCTATCGGTTTTCCGCGCGAATACGAAGTCAAACGGCAGCTCGGGCCCGTCATTTGGCGGCGGTGGCTGCTGCCCGCCGTCGGGCTGCGGGTGCCATTAGATCGCGGTTAGAGTTTCACTTCGCGGGCGGCTGCTTGGACGCGCCGCGGACGACGCGGAAGCCGATGTAAGCGGGCGCTGGCGAACAGTTTGCCTTCGGATCGGCGGGACAATCGGCGCTGCCGCCAATCACTTTGCCTTTGCCGTCGCGGGTCAGCACCCACTCCCCGACATTGCCGCCCAGATCGAAGATTAATTCCTCATCCTCTTTGCCTTGACCCGTGAAGCTGCCGACCGGCTTCAGCAGAGGCGCCGTGCCGCGCAGTTCCGCGAGCTTTTTCGCAAGTCGTGCAGCGTCGTCCGGATTGAGCGTGTAGCCGGCCCAATAATCCAGCGTGTTTTCTCCATCGTGCTTGTCGTAGCCCGAAATTTCGCCGTCGTTCGGGACGCGCCAAGTCTCTCCCGTTAGCTTGGAGAGCCAAGCGGCGTAGGATTTTGCTTGATCGAGCGTGACGCCGTTCGCCGGATGGTTTTCCGTCCCGGAATCGATTTTGTAGGACTTCTCGAATTCGGCGAATTGCGCGCGAGTGACTTCGAAGCGGCCGATCTCGAGTTCGCCGCGCTTGACCAGTTCCGGAATCAGCGCAGGCTTTGCGCCTTTCACCTTCGGTGTGAACGCAACGCCATAGCGGCCGTCGCTGCGCGCGAGGTTTTTTGTGCGGAAGGCGGCGTCGATCGGCGAGCCTTCCTTGAGAGCTTCGTTGGACGGCTTTTCGGCCTTGAAGAAATATTTGTCGAACCAGGCGACTTCTTCCTCGACTTTGCGCATCTGGTGCGAGAGTTTACGCGGGCCGTGCGGCTCGCCGGGGAAGACAACGAATTTCACCGGCTTGCCGTAATACTGGAGCGCGCGGAAGAACGACCAGCTCTGTGCGGGCGGCACGTTGCGGTCGGCGGTGCCGTGGAAGATCAGCACCGGCGCCTGAACTTTGTCCATCTTGAAAAAAGGCGACTTGCGGATGTAGAGCTCCGGGTCTTCGAGCGGCGATTTGCCGAAGTAATAGGCGTCGAACGACTGGCCGAAGTCTACGTTTCCCCAGTCGCTGATCCATTCGACGTCGCCGGCGCCCACGCTCGCCGCCTTGTAGCGCGCGGGGTAAGTGGTGATAAGGCTGACGGAAAGAATCGAGCCGTTGGACCAGCCGAGCGTGGCGATGCGGTCGGGATCGGCCAGGCCTTTCGAGATGAGGTAATCGACGCCCATGTTGATATCCGGCGTTTCGAGGTCGTAATACTTGCCGCAGCAAATCGATTCGACCCATTTCAGGCCGTAGTTGCCGCTGCCGTGGTAGTTCGGGCGGAGCACAAACGCGCCGCGCTGGGTGAGCAGATTGACAGGGTAGGCCCAACTGTCACTCCAGTCGTCCAGATCAGCGCCTGCGGGTCCGCCATGAACCGCGGTGATGAGCGGATATTTCTTCCCGGGCTCGTAGTTCGTCGGATAGTAGAGGATGCCTTCGACCTCCTCGTCCTGCGACCCCTTCCAGCGGATGACTTCGGTCTTGGCGTACGCGCGGCCGTTGATAAGGCCTTCGTTCAGCTTCGTGATTTGCACAGGATTGACGATTTTTGTGCCGTCAAGCTGCGCGCGATACCACTGCGGGAGCTTGCTGGCTGTCGAATACTGATAGACGATCGTTTTTCCATCTTCGCTGAGGCTGAATCCCTGCATGTTTCTTGCATGCTCGCCTTCGAGCGCATGGCGATGCCAGCTCCAGCCATTCGCCGATTTTTCCGCGATGTAGCGCGCATGCCCGAGCCGGCTGCCTGCGGCAAGCGAGGCCACGAAACCGTCGGGTGAAGATTCAAGCCCAGATCCCAGGCCGTTTTCCCAATCGAGAGGAACCTGCGTGACTTTTCCGCTCGCCACATCGTAGTGATAAAGGAGCAGGATGAACGCCGTGAGAAATCGCGGATCCGTCGAAAACGGCGCGGCCGCGTAAAAGCCGGAGCCGTCCGGCGCCCAATCGTAGCCGAAGGGGCGGATGCGCCCTTCGGTGAAGATCTGCTTTTCCGTGCCATTCGAGAGGTCGTGCAGAAAGACGACAGGAGGAACCTTCTGATCAAACTCGTAGTGCAGGCTGCGCTGGTGTGAGGCGACGGCGTACTTCCCATTGCGCGAGACGCTCCAGCCGTCAATCCAATCCGTATTCATCGTCAGGCGCGTGATTTTGCCGTCCTTGACGCCAATCTTGTAGAGGCGCACCGGCGGAGCGTGGTCTGCGTCGTCCACGACATTTGAATCGTCCTTCTTGCGCTTGACTTCCTGTTCATAAAGCGCCGGGTCTTCTTCCGCGCTGTAAATCAGAGTGTCGTTGTCGAGCCATTCGAGGTGCTGAGGCGCGCGGGCAAGTTCCGTGAGCGGCCAGGGTTCGCCGCCGCGCGGGTTGATGAGCCAGATCTGCATAGGCGCAGTGTCCGGCTTGGGCTGCGGGCGTGCACGCGAGCTGAGGAAGGCAATGGTCTCGGCGTTGGGCGACCAGCGCGGTTGCGAGTTGTTGTCTGCGCCGCGCGTGAGCGGAATCTCGCGGTTTTCCGTCAGGCTCGCCAGAAAAAGGTTGGAGACTCGCGTGTCTTTTTCTTTGTTGCCGCTGCTTTTCACCCACACGGCCCACTTGCCGTCCGGCGAAATGCGGAATTGGCCGGCCGACTCCCCATAAATGATGTCTTCGGGCTTCCACGGCTCTTTCGGAGCGGGCTTCTGCTCGTCGGCGCGAAGCGCAGCGAGGCAAACGGTAATCGCCGCCAAAAGAGATACCGCGAGAACGGGCTTGGGATTCATCAGTGACTCCTCGAAGGAAGAATGCGCCGCCAGCGCGGCGAAGAGCATAGTCGAATTGACCCGGCTTGGGAATCGTGTTATCGGAGAAGTCTGGCACACGGCGAGGAACGCATGGCCACGAATAAACCGATCTTCACGCGAGAGACCTTCCGTTTTTTCCGCGAGCTGGCGCGCCACAACCGCAAGGAGTGGATGGACGCGAACCGCGAGCGTTATCAGGAGCACGTCGTGGCGCCGTTCCGGCGGTTGCTGCAGGAGCTTTCCCAGAGCGTGCTTTCGCTCGACATGAATTTCGACACCAGTGGACGGACGGGCGCGAATTTCTCGCGCATCAACCGGGACATCCGCTTCGCCAAAGACAAGACGCCGTACCGCGCGCAGATGTATCTGAAGTTCCCGGCGGTGTTTTCCGGCGGCGAAGCGGGACAGCTCTATGTCGGTCTATCGGCGGACAGCGTTACGGCTGGTTTTCGAATCTATTCGGGCGGCGCACGGAAAACGTCCGCGCTGGCGCTGCTTGCCGAACCAAGATTGAACGGGAATCCGCGCTGGCTCGCGCAGCAGAAGAAGCGGCTCTCCCGCGCGTATGAGAGCTACTGGTATTCTGCGGAGAAGAACGAATGGACGAAGCACGAAGGATGGCCGGTTGCGGCGGACGAGTGGAAAAAAGTTCAAGGCTGGATCGTGCGCAAGAAGCTGACGCCCGCCGGGGCCGCGCGCGCAGCTTTTCCCGGCGAAGTCACAAAGGTGTTCCGCGAACTGTTTCCCCTTGTTCGGTTTACGTCGCTGAGAGAGTAAGGCTCAGGGCGCCCAGAGGCGGAGTCCGAGCAGGTGCCAAGAGGCCATGAAAAGAGTGACGATACAGCAGGACAGCGATACCAACAGCGAGTGCATCCGCACGCCGCGGTGAATCTCTTCGCGAGGCACGAAGAGCGCCAGGGCAAGCCCCACCGCCGATAGCACGGCAAAAAAAGAAGTCCCCAGCCAAACAAGGACGGACCACCCGTTGACCACTCCTGGATTGCCGACGGCTTTGGTGAAACCAAATATGGCGGCGGCGAGGCACAGGATGGCAATAAGGGGCGCGACGCGAACCGAAAGGTGCTTGACGTCCTTCATGCCGCCAAAGAGTTTTCGCAGGCCCCACACCACAGCGAAAAGAATGGAAGTAATCATGAGCGCAAAACACAGCGCGAGGAGGGCGAGGCGCAGATAGGGCCACACGGGAAAGACGCGCTCGCCATAAGAAATGCCGTCCATTCCAGCGCCGGTGAGGCACATGCGTCCTGTGTCGTCGGTGAAGAAAATCGTGCTGGCTTCGGGCTCCTTCTGTCCTCGAAACAGACCTTTGCCGACGGGCAGCAGCGGTTCGGGCTTGTCGAAAAGTCCGGAGACGACGAGTTGACCGTTTTGCACGCGGACGCGGGTGCCGCCGGAGAGTTCCTCCATGAAAGCAAACAACTGATCGCGCGGCGCACGCGGCGCGTAATAACCTGTGAATTTATCGAGGTCCCTGGCGGACAGATTGATTACAGGTTGCTGCGGCTTCGGAAAATCCTTGGAGAGAAAATCGATCGCTAGCCGGTTCATGTTCTGGAGCGCTTTGAAGGAGACGGTGCTGTTCAGGAGAACGACGTAGCCCCAGTTCTGCTCCGGCATGTAGCGGTAGGTCGAGATGAAGCCGTCAATTCCACCGTCGTGGCCATGCGTGACGACGCCACCATCCAGCTCCGTGTAATTTGCGAGGCCGTAGCCGAGGCGCAGGCTATGCTTTGCCGAAGCGGGCGTTTCGGGATACTCCATGCGCGCGATCGCTTCAGGCTTGAAGAGCGTGACGTCCGCGACTCTTCCGCGCTGGAGAAAGAACTGCACGAGCTTTGCGAGTTCGCCGGGAGATGCTTTCATATCGCCCGCGGGACGCAGATAGATGTTCTTATAAGGGACCACGCGAGAGGGATTGTCTTCGTAGCCTTGCGCCAGGAACGGCCGGTTCGCCTCCGTCATGCGAAAATCGCCCCGCGCGATCCCGAGCGGCGCCAGGACGTTTTCCTGAATGTACTGGTCGAAGGGCCGGCGGGAGGCTTTTTCGATCAAATAACCGGCAACGCCATAGCCGGGATTGGAGTAAGAAAAGCGCGTGCCCGGCGGCCAACGCACGTTCTGCGGGCCGGGATGGTCCTGAAAAACTCTCAGCAGGGGATAGTTCCAGGCATCCTTGCGGTTATAGACCTCACTGAAAGACATGTCGTCGAAACCCGCGGTGTGCTCGAGGAGGTTCACGACGCGCACAGGATTTGTGGCGTCCCACCGGTTCGTCATGGGGATTTCTGGAGCGAGGTCTCGGACCCGGGCGTAAAGGTTGATCTTGCCATCGTCCTGAAGCTTCAAAAGCGCAAGCACGACGAAGGTCTTGCTGATCGAGCCGACGCGAAACTCGGTGTCGCAGGTGATGTCCCGATTCGCGGCGAGGTCGGCCTTGCCGAATCCTCCGCACCACAATAGCGTTCCATTGGACACCAGCGCCACGCCCGCACCCGGAACGTGATTTTTCTCGAGGACGCCCTTCATCGCCTGCTGCAACTCTTCGAGCGTCTTCGGGCGGGGCAACTCTTCCTTTTTCTCCTGTGCGCGAAGGCACAGCGGCAAAGAAAGAGCCGCAACCATCCAGAAGATTTGGCGGGGACGCCGGGCCGCGCATGGGCGCATCGGAAGCTCCCTGGAAACAAATGTTGCAAGCAACGGCGTGCATTCTAGCCGGAAATCGCAGAAGGGCGGCAGAAATTCTGCGCCGGATGCGGAAGGGAGCGAGCGTCACGCCCCGCCCCGGCCGCTTGACGATTGACGCTATTGCCTCACTCGCATACGATTCCGCGCGTTGTTTCTGCGCAGGAGCGTGACGCAGTGAAGCGTTTTCTCCATATCGCGATCTGGGTCGCGATCTCGCTGCTGGGCGCAGTTGCGCTCTCCACCATCGCGCTGAACCGCGTCGAGCCGCTCAATGCTACATGGTTCGTGCTGGCCGCGGCATGCTGCTTCCTGGTTGCGTTCCGGTTTTACTCCGCGTTTCTTGCCGCGCGTGTGTTTGCCCTGGATAACACGCGCGCCACGCCGGCGGAGCGCCGCGATGACGGCCGCGATTTTGTGCCCACAAACAAATGGGTTTTGCTCGGTCATCACTTTGCGGCCATCGCGGGCCCCGGACCGCTCGTCGGCCCAACCCTCGCGGCGCAATTCGGCTACTTGCCGGGCACCCTCTGGCTGATTGCCGGGGCGGTGCTCGGCGGGTGCGTGCAGGATTTTGTCATTTTGTTCTGCTCCATGCGGCGCGATGGAAAGTCTCTCGGCCAGATGGCCAGGGAAGAGGTGAGCCGGCGCGGAGGCTTTCTGGCGCAGCTTGCGGTGCTGGCGATCATGGTTATTCTGCTCGCCGTCGTCGGGCTCGTGGTCGTAAACGCGCTCAAGGACTCGCCCTGGGCGGCGTTTACGCTCGCGATGACCGTGCCGATTGCGCTGCTGATGGGGGTTTATCTGCGCTATTGGCGGCCCGGGCGCGTGCTTGAAGCCTCGCTGCTGGGCATCGTGATGATTGTGTTTGTCGTCGTCGCGGGGCAATGGGTGGCGGCTGCGCCGTCATGGACGCGCGTGTTCACTCTGAGCGGCCCAGCGCTGGCCATCTCAATCATCGCGTATGGCTTTGCGGCTTCGGCACTGCCGGTGTGGCTCCTGCTCGCGCCGCGCGATTACCTGAGCGCCTTCATCAAAGTCGGAGCGATTTTCGCGCTGGCCGGCGGCATCCTGCTGGTGCGTCCCACGATCCAGATGCCGGCCCTCACGCGCTTCGTGGACGGCAGCGGCCCTGTCTTTGCCGGGAAGATTTTCCCGTTCTGCTTCATCACCATCGCCTGCGGAGCCGTCAGCGGCTTCCATTCGCTCATTTCGTCCGGGACGACGCCGAAGATGATTCTTCACGAAGGTCACGCGCGAATGATCGGCTACGGCGCGATGCTGATGGAGTCATTCGTCGGTGTGATGGCCATGGTGGCGGCGTGCGCGATGGCGCCGGGCGTTTATTTTGCAATTAACGGCCCGGCCGGGATCGTGGGCGCCTCGGCGGAAGCGGCGGCGCGGACCATCAGCGGCTGGGGCTTCGCGCTCGATGCGCAAACCATGCACGACCTGGCGCGCGCCGTGGGCGAGCGAACGCTGCTGAACCGCGCTGGCGGCGCGCCGTCGCTGGCGGTGGGTATGGCGCAAATTTTTTCCAGCACCATCGGCGGGCCGCGCCTGCTGAGCATCTGGTACCACTTCGCGATTATGTTTGAAGCGCTGTTCATTCTCACCGTGCTCGACGCGGGGACGCGCGTGGGCCGGTTCATGATCCAGGAATTGGGCGGGCGGGTCTGGAAACCGTTTGCCCGTTCCGGCTGGACGCCGGGGATCCTGTTTTCCAGCGGATTGATTGTCGCGGCGTGGGGCTATTTCCTCTATCAGGGAGTCGTGGATCCGCTCGGCGGGATCAATTCGCTTTGGCCGCTGTTCGGGATTTCAAATCAATTGCTCGCCGCCGTGGCCCTGGTTGTTGCCACGACGATACTGTTGAA
>QHYP01000305.1:3874-4334 GCA_003224195.1 Acidobacteriota bacterium | reverse complement strand
GCCACTCCTCGGCACGCGCGCAAACGGACGCAGCTTTGACGATCGCGTGGGCTGCGCCGCGCTGATCGAAGCAGTCAGAACGCTCGGGCCCGCGCTGCCCGGCCGCGACGTCACGTTTATCTGGTCCACCGAAGAGGAAGTCGGCCTGAAAGGCGCCGCTGCAGCCGCCCAGCGCCTGGCGGAACAGGGCCGCGCGCCCGATTTCGTCTTCGCCATCGACACGTTTGTCAGCTCGGATTCGCCGCTCGAGTCCAAGCGCTTCGCCGACGCGGAAATCGGAAAGGGCTTCGTCGTGCGCGCGGTGGACAATTCGAACATCACGCGCCGTGACTACGTAGACCGCGTCGTGCGGCTCGCCCGCGAAAACAAAATTCCCGCGCAGTCCGGTGTGACGGGTGGCGGCAACGATGGCTCTGTTTTCTTGCGCTACGGTTCCGTGGATGTTCCGCTGGGCTGGCCG
>QHYP01000305.1:0-3773 GCA_003224195.1 Acidobacteriota bacterium | reverse complement strand
GCATGCCTTGCCAACAAGTGCCGGGGAAACCGGAGAATATCCGTGAACCATTCGAAGGTGTAGCCCCGCTCGCGAAGCCATTGCGTCACCTCTTCCGCAGCGCGTTCGTGGTGTATCTCACAGATCAGGACTGGTCTTGCTGAAGCAAATACCTCTTCGCTGCCTCCCAAAACGTCAGCCTCAGCGCCTTCGACGTCAATCTTAATCAGGGTCGGTGGGAGATGCCCGCGAGAAAAATCGTCTAAAGCGATCGCTTTGACTTCAATGGTGTTGGCCGTACTGGCCGCCGGCTCCGTTGTGATAACACCCTGATTGCGGCTCGATTGCGCTGACGCACGTTCGAAGCGCAGCCGCCCGGCGGTGCGCCAAACGGCCCGCGGCACTATATGAATCTGCCGAAACTCGTTCCGGCGCACGTGCTCCTCGATCCGTTCGGCGTTGGCTGGATCGGCTTCGAACGAGAACACGGAGCCTGCCGGGCCTACAAGCCGAGCAGCGAGCAGGCTCAGAATACCGATATGCGCGCCAACGTCGTAGAACACGGAACCGGGCCGCAGGTGCGAGGACAGCGCCCGCTGGATTGACGCCTCATAGTTTCCCTTCGCGTAATCCATCTCGAAGCGCGGGTCGAGATGAACCCACAGTCCCTTCCCCGGACCGCTGGAAATGTGGGTCCAGACAAGTGCCCTGGGCGGGAACATGCGCAGCGCAAGGCGCCGCAGATGCGAGCCCACCATTGGCGCGCCGCTCAGCGCCGCATACAGGCGGCGGATCCATCGCCAACGGGCCAGTCCTTGGAACAGTACCTTTAGAGCCATGCCTGCATTCTTCCGGGCGCGCTCATCCCAATCCCGCCGCATGGTTCTTGCCCAAGACGGACTCACCGGTTTCCCCCGGCCGTTCGCTCGATGGTTCGTTCAAAGAGCTTCTCGAGACGCCAAGCCGCCTGCTCCCACGTGCGCCCCATCATGCGAGCCTGCGCGGCCCGGCCAATCTTTTCTCGTAATTCCGGCGATTCGCACAACTGGATTATCGCATTCTCAAGCGCGGCGGAGTCTGCGGGAGGAATTAACAAACCGTCTTTTCCGTGGTCAATAACGTCCACCATTCCACATGTCTCCGAAGTGACCACGGGCATGCCGCTGGCCATCGCCTCCAAGATCACGCAAGGCTGTCCCTCCAAAAGCGAAGGAAAAACCAGAATATCGTGCTCGGCGTATAGTTGTGGCATGTTTTCCCAGGAGACCTTTTCCAGAATGTCGATCCGGCCAGCAAGCGCCTCTCCGAAAAATCCGCGAATCTCGGCGGGTGGAACACCCGGACCTGCGAAGGTGAAGCGCACATCGGGATGCTTCGCGAAAACTGGTGACAGAGCATCCCGCAGGTAAAAGATGCCCCGCTGGTCTAGCCACGTGCCAGCGTAGAGAAGCCGCAACGGCCCTGTGCGATGGTAGTCCCTGTCAATGAAAAATTTCCCGGAAACCCCGTTCGGTATATAGGCGACGCGGTCGTCGTCGAGATCGTATCTCAACCGCAGCATGACCCATGCGTCCCGGCAATAGCAATTCGCGGCGTCGGCCGTTCGGACCGACCACTCAAAACGCGGCTGGTGGTACACGCGATGCCAAAAGCGGTTCTTCAGCGAAAAATGCCACGCGCGGCCCTTTTTGTGTTCGCGCTTCATCGCGTAAACGACGTTTTCCTGTAGCCCAGGCAGCGTCGTCACGTAGGCCGGACCTGGGGCAGCCGAAAAACGGCGCCGCAGGCCGTAGAGAAATCCAGCCGGAGCCTGAAGATTGACGAGCGAATATTCATTAGGGCGCACCTGGATGTGGCGCGCAAGACGGGAAGCAAACCGCATTTCGGCGAACCGCCCGGTGCGCTCTCCTTGCGAGAGCAAATCCTCCAGAAAAAGACTCGTAACTCTGTGGCCGCGCTTTTCAAGAGCCTCGGCATAGTTCATCATAATGCCCGCGGCGCCCCCCTCGCGCCCCTTGGGAGCACAGACGGCCATAAGAATCTTCATCGAACTTTCGGGCAGGTCTTCATGCGTCATGGCGAAAAGCGCGGCATTAGGGATGGACGATGCGGTCCATGCAAACCTGCTTCCGAAACGGCGGCAACAAAGAAACATACGGTACTGAGCCGAACGGGGTCGCGACGCTGTCTGCCGCAGGCGCATACTCCAAGCGGTAAACAGGCTTCACGCTGGGAAACAGTCCAAGTTCACGATGAAACGCACCCGGAGGATTGAGAACGAAGCGATGGTTCGCGTGGCCTCCGCCAAGTAACTCGGTCCATCCGTCGTATTCAAAACCGGCATCGATGGCGGTGCGCCGCACACCAGCGGCTTCGAGCCGTGCCGCCGCACCGGCTCGCGCCCGGGCAAGAGCCATAAGGTCTTGCGTGCTGGCAATCCCGTAAAGCCCGTAAAGCGCAAGCAGAGCCCATGCGGCAAACATCGCGCGCGGCTGCCTGCCTGCTTGGGAGCGTGTGGATTGATGCCACAGAAGAGGTAGGGCGGCGAGCCATGGGATCGCAGGCAGAAAATAACGGTCGAAGATATCGATTCGAGCGGCACGGATCATCATCAGAGCCATGAATCCAGCGCCAAAGAGGGACATGGCGGCGAGACAAAACTGGCTTTCCGGCGGTTCGACGAAGAAATGGAGGACACGGCTGAGACGATTGCGCCGGTCCCAAAGCTCGCTCACAATCAGGGCCGCTGCGACGTACACACTGACGGCCGCGATGACGCGGACGGGCCTTATCAGGACGACCGGGCGACCAGGCAATGCCGCCGTCCCGTTGATCCCTTCCCAATTCAGGCTGCTCGCAATCCAAGGGATACTGGCCAGGCTGGGATGGATCAAGAGAGCAACACTCAATGCTGCGAGCAGAGTGCCGACCAACACTTTCCTCGAGCGAGTGCCGCGCAGCGTTGCGATTGCGGCCGAGATCACAAGCGGCACGGCCGCCGGCAGCACGAGGAAGAGCATCATCAGACCAGTGCGCGCGGCCATGTTCAGCTCAAGGGCGGGCTTGCTTATCGCCAAGCGCACCTCACCAAGTAAAGGGAACTGATAAAGGGTGAAGGGTTGGCGATTGAACCATCCTGTCATGACAACAATTCCCACAACTACGACAACCCACGAGCCGAGTGCAACCACGACGAATTCCTGGCGACGGCGCCGCAGCCAGGCGAGATAAGGCAGAACGAGTAGGGGAACGAGCCAGACCACCTGGCGGTCTATGCCACCCAGAAAACCGCTTAGAACTCCAACGGCGAGCCACAGCCATGCACTGCGCTCCGGCCTAAACGCTTCGCGGGACTCGGAAACGGGAGCCGAGTTCGCGGCCGCATGCATGAGCGCATAGATCGACAAGAGCGTAAAAAAGACAGACGGAACGTCTGACATAAACGAGACGGAGACGGGCAGGAATACAGGCGAAAGGGTCACGAGTAGAGTCCCCAAGACCGCGGCAGACGGTTCGAGCCCCAGCCGGCGCATCACCGGATAGCACATGCCTGCCGAACCGGCTGCAAAAGGCAGCGTGCTCATGCGGAGGCAGCTAAACGAAAACCCGAAGAGCCGAATGAATAGCGCCCCCCAATAGGTGTGCGGAATGAGCATAGCGGATTCCCAACCGTTGTAGACAAGCTGCCCAGTTCGCGCCAACCGGAGGGCCATGTAAGAGTATGCCCAGTCATCAGCGTACGGCAGCTCGGCAAAGGGCCAAACCGCCACCATGGCTGCCAACATAACCCCGAC
>QHYP01000304.1:2661-7708 GCA_003224195.1 Acidobacteriota bacterium | reverse complement strand
TTTTTCCAGCGTATCAAAAGCGCCTGTGACCTGCTCTCCTGAAATGACGAGAAACTTATCACCATACTGCTTAAGCAGCTCATCGCGGTGAGAATCCAGGTACCTACGTTCTGTTTCCAGCGCGGCCATGTGAGCACTCTCGGAAGGTCAACTCTACGGCAATCTTAGCATAGGTTGAAGCAGCAGAGGGTGAACGCATACGTGAAGTCCCCTCAGAAGTAGAGGCCCGGGAGACTGCCGAGGGTGCCGCCGAGGCTCGAGCCGAGCGAAGAGCCCAGCGAAGAGAAAAATCCGCCGCCGGGACGCGAGGCGTTGGCGCGAACATTCAGCAGTTCGGCGGGCAGGCCGAGGGTGCGCGCGAGGAGATTCGTGTCCACGCCGTATAGCCCGCTCAAGCCTTGCAGCGCGGCGAGCTGGCGATTGAACGCGGTGTTGGCGAAGTTGACCTGGTTCTGCTGCGCGACGCCGGCCTCTTCCCTGCCCTTTTGCCGCGCCAGCTCGTCGGCGTTGCGCGTGCGCGCCAGGCGGTTTTGCGCGGCCTGCTGGAGCGCGTCGAAGGCGCTCGAGAGCGCGCCCTGCGATTGCCCGGTGATGGCCGCTTTTTCGGCGCCGCTGTAGCCGGGATTCTGCAGGATGGACTGATACTGCGGCAGGAGCAGATTGCCGAGCTGCGAGCGCTGCCCGAGAAATTGCTGGTTCAACGCGTCGAGCTGCGCGCGCTCCTGATCCGATGCTCTTTGCGTTGCCGTCTGTGCGCGGGACATGAGCCTTTTCCTCCCAGCTTCTAATTTCTAGTTTCCAGCTTCGAGCTTCTTGCAGTAGGGCGTCCAGGCGTCGTCGCGGCGCCAGCCGAGGCGCTCGAGGCGGCGTCCGAAGCGCGCAGCGACGCGCGGCGGGAGCCAGGCGTGGACGTCTTCGAGGCCGCGCTGCCAGGCATCGCGCTCCGCGGCGGCGCGCAGCGCGAGCAGCGCGTTCCAGCGATCGCGCGGCGTGCCCGCGCGCGGGTCGAGCAGGAGATAGGCTTCCGCGGTGAGGCGCAGAAAGGCCGCGCCGAGGATGCGGGATGGACTGAGTTGCTGTAGGGGCACGAGTCGAGCTTTTGGCTCGCTCGAAGCGAGACGTGCCCCTACATTCACTTCTTCGAGGACAAGCTTGCTAACAAACAACGGATTGCTGAGATCCGGGAACGCGTAGTCGAAGCCTTGCGCGACGTGAATGGCGCGGAGCGCGTCCAGATCATGCGGCGTGTATTCGCGTACGAGCATGTACTTCGGGTCGCGCCGTCTCAGATCGTGATGCTGATGGTGATGGTGGCCGGGTCGGACTGCGCCGCGGTGATGTTTGTGCCGCTGATGCGCGACTGGATGGCGGCCAAGGCGCTCGCGACCGGCGCGGAGTCTTGCGTGTCCTGCTGATCGAACGTGGCGACGATGGTGGCCGTGACGTGGTCGTTCGGCGCAAAATCCCATGATGCGTTATTGCTGAGTGTGGGCATGCCGATCTCCTTCGAGAATGTAGCTCACCCCTTTAGGGGTGAGGATTTTCCGAGCCGTATCCGGTGGCGCATGCGGCGAAGAAAAACCCTCAGGCCTCAAGGCCTGAGCTACAACACCAAATTGCGTTGCGCACGCGAGCCGCCGAGAATGCTGAAGGTCTCTTGCATGTTTTCTCAGATGTCTGGGTTGCGGAAACCCTGCGCTATGGCAACTGGGTTTTGGCAACCCCGCCCTCTAAAGAGGGCGGCTACAGCAAAAAATCCCTGCCATTCGAGTAGAATCCTGTCGTGACTCGCCTCCGACGCATCGAGGACCTCGACCGTATTTTCTTCGTCACCTTTAACCTCGAGCGTGGAGTCCGGGCACTCTCGGAGGCAGAACGTGATCTGGTACTTGAAACATTAAGTGAACTCAGGGGGCCCGATGATTTCGCGCTTTTTGCCTATATCATCATGCCCGACCACGCCCACCTGCTTCTCTGGCCGAGAAGCGTGTCTCTCGTGCGTATCCTGCGCGACTTGAAGTCCAAGACTGGATTTGGCCTGGCCAAAAGCAGACATACGCGCGGGCCGATCTGGCAGCACAGTTATTTCGATTTCATTTGCAGGCGGGCGCGTGATTTTGGTGAAAAGCTGAACTACATTCATCGAAATGCAGTTGCTGCCGGATTCGTTCGGCAGGCGCAGGATTGGAGGTGGTCCAGCTACAGGCACTATGCGAAGCTCGGAGAACCTCCTCTTATACCTGATTTCATCGACTTTTCCGGAGATCCCAATGAATTACTCTGGCCTGCTCCTTGGCGTCCAAGATGAAATGCTGTAGCCGCGGTCTTTAGACCGCGGGGGTTTCTCCGGGTTTTGGCAACTTGCGGGCCCACTTGCGGAATAAACCCGCCGCTACAACACCGAATTGCGTTGCGCGCGCGAGCCGCCGAGAATGCCGAAGCCGTTGCCACCGCGCACGATGCCGCGGGGCAGGACTCCGCTTCCCGCGGAAGGCAACGGGGCCGGCCCCGACGAACCGCCGCCCGCGACGGCGATGGGCGGCGTGCCGAAACTGACCGGCGGCGATGGATTCGAGCCGATGTATTGCGAATAGGCGCGCCAGTAGAGCGTCTGATTGCCGAGCTGCACGTAATGATTCCGCGACGCGCCCAGGAAATAGACGCGCGGGGCGGCAAACGCGGGCGTGGTATCCGACTCCGCGAAATAGAAAAGCCCGGGGCGCGCGTCGGAGGGATCGCTGATCGTCAGGTCGAACCAGCCGTTCGAGGCCTGCACGGCGAGCGAGGCGATAGGCTGCGGCGCGGGCAGCGGGTTGCTGGGATCGAAGCCCGCGCGCCGCCCGGCGGCGTTCACCGCGGCGACAATCTTCGTCAGCGTCTCATAGAGATACGGATCGCGGTCCTTGATCGGCGCGAGTTGCGCTACGGTCAGCATGACTAATTCACTCCGCGGACGGGGGCCCGGGGATTCACGCGCACGGACTCACAGCAGTTTTTCGAGATCCTCCGTGCTCAAGTCCGCATCACGAAGGATGCTCTTCAGAACCTTTGGGTGGAGAGTCTTTGAAACGTGATATGGCACGGTGGCGCGCTTGCCGGCCGAATTCTTGAAGATCATGTGACTGCCGCTCTGTCTGGCGAGAGAAAAACCCACCTTCTCCAGCACGGCGATGATCTGTCTGGCGGTCAGGCGCGGAAGCCTGGGCATCAGACTGCGACTTCAACGGTGGAGAGGCTTACGGAAACGTTTTCAGAAATTTCTTCACCGGCGGCGAGGCGATCTTCGATGTGCAGACGAATGGCGTCCTTGATGTTTTCGACGGCCTCTTCGTACGTGTCTCCCTGGCTATAGCAGCCTTGCAGTGCCGGACAGGAGACGAAGTAGCCGTCTGAATCCGCTTCGACGACAATCGGAAGGGTTAGACTCCTCACGCTCACATTATAAGCGGGCTGGCTTGTTCCACCAATCGCTTTCCGAAAAATGGCTCCAAGCGAGCAAGGCGCAAGCTCATGGTCAGTTCATGCCGCGGACGGGCGACCAGGGGTTCACGCGCAAGGACGGGATGAAGCGCTGCAAGCGGAACCACGCGCCCACCGCGCTGGTGCCCACCTGAAACGCCACGCGCTCCGCGGAAACGTTGATCGGCAGCTCGAGATCCTTCGACGGCGGCGAGCTGAGAGGTAAAGGCTGCTGCGCTTGCGGCACGCTCGTTGCGTCGCTGAACGTGGTCAGGGCGAGCGAGCCCGCGCCTTCCACGAACATCGTCAGGTAGGTGAAAAGTTTGCGGTGCGCGCCGAGCTCGAGCTGCTGCTCGACCTGGCGCTCGGGAAAGTAGTGCGTCGTGTAGTAGCTGGGGATGGCCGCGCCATCGTCGGAGAATTGTCCGTCGGCGAGCCGATAGATTTTACCGGTAGCCGCCCCGCCGCCCACGCCGGGAACTCCGCCGCCAAACGCAACCATGGCCGTGCCGTCGCTGCGCTCGAGGACCGCGCAGGAATTTGCCGCGATGGTCCACGGCGACCATTTGCGGGAAAGATCGGTAGCGGTCTTGCGTCCCGTGTAAGTAATGTTGATGGGCGAGCGCGAGGCGATCATCTCCGCCGAATCGAGGTCGCGGTAATCGAGCATCAGCACCTTGTTCGGCGAGGTAGCCGCGCCGAACGGCGCGCCGACGTAAATGCGGCGCTCCTTGGGATCCACGGTGACCCAGAGCGTGTGGCCGTATTGCCAATTGATCTGATTCCAGAGCGGCTGAATCTCCTGTGAAATTTTCACCGGTGCGCCGCCCCAAAAGAGAAACAGCCCGGAGCGGTGCGCGATGACCGCCCAATCTTCGCCCACGGCCACGCCGCGCACGGACGGTGTGCCCACGCGCCGCGAGACTTCGGCGATGGACCACAGCGCGGGCTCGTTCGTGCCGTCGTCCTGCGTGACGAAGAGCGAATGCTCTTTCACGAAATAGAGCCGCTCGCGCAGCTTGAACGCCGCGCGGATGGCCTGGCCGTTGTTTTCCGCCACGCTGAGCAGACCGTTGACGCCGTCATAGCTTTCCGGGTCCTCGACGCGGCTGGCGCGGACGAGCGAGGCGTTGACCGGCCGGAGGGTCGGATAAATCTCGATGCCATCGACGTAAAACGTGCCGTTTTGATTCGGCGTGCCATCGGCATAGACGCGCAGGACCAGATCGCTCGGGATTGTCGCAAGCGGCGTGGTGAGCTGTGCGGTGTATTCGACGTAGGAGGTGGTGAGCTGCGCGGCGGTGAGCTGAATGCCGGTGGTGTTGATGGGGCCGCTCGGACTGTAGAGATGGATGTGCAGTGTGCCCTGGACGAGCTGGGCATTGCGCGCGCAGCGTGCCCGCACGGTGTAGTCCGTGTTCGGCTGAATGCGCGGGACGCTCAGCGTGTCCTGCACGGCGCTCTGCGTGATGAGGCCGCGGATGGTGGTGACGCCGTTGCCGACGATGGAATACGCCGCGCCCCACACGACGAAACTCTCTTCGTCGCCGCCGCCGGGCGCATAGACGGGATCGGGCGTCCAGCCGAG
>QHYP01000304.1:0-2522 GCA_003224195.1 Acidobacteriota bacterium | reverse complement strand
CAGCTCGATGAGCGTGGCGCGATTGTCCACGTTGGTGCCGGCGAGAAGAATGGCGTCGCTGAAATCGAAGATCGCGGCAGTCGTGGTGTTGTCCGCGAGGATCATGTTGCCCTTCGGCAGCGTGGAGCCCGCGCCGACGAAGAAAAAGCTCGCGCCACCCGCGCCGGTGAAGCACACGATGCGCGCCACGACGTTCGACGGCCCCGTGGGGATGCCGCTCAGTTGCACGCGGCGGCCGCCGGCCGCGGTCCAACTGACGCCCGGCGAGAGCGCGGTCTGAAAACCCTGGCGCGTCTGGAAAATCACGGCCACTTGATGCACGCCCGCGGGGATGTTGCCTGCGGGCGCGGCGGTGCCGGTCGAGTTCGCGCCGGATTCGTTCGGGGCGGTCTGGTTGTAAGTGAAATGCGTGGAGTCGGTGACGCCGGCGACGGGGAACGTGCCGTTGAAGGAAGTGGCGCCTCCGGTGACGCCGGCGATGACGACCTGGTCGGCGGAGAGGAGATTGTGCGCGACCTGCGTCGTGACGGTGACGACGTTCGCGCTGCGCGTGATGCTCGATATGTTCGCGACGATCGAAATTCGCGTCGTCGAATTGGCGCGGCAGGTCGTTGCCCACTTTGCCGTCGCTCGTGGCGATGTATTCGCGGCCGAAGAGCGTGGTCGAATTCGCGTACGCATTTGGCGCGAGGCCCGCAGCGACGCTCGCCAGCGTGCCCGGCGTGGTCTCTTTGTAGAGATTGCCGTTCGCATCGAGGACCAGCGTGCGCAACGTTTGGTTCAGCGTGACGTAGGTCTTGAGGTAGTTGACGGTGGGATTTCCCGCGAGCGGGCCGAAGAGCGTCTGCAGGCCGGGCCGCGTCTTCACGCCGCCGTCGCTGAAGACGACGTCCTGGCAATCGGGCGAAACGCCGTGCGGCAGATCGGCGGGAGACACATCGGTCACCAGCCCGCCGAAAATCTCGATGGGCGCGTCGAAAGAGCCTGCGGTGGTCATGGCGGAAACTTCCGGGCTTTTCGTTTGCTTCGCGGATGACGGCTACGGTGACACTCGTAGGGCTTGTAGGGGCACGATATATCGTGCCCCTACAAATTAGTTCCCGGCTTCATTTCTCCGCTTCGGCTTGAGGCTCCGCGTTCCGCGGGCGTTCTTTTCGGGGGGAGCGGGCGAGGCCGAAGCGAGCGGCTTTTTCGCGGTCGAGGATGGCGCCGCAGGCGCGGCAGACGGCCACGCCGGGCTTGATGCGCTCCGCGCAGACGGGACATTCGATGGTGGGCTTGGGGTCGTAGAGCCAGGGCTTTTCCAGGCTGAGCTGGCGCGCGGCGCGGCGCTCGAGATCGGTGATGAACATGGGATTGTGCGAACGCTCCCACTCGAGATCGGCGGCGGCGACGAGCTTCTCCTGGAATTCGCGCAGGCGGCGGCGCGCGTCGGCGAGCTCGGCATCGGTGGGCGAATCGCCCGCGGCCACAAACACGCCGTGGAAACTTCCCTCCCCCGAATCGCCGTTCAGCTCGCGCGCCAGATCGTCGGCGATTTCGCGCGCGGAGATGGCGAATTCCATGGTGCGCTTGTCGCCGAGATCGATCACCCCCGTGCAGCCGCGAATGCGCGTGACGGCATAGGGCTCGCCGGGCGCGGACGACTGGATTTGGAGCGAACCGAAATAGGTGCGGTGGCGCGGCGGCCAGATTTCCTGGGAAATGCTCACCAGAACAGCAGTATCACTACTCATTGTCTTCTCCACAGTTCATTTGTTCAGTCTTTGCACGAGCTGTAGGGGCACGATATATCGTGCCCCTACACGAATGTCATTCCGAGCGAAACGAGGAATTCGAGCGCGCCTGTGAATCGTGCCCTACTGCATGCGATATTGCACGACGACGTTGGCGTCGGCGGGGCTGGTGGCGCAGCCGGCCGCGGCCGTCTGCACGGCCACAGTGATGGCCGAACCGGCGGCATAATTCTGGGTAATCGATCGTGACGTTGATGGGTGTCGTTCCGTCCGTCAAGCGCACGACGGCGTTGGTGGTGCACCCGCTCGGCGCGGTTTTTGCCTGGACCTCCACGCGCGTAACGGTGACGGCCTTATCAAGCGTCCAGGTGGCTCCGGTCCAGGCGGAAGTCAGCACGCCGGGAAGAAAAACGTTCTGCTCGGCGCGCGGCGCCGCGGAAATGTTTTCGCCGACAAGCTGCAACTGCCCCGCGGGTTTGAGCTTCCAGAGCCCCGCATTCGTGAAGTTCGCCACCGAGGCTCCGGCCGGCAGCGTGGTCAGGTTGAACGAGGTGACGTTGCCGACGTTGTGCTGCACGAAGCAGCCGCACGCGCCGTTCACGGGACCGAAACCGTCCCCAATCCAGATGTCGTAGCTGGCCGCTCCTGTGACTGCGGTCCAGGTAATCGTGCACGTCTGGTTACCCGTGGAGGTGGCGCAAGCGGCTGCCGAAGGCGAGCCGAGAACTGTGCTGCCGGGCGAGGAATTGCCGATGTTGGCGCTGGCGGCGCCGTCGGCGTCGAGCG
>QHYP01000133.1 GCA_003224195.1 Acidobacteriota bacterium | reverse complement strand
AATTCGAGCGGTCGAAGCCGCACGTAAACATTGGGACGATTGGGCACATTGATCACGGGAAGACGACGTTGACGGCGGCCATCACCAAGGTGTTGGCGAAGTCGAACCCCAAGGTGCAATTCCGGGCGTTTGACACGATTGACAACGCGCCGGAGGAGCGCGAGCGAGGGATCACGATAGCGGTGGCGCACGTGGAGTACGAGACGGCGAACCGGCACTACGCGCACATCGATTGTCCGGGGCACGCCGACTACATCAAGAACATGATCACGGGCGCGGCGCAGATGGACGGGGCGATTTTGGTGGTGGCGGCGACCGACGGGCCGATGCCGCAGACGCGGGAGCACATATTGCTGGCGCGGCAGGTGGGGGTGCCGGCGGTGGTGGTGTTTTTGAACAAGTGCGACATGGTGGAGGACGCGGAGCTATTGGAGTTGGTGGAGTTGGAGGTGCGGGAGCTGTTGAAGACGTATCAATTTCCGGGGGACACGGTTCCGGTGATCCGGGGGAGCGCGTTGCAGGCGTTGAACGGGGATGAGAAGTGGGAGAAGTCGATATTGGAGTTGATGAAGGCGGTGGACGAGAAGGTGCCGTTGCCGGTGCGGGATGTGGACAAGCCGTTTGCCATGCCCATTGAGGACATTTTTTCGATATCGGGGCGCGGGACGGTGGTGACGGGGCGGATAGAGCGGGGCAAGGTGAAGGTGGGGGAGGAAGTGGAGATCGTGGGGTTTCGGCCGACGATGAAGAAGGTGGTGACGGGAGTGGAGATGTTCCGCAAGCTGTTGGACGAAGGGATAGCGGGGGACAACATTGGGTTGCTGCTGCGGGGGACGGAGAAGGACGAGGTGGAGCGAGGGCAGGTGGTGTGCAAGCCGGGGAGTATCACGCCGCACACGAAGTTCAAGGCGGAGGCGTACGTATTGACGAAGGAAGAGGGCGGGCGGCATACGCCGTTTTTCACCGGCTACCGGCCGCAGTTTTATTTTCGTACGACGGACGTGACCGGGGATGTGAAGCTGCCGGCGGGGGTGGAGATGGTGATGCCGGGGGACAACATCTCGGCGGAGATCGCTTTGATCACGCCGGTGGCGTTGGAGAAGGGTTTGCGCTTCGCCATCCGCGAAGGCGGGCACACGGTGGGCGCCGGCGCCGTCACCGAAATCCTCGAGTAGCGGCGCAGAGCGCAAAAAGAGGGCGGGATCATGCGGGAGATCATTACGTTGCAATGCGGGGAGTGCAAAAACCGCAACTATACAACGACGAAGAACCGGAAAAAGCATTCCGACCGGATGGAGACAAAGAAGTTTTGCAATACGTGCCGGAAGCACACGCCGCACAAAGAGGTGAAGTGAGGATCCGACGAGGATCGTCATCCGGAGGCCGCGCGACAGGCTGAAGGATCGAGGGAGCGTGGAAGAGGAAGCCAAAGAGCGGTTTTGCTACATGGTGCGGTGCCGGGATGGGACGCTGTACACGGGAGTTGCAACCGATCCCAGAGAGCGAGTGAAAAAACACAACTGGGGAGTGGGAGCGAAATTCACGGCAGCGCGGAGACCGGTGGAGCTGATTTGGAGTGAGAAGTTTCCCGACTACAGGTTGGCGCGAAAACGAGAAGCGGAGATTAAGAGTTGGGCACTAGCCACGAAGTTGAGATTGGTCGAACAGTAGGGAGACCTGGAGTCGGGACGGCATCACCCTTCGGCAGAAAACGCCTCAGGGTGAATCGCCGCAAAGAGCGCGGCGATTCAGGGGAGTAGGTTCAACGGTAGACCATCGGTCTCCAAAACCGAGAGTGGGGGTTCGAATCCCTCCTCCCCTGCCAGAGTTTTGCAGGGCGCGGCGGTGAGCGAAACGGGCGAGAGGAAGAGGCAAGAGCGGCAATGGCCACGCAGGCGGTAAAGGTGAACAACGAAGGACGAGAGCCGTCGGAATTTGGACAGAAGGTTTCCGGCTCGGTGCAGAACGCGCGGGAGTTTTTGCGCGAAGTGCGGGTGGAAATGAAGCAGGTGACTTGGCCGAGCCGCGAGGACGTGATCTCGACCACGGGCGTCGTGATCGTCGCGGTGGCGTTTTTCGGAGTGTTTTTGTGGATCGTCGACTTGGGCGTGGAGCGCGCGGTCAGGTACATCCTGAAGATGTTTGGAGTGTAAGACATTCTGTCGCGTGATGAGGGACACCGTTCGGCCCCGGCAAGCCGGGGCCTTGGGGCAAGCGAGGAAGAGGGAACGGCATTGATGGCGATGCAGTGGTACATCATCCACACGTATTCGGGCTTTGAGAAGAAAGTCAAGGAAAGCCTGGAAGGGCGAGTGGCAGCGTTCGGTTTGCAGGACAAGATCGGCCGCGTGCTGATTCCGATGGAAGACGTGGTGGAAGTGCGCAGCGGGAAAAAAGTTGTTTCCGAGCGGATGCAATATCCGGGCTACGTGCTGGTGGAGATGGACCTGGATGACAATACGTGGCACGTGGTGCGCTCGACGCCGCGCGTCACAGGATTCGTGGGCTCGGCGACGAACCCTTCGCCGCTCTCCGAACAAGAAGTGGACGCGATCATCAACCGCGTGCATGCGCCGGCCGACCGGCCCAAGCCAAAGGTCGTCTTCGAGCGGAACGAACAAGTACGCATCGTGGACGGCCCCTTTGCGAATTTCAACGGCACGGTGGAAGAGATCGACAGCGACCACAGCAGGCTGAAGGTTTCGGTCACGATTTTTGGCCGTTCAACGCCGGTGGAGCTGGATTTTGTGAGCGTCGAGAAGCTCGGATGAGCCGCGCGAGCCGCGAAAGCGAGCTCTGAGGAAGCGAGATGGCGAAGAAGATTCAGACAACGGTGAAACTGCAATTGCCGGCCGCGAAGGCAACGCCGGCGCCGCCGGTTGGGACGGCGCTCGGCCCGCACGGCGTGAACATCATGGATTTTTGCAAGCAGTTCAACGCCAAGACGTCCAAGGAGCCCGACGGGATGATTATCCCGGTGCTGGTGACGATCTACACCGACCGGACGTTTACATTCATCACGAAGACGCCGCCGGCGTCGGAACTGCTCAAGCGCGCGGCGGGCATTGTGAAAGGTTCGGCCGAGCCGAACCGCAACAAGGTGGGCAAGGTGACGAAGAAGCAGGTCGAAGAGATCGCCAAGGCCAAACTGGTGGACCTGAACACGACGAACCTTGAGGCAGCGGTTCGCACCGTAGCGGGAACAGCGCGGAACATGGGCATCGAAGTCGTCGAGGGTTGAGGGAGTCGCGCATCATGCCGAAGAAAGCGGGAAAGCACTTTGAGAAGGCGCGCAAGCAAGTGGAGCCGCGCCCGTACAAGCTTCTCGAGGCGGCTGAACTGCTGAAGAAAACGCATCACACGAAATTCAACGAGACAGTCGAGATGGCCATCAACCTCGGCGTGGACCCGAAGCACTCCGACCAGATCGTGCGCGGCACCGTGGTGCTGCCGAACGGGCTCGGCAAATCCGTACGCGTGCTGGTGATCGCGGGCGGTGAGAAAGTCCGCGAGGCGCAAGAGGCGGGCGCGGATTTCGTCGGCGGCGAGGACATGGTCCAAAAGATCATAGAAGGGTGGATGGATTACGAGGCCGTGGTCGCCACGCCGGACATGATGAAGTCCGCGGGCAAACTGGGCAAGGTGCTCGGGCCGCGGGGCCTGATGCCGAACCCGAAGACCGGCACGGTGACGTTTGACGTGGCACGGGCCATCAAAGAAATCAAGGCCGGCAAAGTGGAATTCCGCGTGGAAAAGGCCGGAATCGTGCATTGCCCGATTGG
>QHYP01000132.1 GCA_003224195.1 Acidobacteriota bacterium | reverse complement strand
CGTTGTGGAAGCGGTGGACCGCGCGCTCGATTTGCTGGAAGTGTTTCGAGACTCCGAAGACCTCAGCCTCAACGAACTTTGCAAACGCGCCGGGCAAAACAAAAGCCGGACCTTCCGGTTGTTGCATACGCTGGCGCGGCGAGGCTACGTTGAGCGTGCGGCGGACGGCCAGCGATTCAAGTTGGGCCTGAAATTATTCGAGCACGCCACGCATTTCCGGCGCGACGTCAAACAAATTGCCCAGCCCTTCATGCGCCAATTGCACCGGCAGTTCAATGAAACGATAAACCTTGCGGTGATTCACAACGGCGAGGTCCTGTACATCGACCTGCTGGAGAGCTCACGGACGTTTCGCATGTCGGCGATGATCGGCAGCCGCATGCCCGTCGCCTCCACATCACTGGGAAAGGCCATGATGTCCTACGGCCCGGAGAATGAACGCGAATCCTTACTCCGGCAACTGCCGTCGCCCCAGGCTCGCCGGCTGAGGCAGGAGCTCGAAACCGTGCGGCAGCGCGGCTATGCTCTGGATCGCGAAGAAAACGAGCCTGGCGTAGCCTGCGTCGGCGCACCCATATTTGACGGGCGTGGCGGCGCGGTTGCGGCGATGAGCGTTTCCGGCCCGGTCGCGCGCATGGTGAAGCAAGAAAAACAAATCGGGGCAACTCTCGTCGAAATCTGCGGCGAAATCTCACGGTACATGGGCTTCGTCGGGGGACTGCCGGGCCGTTCGTCGAACGAGGCCAAGGCATTCGTACGCGCGTCCGGCTCGGCTTGACGTTCAGCAAGAGGCGCCCGATTCTTTGCTTCTGTCACGGTTTATCTTTTGCGCTTCGATCTAAGGTCGTGGAGAATATGGGGCATTTGTAGAACGGAATCGGCGTGGGCGAGTTGAATTCCTGAGCGATCGGCCGCAATGGCGACGCTAAAGATCAAACCTAAGAGCGCCTGTCGTTGGGACTTCGTGAGTCTCGGCGAAGTGATGTTGCGGCTGGATCCGGGCGACGGTCGCGTCGCGACCACGCGAACATTTCGGGTTTGGGAGGGCGGAGGCGAATATAACGTCGCGCGCGGCCTGCGGCGATGCTTCGGCATGGATACGGCTTTGGTCACCGCTCTCGCGGACAATCCGGTTGGACGTCTGATTCAGGATCTCATTTATCAGGGTGGCGTGGATCAGTCCCGCGTCAAGTGGGTTTCCTACGACGGAGTTGGACGCGCGGTGCGCAATGGGCTGAATTTCACGGAGCGCGGTTTCGGACTGCGCGCGCCCGTTGGATGCTCCGACCGCGGGCACACGGCGGTCTCACAACTGAAGCCTGGTGATGTGGATTGGGAAGCAGTTTTTGCCCGTGAGGGCGCCCGCTGGTTTCATACCGGTGGAATTTTTGCCGCTCTATCGGAATCGACGCCCCTCGTGGCGAGAGAAGCCATTCAAACCGCGAAAGAACACGGCACGGCCATTTCCTACGACCTGAACTACCGCGAGTCGCTCTGGAAGTCTTTTGGGGGGCGCAAGCGCGCCATGGAAGTGAATCGCGAACTCGTCTCCCAGGTGGACGCGCTGGTGGGCAACGAAGAGGATTTCACCGCCGCGCTCGGCTTCGAAGTGGAAGGACTGGACGAAAACATTTCGCGGCTCGATGTGCAGAGCTATCGCCGGATGATGGAGCGAGTGGCGAAGACGTTTCCCAATCTGAAGCTCGTGGCCACAACGCTACGCAATGCGAAGAGCGCGACCCGCAACGATTGGGGCGCCGCCTGCTACTACGACGGACAATTCTACTGCTCAACAATGCGCGAGGATGTGGAGATCTACGACCGCATTGGCGGCGGAGATTCCTTCGCTTCCGGCTTGATCTATGGTTTTCTGATGGATCGTGGACCGCAATGGGCGGTCGAATGTGGGGCCGCGCACGGCGCGCTGGCCATGACGACGCCCGGAGATACAACCATGGCGACACTGGCGGAGGTCGAAAAGGTCATGAAGGGAATGAGCGTGCGCGCGGCACGCTGAGCGGTCAGCGAAACTGAAATGGGGAGAACCAGCAAATCCGAGATTGCCCGCCAAATTACGACCGTGGGGATAATTCCCGTTGTCCGGGCCGATTCCACAGACCTGGCCCGGCGGGCGATAGCCGCGATTCGCAAGGGAGGCGTTTCCATTATCGAGATTACCATGACTGTCCCCGGGGCCGTCCGCATGATTGAAGAGTTGAACAACGAAGCCGCCGCCGAAACAATCATCGGCGCCGGAACGGTTCTCGACGCCGAGACGGCGCGACAGTGCGTGCGGGCCGGCGCGCAGTTTATCGTCAGCCCGTCGTTGGATTTCGACACTATCGCCTGCTGCAAAGATCAGGACGTTGTCGTCATGCCGGGCGCGCTGACTCCCACGGAAATTGTTCGCGCCTGGTCGGCGGGCGCCGACTTTGTGAAAGTCTTTCCGGCGAGCGCGGTGGGCGGACCAAGCTACGTCAAGTCGCTCAGGGGACCGCTCCCGCAGATCAAACTGGTTCCGACGGGCGGAGTCTCGCTGCAAAATGCCGCCGCGTTCATCGAAGCGGGAGCCGAGGCATTGGGTGTCGGCGGTGAACTCGTGGACGTCCACGCGCTGCGGGAAGGAATGGACTCGCGCATCACTGAACGCGCTCGACAGTTTCTTGAAGCCGTCCAGCAAGCGCGGAACAAGAAAGGGGTAGCGCCGCATGTCGCGAGCGCCAGCGCGGACCGCGGGCGATGAGGTTCTGGCCCGCTTGTCAGCTTCTTTCCACGTCTCCCGAAGTGCGGGTCCCGGTTCATGCGCAAGGAATTGATGTTGCAAGGAGGGCAAAAGTGAAGTCGGAAATTTCGCGGCGCCAGTTTCTGGGTGCAATTGGGGCGTACACGGCGGCGACGGCGGTCGGTTCTGTGCCAGCCTGCGCGTTACTCGCGCCCGAGCCGCTCTATCCTCCCATGGACCTCTCCTACTTCGACACGCCGATTTCGCCTGCTCCGTCGGACATTCGGATTGGGTACGCCTCCATCACTTGGGACGGCGAAGACCTTCGCGCCATCGAAGACATCGCGTCACTCGGCTTCCGTGGTATTCAGCTGCGCTCGAACGTGATTCAAGAATTCGGCAGCGCCGCCGCAGTGCGGGATTTGCTCGATAAGCACAAGCTGGCGCTCGTGGCATTGTCGAGCGGATCGGTGCGCATTGATCCGGCGGTGGAAGCCGAGCAGATTGCGCTGCACACGGCGCATGCAAAGTTCGTTCAAGATGCCGGCGGGCTTTACCTCCAGGTGACGGATGAACGGCCAAAGGATCGGCCCATCACCTCCGCCGATTATCAACGCCTGGGCCGCCTGATCACGGAGATCGGGAAGCGCACCGCGGACCTGGGTATCCCGCTCGGCTACCACAATCATATGGGCTCGCTCGGCGAGCGTCCGGACGAAGTGGATCAGATTCTTGAGGCGGCCGATCCTCGGTACGTCAAACTGGAACTCGACGTGGCGCACTACTTTCAAGGCGGCGGGGATCCGGCGAAGGCGATCGAGAAATACCGCGACCGCCTGCTTTTCCTTCACATCAAGGATGTTGAGAAGTTGGTTCCGGGCAGCGCTTCCGGATCAAAGCGGCCGTATCGTTTCGTGGAACTCGG
>QHYP01000131.1 GCA_003224195.1 Acidobacteriota bacterium | reverse complement strand
TTTACGAGCCACAACAGGTATCGGAGAATCCGCCTGCGGTTCTGTTCGCCTACCGGATCCTCGAGGGCGCAACGAACAAAGAGGTGATGAACTCCGGGAGAGTCGACGCGGGCCCCTACCTGCAGAAGGGGAATCCGGTAATTCCGGTGGCATTGAAAGTCCCGGTGAAGGACTTGAATCCGGGCGCGTATAAGCTCGTACTTTTGGCCGGCGATGCGGCTGGAAACATGGCGCCGCAGAGGATGTTGGAATTCGGCGTCCAGTAGGCTTTTAGAGTGCGCGACCCCATTCGGCCGCTCCTGCTGTGATGCGGAAGCGAGGCTCTGTAGGCGGGCTGCGGAAGAGGCATTCTCGGGCGAGCGGACTTCTGACTTGGGACTCCATCCCTCAACTTTATGGGTGACCGCACAGCGGTCAACAAGCGAGACAAAATGAGAGAAGTAAGGATTCTATCTGCAGCTCTTGTGTTCGCTTTTTCCTTGGGTTCAGTGACCGTGGCTCAAGTCCGGTCGGTCTCTGAACCTTCTCCTTTGCGGCAGACGCCTGCTTCCAGCGCGACAAAGGCTTCGGCTCCAGCGGTTGCACAGCCACAGGCGCCGCCGCAGAAGGTGACGAAGTACACGCTGCCGCCGGAGCGGTTCAAGAAGGCGCGTGATCTCGCCCGGATTCATTTCCGATTCACTCTGATCAGCGTCGTCTATGGCTTGGTCGTGCTTTGGCTCGTGCTGCGTTGGAAGATCTCCGCGAAATACCGGACCTGGGCCGAACAGATGTCCTCGAAACGATTCTTGCAGGCGGTTGTGTTTTCTCCGCTGCTCGTCCTGACGATCGATATCCTCGAGCTGCCTGCGGAGGTTTACCGGAATTGGGTCTCGCGCGCATATGGAATCTCCGTGCAGGGATGGGGTTCGTGGTTTTGGGATTGGACCAAGGGGGAGATCATCTCCATCATCGTGGCAATTATTTTCATCTGGATCCTGTATGGGGTGATACGCAAGAGCCCGCGGCGCTGGTGGTTTTATTTTTGGCTTGCCGCATTGCCGATCGGGATATTTCTCGTCTTCCTGCAACCGCTGATCATTGACCCGCTGTTTCACAAGTTCGAGCCGCTGGCGGAGAAGGACCCCGCGCTGACGGCGAGCCTCGAGCGGATGGTGCAGCGCGCGGGAGAAAACATTCCGCCGGAGCGGATGTTCTGGATGGGCGCCGGAGAAAAGACGACTGCGCTGGACGCGTACGTGACGGGAGTCGGCGCATCGAAGCGGATCGTGGTGTTCGACACGACCATCGCGAAGATGACCACTCCGCAAATCGTCTACGTTGCGGGACACGAGATGGGGCACTACGTCCTGCGACACATTCCCAAAGGGATCGCCTTCTTTGGAGTGCTCCTGCTTGCGTTCTTCTATCTCGGGTTCCGCTTGATTGGCTGGATGCTTGCCAACTGGGGCGCGTACTGGGGGATTCGGGGCGTGCACGATTGGGCGTCGCTGCCCGCGCTGCTGTTTCTCCTGTCGGTTTTTTTCTTCCTCGCAAGCCCCATTTCCAGCGCCTTCAGCCGGTACCTCGAACATCAAGCGGATGAGTATGGTCTGGAGGTCACGCACGGCCTGACACCGGATTCGGGGCAAGTGGCCGCGCAGGCGTTTCAGATTCTGGGTGACGTGGACTTGGCGAACCCGGAGCCAAATCCGGTGGACGAGTTTTTGTTTTATTCGCACCCGTCCATCCCGGACCGGATTCAATTCGCGCTGACGTATGATCCCTGGTCGAAGGGGGAGCAGCCGGAATTTGTGAAGTGAAGGGGGCGCCAAGCGCCGGCGCTGCTGCGGGAATCAGGCGGGACACAAGACGAAGTGCAACTGGATCCCACCGTATATCTCTGGCCACGCGCGCAACGCCGCAGGGAATAGCTTGTGAAACCGCGGCATCGGGGTCACCGAGCTTATAATCCTTTGAGACGGAAGGGGAAACTGCGGTCGACCGGCGGCGGGAATTATTACACTTCCGGCCACCGTAGGGATACGGCAGAGAGGCTTGCAGGAGCGCAACTTCTTCCCAGACGGAGGGTTAGAATGAAGGTATCGGTGCATTTTCGACCGTCCATCGGGCAGGAGTGAGTCATGAGCCTGCATGAGCCACGCCTAAGACTAATAAAAAGCCCCACATGTATACATTTGACGGCGCGAGCGTTGGCGGCCGGACTGGTTGCGGTGGCGTGCTGCCTATCGCTCTGTCTGGATGTTCCCGCGCTGGCCGCGGCGAAAGACAAAAAACCCAAGCCGAGCGCGGTGTTGAAGGGCCTGCCGATCACGGAGCTTTCGGAGGATGAAGCCATTCTCCACGCGCTGAACCGCCTGGCGTTCGGTCCCCGGCCGGGAGACATCGAACGCGTGCGGCAGTTGGGACTGGCGAAATGGATCGAGAAACAACTCAATCCGGAATCGATTGACGATAAGGCGGTGGAAGCGCGACTGGAGAATTTTCCGACACTGAAGATGTCCTCTTCCAAACTGCTGGCCGAATATCCCCAACCAAAGCAGGCCGCGAAGCAAGCGGGACTGACGAAGCCCGAATTCAAAGAGCAGCAGGCGGAGAAGCGCCGCGCCGAAGCTGGCCCGACAAGTCGGGGCGAGGCGGCGGAAGGCCCGGTCAAGGAAACACAGGCAGGCCAGGCCGAGTCGAAAGGGGATTCGAGCGGGCAGACAAGCTCCGCGCAGACGATCACCCCGGGATCGGAAGACAACTCGCCGGCGCCGATGAAAGAAGATGCGCCGACAGCGACAAGGGACGACTCACCGTCGTCCAGGCGCGTCACGCCGAAGGAAGCGCTGCAGGGAGGCGGCGATCCGAATCGCCCTCCGCGCGCGCTCGAGGATGACAGCAAACGGCCGCAGCGCGTGATTGCCGAGCTGGGCATGGCGAAAGTCACGCGCGCGATTTACGGCGAGAGGCAACTCGAAGAGGTGATGGACGACTTTTGGTTCAACCACTTCAACGTGTTTGCGGGAAAGGGCGACGACCGCTGGCTGCTGACTTCCTATGAACGGGACGTGATCCGGCCGCACGCGCTGGGTAAATTCAAGGCTTTGTTGGAAGGCACGGCGAAGAGCCCGGCGATGTTGTTTTACCTGGACAACTGGCTGAGCGCGGACCCGCGCGCGGCGGAGCGCATCGCTGCGGAACGCGCCATGCGCCAGCGAAGGGGCTACGGACCGCGGGGAATGAGGCGGCGCTGGCCGCCGCCGATGCCGAATCCGCAGCAAGCGAAGAAAAGAAATGAGCGCGGGCTGAATGAGAATTACGCGCGCGAGCTGATGGAGCAGAAGGACGTGACCGAGGTGGGGCGCTGCTTCACCGGATGGACGATTGACGAACCGCGCCGCGATCCGAGATTCAAATTCGACGAGCGGATGCACGATCCGGATCCCAAATACGTGCTGGGCAAAAAAATTCACGCGGGCGGGATGAAAGACGGCGAGCAGGTGCTCGACCTGTTGCTGCATCAACTGAACACGGCGAAGTTCATTTCGACCAAGCTGGCGCGGCGGTTCGTTTCCGACAATCCGCCGCCGGCGCTGGCAGAGCGCATGGCGAAGACGTTCCGTTCGAGCGAGGGCGACATTCGCGCGGTGATGAAGACGATGATCGAATCGCCGGAGTTTTGGTCGCGGGAAGCGTATCGCGCAAAGATCAAGACGCCGTTTGAGATGGTCGTCTCCGCGGCGCGCGCGCTGGGCACGGACGTGGATGTGCCGCTGCCGCTGGTGCAGTGGGTGGCGCGGATTGGCGAGCCTCTTTATCAATGCCAACCCCCAACGGGTTACTCGGACAAGGCAGAGACATGGGTGAACACCGGAGCGCTGCTGAACCGGTTGAATTTTTCGCTGGCGC
>QHYP01000107.1:32507-40703 GCA_003224195.1 Acidobacteriota bacterium | reverse complement strand
ATCTCGCCAAGCCGATCGGCAATTTGAGTTCGCCGCTGTTTGGTCAGGCCAACGGTCTTGCCGGCGGGCCGTACTCCTCTTCGACGGCGAATCGGCGCATCGATTTGCAGGTTTCATTCAATTTCTAAGAGCTTGTTGAAAAATGTCGATGAGTGCCACTCGAGGGAGGCGGAAGCAATGGGAATCTGTTTTTTCTGCAGGTTTTGCAAAAGGCAGACTCGGCGGCCTCCAACACGCCAGCCTGAAACCAATGCTGCTCTGAAGCAAACAGATATTCTCCGCCTGTTTTCCGCTTGTTCTCAGGCGTAGACTTGGGCGCAAATCGGGGGACGGCCGATGAGTAAGTGCAGCCGAATCAACGTAAATTTTGCGGGTTTATGGAGCGGGCGATGGGAATCGAACCCATCTCCGAAACTTGGGTAGGCGAACCTCGCGTTGTCGTTTCGCAGCCCCATGTTTTTTGAGGTCCATAATGCGCGACGCGCTATTCCAAATCAATTATCAGGAATTTGTGCCCCGTCGTGGCGCAGCTCTACGGTTCCTAAGATAGAATGCAAACGGCATTTTCCATTATTTTCCAATTGCCGGCTGCTTCGTGGTGGATAAGTGCCGCCGTTCCAGCGAGTTAGGGTGTGCTAGAGGAAGCTTGGGAAGCGTCTGCTCCACCGCCAAACTACTCCCGCTTCTCTACTCTCCTTTGTACCTGGCTGGCGAGGCTTTAGTACGAGGACTTATTTCGTTATCAACCTGCAGACTGGTGATGCCGACGCAGTCGGAATGTTGGGGGCTCTGCCCTCACCCCCAAAGATTTTGTGATTCTCTTGTTGATGTTTTCCTTTTTCGAGGCCTCTGAGTATATAGAGGGGAGTTCTTTCCGATTCTCCCCACAGACTAGGTGGAGCCGTCCCACTTCGGTTAACCACCTAGCTTGATGGCGTGCCGCTCGATGGTCCCGGGCCGGGCGCGAAGGTAGAAAACCCTGCCATTGGAGTGGACGCTGGACGTGTGCCCTGAGGCAGATCAAGGCGCAATCGACTATTTCTGGAAGACGAGGCATTCAAATGACATCACCGCTTCAGACTCAAACCGAAGACTTCGCGGGTAGTCGCCTGGCAACATCGGCGCAACCTCCGAGCGCCACATTGGTCGTTCCCCCAAATCCTGTTTTTATAAACATCAAACGGTCGCCCCTCGAAGCTTTGAAAGCGCTCGGTTACACCGAATCAGAAGCTCGCTTTCTTTACATCGTGGCCACTCATTCCGGCTACTTTGTGGCACGTCAATTCCTCGCCTTTACCTGTGGCCATTGGGGCAAGCGCACAACCACCTTCTGGGACAAACTTTACACCAAGAAACATGGACGCACCGAATACTTCCCAAAGAGCGGAAAGGTCTATCATCTCTTCTCCCGAAAGCTGTACCGCCAGATCGGCAGGGAGAACCTTCGCAATCGCCGGGAACACGAGATCGAATACATCCAGCGGCGCATTGGAATCCTCGACTTTGTCCTCTCCCATCCGCAGTGCGAATACCTTGAAACTGAACCGGAAAAGGTGAGCTATTTCTGCGACCAATTGAAGATCCCCATTCACTTCCTTCCCGCCAAAATCTATTACGGACAAAAGACCTCCCAACCCACCGTTCGCTACTTCGTCGACAAGTTCCCGATGTTCCGCGGTAGCAACGTTTCTTCTCCCTTGCCTGTGGTGAAGTTTACCTACCTCCAAGGGCCAGAGGCAAGCCTCACCGAATTTGTCCACCACCTCGAAACCTACCTCCCGCTGTTTCGGCAGGTCTCCGAGTTCCGATTCCTGTATCTCGCCAGAGTCGATTCCCACTTCGAAAAGGCCAAAGAACTATTCGATTCCGTTGTGACAATTCCAGTCGCGTCTGACGTATCCGCGGAGTTCTGCCGATACTTCGAAATCCGCAAGGCGTGGGACCTCCGGCGGTACGCATCTGTGACTGAGGGTGACCTGATTTTCCGTAATCGGGCCAAGACGCGATTCGAACATCTGTATCGCGGATGGAAGGCAGGGCGCGTCACTGAGGCCGACATCCTCCAGGAGTTTGGCGGGGCCAATCACGCTGTCACCGTGCATTTCGGGACTGAATTGCTCCGTCGAGTTGGCCTTGCCGAACGGGAACCTGAGGGGAAAGGGTGAAGAAGGTAAGGATTACATCCTCCACCTTCTTCATCTCCTGTTTCATCACTCCGTGGTGCGAGCAATTTCTTCGACTCGAAGGACATAGAGACCGTAGCGAAAGGAAAGACACCGTGGGGAAAAGAGTGAAACGGGCGGGAGCGACGGACTCAAGCCCGTGCTGAGGATGCTGAAGATCCCCGAGCGTAATGCGGGATTGCACGCATTTCGGCATGGCCTAGCAACGGAGTTAGCCGAGACCGAGCCAATCACGGTGCTGCAGACGCAAATGCGTCACGCAGACGTGCGAACAACGCTGCGCGTCTACGCTCACATCATCCCCGATTCTCAGCGGGAATCTATGGAACGCATCGCCAATCGCTCCATCGGAAACCTAGCGCTGGAAAGCGCGAAAACCCGCATGAACTCTGGCGGAGGAGCTCCAATCGGTACAAATGTGCCAATTGGAACAGAAAACGGGGCGTAAGTAGCCCAGGACAAATAAGTTGGCGGAAGCGTGTGGGAGTCGAACCCACCATTCGGCCCGCGAAGGGTCGAATCGCCGGCTTTGAAGACCGGGAAGGTCACCGGACCCCTTTCGCCTCCGGAGGAATTATAGGGACTAGCGGCGCGGGCTTTCAATCGCGGCCGACTGTGTGCGCAGCAGGGCGGCGGCCAGTTCGTACAGCTTGGGACTTGAACAGACTTCGTAGTACGCGTGTTCGGAGGGCCGGCCGATCTTTCCGTCTGGCTGAAGTTCTCGGGCAAAGCCCTTGCGCAGCAAAAGCAATTCAAACGATTCGCCGATGGGAACCTCACCGTAGTACAAGGTCACATTTCCCTTCATTTCCAGCTTGGTTTCGATGGTCTCGAGAGAAATTTCTTCGGAGAGTTTTTGGAATCCTTCTTCGTTCAGCTCAATGCCGTTCCGGTTGTAGTGGACCAGAAACTCATCCAACTCTTCCGCCGAGGCGCCTTCCAGGACCGTAAGGAATTGATAGACGGAAAAATGGGTCTTCTGCCTCTCAAGGATGCGCTTGGAAAGTTTGGCGCAGCTCGAAAGGCGGTCGGAAAGATTCAGCGCTTTCGAAATCATGATGCGCGATTCACCGTCGGTCCAGTATGCAGGAGCCGAGCCCTGATACGCCACGCCTACGCCGATCTCCAGCGGCGGAAGGTCGCTTGTCGCCGCTCGTTCGTTGTAGGAACTCGATACGGCCAGAATCTGGCGCGCCAAAACGCAGGCCTTCGCAACGGCCCGCTGGTACGTGTGATTGGCCTCTGTTTCAAAAATCGCCAGGATGATCGCGTCGCCTTCGATGAACACTTTTTTCGCATCGTACCGCTCGAGCAGCTTCTTGACCGGCTCGTGCAGGTTCAGGCTAAAGTGTGACGCAGGATTCAGGCCGCGCGCCAGCAGGTCCTGCGTCATCCGCGTCGAACCACGCACGTCCGATTTAATGATCACGTGGGAAATGACGCGATCGTCTCTGGGCCGCGCTTCCTCGGGAAGGACGCATTCGTACAGCCGGTTGTTGATCCGTGAAAGCTCGCGCGCCTGTTCCGTAGTGACAAGGTTGATGCGTTCCATACACGTGTTCAGATGCTCGGCGTCACGCAGATCCCGCCGCAGCCGCAAAAAATCCGTGGCAAAGCGCAGCACGAGGGGCGCCAGCTCATCGCGCGAATACCGCCGTATTCGCCTTGACAGTTCTTCGATGGGCTTCAAAGAGAGCTGCCGCGCAGGAACCTGCCTCAGCACGTGCTCTACCCGCTTCATTTCATCTTTCGAGACGAGCGCTTTCCGAAGCTGCTGCAAGTGCACCGGGGGGCTATACTCCCGGCTGATAGTGCGGATTTCATAGCTGGCCAGCACGTGATGCAGTACTTCGCGCTGTTCGAGCCGGTCAATAAGCTGTCCAAGAAGCCGCGCGCGGTGCGAGGCTTCCGCGCCACTGCCACAGGACGCATCAAAGAGCCGGCGAGCGTTCTCCGGCTCGCTCAGATAATCCCCCAAACGGCCGGTGTCTTGCTTCCGGTAGAAATCCACCTTCTGCCGCGCGGCGTCCACTTGCGGCGCCAACTCCTCCAGCTTGACCTGCTGATGTCTCAAACGCAGCTCGATGTCATTGAGCGATGCGCGCAGGTTCGTGGGTTTGGCGCTGCCCAAAAAACGCGAAAACAATCCGTCGCCGCGCTGGAGCCGCTTTAAGTGCTCTTCGCGCTGTTCTTCCAGGCCGGCGACTTCGTCGCGCAACGCCTGCACATGCTCCAGGAGCGCTGCATGCGCTTGGCTAGCTTCGGTGATCGCAGGATCAGGCTCCATGGCGACACCCGCCTCCCGCACAAACTCCTGGAAAAGAGCGTCCATGGATTCGAAACGGTCGGGGTCGCGTACGTAGTTCCCGAGCAGTACGTAGTGCTCGAGGAAGAAGACCTCGTCCTTCCCTCCGTCGAGAAACACGATCCGGTTTTTCAGCAGCTCATAGATCGGCCCAAAATCTTCCCCAAACAGCGCGCGGCGCGATTTGGCCAGCACGCTGTCTTCCATGTCCGCGAGCATCTGTTGGATCTGCAAGCCCACGCCGCGTATGATGCTTCTTCGCGCCGCCTGCAGTTCGGCGAGCCTCGCCTTGATCACGTGCGCTTGCTGGCCGCGTTCGAAGTGCTCTCCCCGCTGTCGAATCCACTCTTTTCCTTCGAGGATCAAGTTTCCGAACTGATTCGCAATCTCCTCGGTTAGGAACTTGAGCAAAGCCAACCGGAAGAGATAGTCAATTTCAATATTTTTCTCGTACTTCGCCTGGGTCAGCGAAGTTTGGAGAAGATCCGTCAGCAGTTTACGAAAAACGGAAGTGTCCGGCGCTTTTACGCGGCGTAATTCAATTCCGGAAAAGTAGTTCGCTCTCGTACTCTGGCGGATCAGGTCGAACAGGTAATCGCGCGCGGCCTGTACGAACTTAGGACTGAGAAACACATCGTGGTGGATGTTGTCCACCCCAATGGCCAGCGTCCCCATTGGGATGGTGAGGTTGTAGCTTTTCAGTTCGCTTCCGACCGCCTCAGGCGCACCGGACATTAGGGTTTCGATTGGCATGCAGCCGGTCGCAACCACCTCGACTCAGGCTAACAACCGTCCTCAGGTAGGGCAAGGTGGCGCATCCAAGCGGTTAATAGTAATCGTGGTCTCCGAAGTAACCCTCTGGCTATCTATCACTTGGCGGTAGCGTGGTGATGCGGCGGATCTCCCCTCCAACATGCTCCAACTGGATCCGCACTTGCGGCCAGGTCGTGGGCAGCGGACATGGTTTCGGCCACTCGATGATTACGATTGCCGACGCCGCAAAGACATCCTCCAGACCGAGTGACTCGTAATCAGCAAGGCTCTCAACGCGGTAGAGATCCGCGTGATACACCTTCGGCTCGCGACCATAGACGTGCACCAGGGTAAAGGTCGGGCTGGTGACCTCTTCCTCGCGCGCCGCGCCGAGCCCGCTGACGATTCCCTTGGCTAGTGTAGTCTTCCCAGTGCCGAGTTCGCCCGACAACAGAACCAGAACTGGAGGTTTCAAGCGCGCGGCCAATTCTCTGCCCCATCGTATGGTCTCTTCCGCAGAGTGTGTGATGAACACCTCAGCCACGCTGTTGCAACTCCCGCACAAGTCGCAGCCGCGCAGCAGGAAGCGAGTCTGCCACTTCGCCCGCAAGCAGACCTGAGCAGTCCGTCTTCTGCGTCCCAAGCTCCGCAGCTAGACCGTGCAGATAGATTCCCAATGCAAGAGTCCGGCTCCAGTCATCCGTGCCGAATTGTGCGGTGAGTCCCGCCAGAACCCCCGTGAGCACATCTCCGGAGCCGCCCTTCGCAAGGCCCGCATTCCCGGTCGTATTCACAAAGACATCTCCTGCAGGCGTGACAACCAGCGTATGAAAACCCTTCAGGACTACATGTACATTCCATCGTCGCGCAGCTTGTGCGGCGGTTTTTAGCCGCTCGCTTTGAACCTCTCTGCTCGAACATCCGATCAGCCGCGCCAACTCGCCTGGATGTGGCGTAATCGCCACCACCTGCCCTTCCGGTGCGCGCAATTCTTCCGTGTGCCCTACAAAGGCGTTCAAGCCATCCGCATCGAGAATCACTGGGAGTTTCGCCTGGCGCACAACCGTCCGAACCAACTGCTGCGTCTCCGGATGCGTTCCAAGCCCCGGTCCGATTGCCAGCACGCTCTTTCCTTCTTCTATGTGCGCGAATCTTCCGCACTCGAGATTCGCCAAGGACGCCGTTCCTTCCTCCGTCGCACGGAGCGCCTCCGTCATGTATTCAGCCTGCGCACATGCGACCACGGGCTGTGCCACATCCGGCACTGCCACCGTCACCAGTCCGGCACCGGCGCGCAGCGCCCCGCGGCCCGCGAGGATAGCCGCCCCACTCTTGCCTAGGGAACCGCACACAAGAAGCGCATGGCCAAACGTGCCCTTGTGCGCATCCGACGCCCGAATCAATGGCAGCGCCGCGAACTCTTCAGGTTCGCACCAGCGAACTGTGCTTTTGCCGATCTCTTCGATCAACGCCCCTGGTGATCCGATCGAGCGCACCTCCAGCGCTCCAACCGCAGGCGCATCTCTTGAGATCAACTGTCCAAGTTTCGGCGCTGTAAAGGTGACTGTCCTATGCACGCGAACTACGGGTCCTGCGGCCTCTTGACCGTCCGACGGGAGGCCCGAGGGCATGTCCACCGCAAGGATGAGCCGGGGCCAAGTCGCCGTCGCGTTTCTCGAAAGCCGGTTTATGTCCTCGATCGCCTGCGCCAACAGGCCCTCGGCACTGCCCCGCACGCCCGTGCCCAGCAACCCATCCACGATCACGGCCGCAGTGGCCACCGTCTTCCACGCGGCCCCCCATGCGGCAGAATCGCCGATAACCGTCAGCGGGGCGCTGCTCTCCCTCCACCGGCGTAGATTCTCCCCTGCCTCGCCTTTCATTTCTTCGAGCCGGCCAAAGAGGAACACCGCGGCATCCGCTCCAGCAGTCTTCAAATGCCGCGCCGCAACAAGTCCGTCTCCTCCATTATTCCCTTTGCCGCACAGCACGGCCACGCGAACTCCCACGGGGTCACCCAGCTCTCGAATCACAGCGTCTGCAACGCGCCTCCCGGCGGCCTCCATCAATTTCTGGCTTGGCACACCAAAGCGCTCCGTTGTCAGGCGATCCACATCGCGCATCTCCGCGGCGGTAAGAGCTCTCATCCAAGCTACCCCAACCGCGCCACGATGACGGTCATGTCGTCTGCCTGCTCGGGTGTTCCCGCCCATTCCTCGGCCGCGCTCATCAAAGAGTCGACCACGGCTCGCAGCGCCGCTCCTTGCACACGGATCGCGGCCTGTTCGAGCCGGTGAATCCCGAATTGCTCGCCGTATACATTCTCCGGCTCAATCAAACCGTCGCTGTAGCCGATTAAAAGTGTTCCGGGCGCAACTACGTGCGACCCTTCTTCGTATTGATAGTTCTCCACAACACCCAAGACCATCCCGCCGGCCTCCAGCCGGTGCGTCTCTCCGTGGCACACGCACAGCGCAGGCAAATGGCCCGCATTTGTGTAGCGCAACAGGCGCCGCGAGCTGTCGTAAACAGCCAGAAAGAACGTCGCGAAGCGATCGTCCCCTGTATTGCGCACCAGATGATTGTTCAGCCGCCACACCAGCTCCGCTGTGCTCAGGTTCTCGCTACCCGGAGTGAACATCTGGCTCCGCAATGCCGCTTGGAGACTTGCCATCAGTAGCGCCGCGGAAATGCCCTTTCCAGAGATATCCGCGATCGCCAACACCACCTGCGTTGGCGTGAGTTCGAAGAAATCGTAGTAGTCGCCGGACACCACGCGCGCCGCTCGGCAGACCGCCTCGATGTTGACACCTGGCACGCACGGGAAGGTCTGGGGGAATAGCTGCGTCTGCACTTCCCTTGCGATAGTGAGCTCGTTCTCCAGCCTCTGCCTTTGCTTCTGCTCCTGAATCAGGCTGCCGATCGAGCTGGTCATTAGGTTGAAGGATTCGCCAA
>QHYP01000107.1:29542-32481 GCA_003224195.1 Acidobacteriota bacterium | reverse complement strand
CCGCTTGCACGTACATCGTCGCCTGATACAGATCGGCAATGGCTCTCGTAATCCGTCTCGTGAGAACAACGCCGGTCACAAGTGCCGCGAGTTCGATCAGCAGGAAAACAAAAGCCGCTGCGCCAAACAGAACAACGTAAACGCCACCAAACTCACCCAGCGAGGTGAAAATCCGGGCATTCAGTCGCGACGGTCGTGCGCTGAAGAGTGCCACCACCGGCCGTTTCCGTTCAACGCTCCCATCCCTGCGCAGGGAAACTGCCTCAAATCGGGACACGCCAAGTACTACCGGATCGAGCCAGCGCTCTGCCGGCTGCAGCGTACGGCTTCGCGCCGATATGATCGTTGAAGGCTGGTATTCTATGTCCCCAAACGAATACTTGACTCCAGTCCGTGTCCCGCCCGTAAACGGTTCCAACAGATCTAACTGAACGGGCCCGAGATCAGGGGCTAGCGTAGCGAGAAATTCTGGCGTGACCGGCATCCGGAAGAAAACGACCCTCAACCCATTCGGCGTTTTGACCGATCGCAGTGCCACGAGCAGAAGTTTCTCGTTTTGCTGCAGCAGGCCCGCGAAGCGGTTCACCCCGGGCGCCACCTTCGCCAACAAGCTCCCATCGGCGCTGAATTCAATTGTCACACCCGGCAGATCGGTGTCATACACGGCGTGCTCCTGAGCGGAAATCACGCGCTCCGCCGCCTCTTCCGAACTACCGGCGGTCATTGCGGAGATCGCTGCCGCAACATGCTCCGAGCCGTTGGCCAGCATCTGCACGCGGTGCTGTAAATCGTCATAGAGAAGATAGCCCCCGAGCTGCGAGTACAGGATCCGTGCGCCGAGGCCAGCCAACGTCGCCAGCAGCAGCACGGGGACAACCGCGATGAAAACGTAGGCGACGATCAAACGGTTGCGCAGGCTCCACAGCAGCCTCGATTTTGACCAGCCAATGAAGCGAAAGAACAGGTAAACTGCCGCGAGCACGCCGAGAAACTTCAGGAAGCCTGCCAACGCGCCAAGCGGAGCGAAGCGGTCCATCCAATAAAACACGGTTCCAACAAACATCAGCACGACGGCGGCGACATCGATCCGCGAAATTCGCCGCCACGCTTCCCGAAATTTGCCAGCTAGGACGCTCATGCAACAGTCCGAACCCGAAAGCGACTACTTTACCCGAATTGGTAAGGAGAGACGAATTGCGGCCTGCGCGCAGCCGCTGGCCCCGGAACGGACAAGAAGGGCGCTGATGAGGTCGCCGGTCTGCGCCCCTGACAATGCCTATGGCAGATTCCGCACCCGGCTGTGTTTCACGCTGTAGGTAAAATAAATGATCATACCGATGATCAACCATACGATCAGCCGCAGCCACGTCAGGCCCTTCAGGCCGGCCATCAGCGCCAGCGACACGACAATGCCCATGATCGGAACGAATGGGACCCATGGCGTCCTGAATGGACGTTTAAGATCCGGCCGCCGCACGCGCATGATCCACACACCGGCGCAGACGATCACGAAGGCAAGAAGCGTGCCGATGCTGACGAGCTGGCCGAGATCGCCGATCGGCACCAGCGACCCCACGACCGCGACGCAGAAGCCAACGACGGCTGTTGACTTGACTTCCAAGGCGTACGGAAGCGCGGATGGATCTCCCCTGCCCACTTCCACAGCAAACCGTCATGTGCCATCGAGTAGAAGACACGCGATTGGCCGAGCAACATGACCAGCATCACCGTGCTTAGACCCGCTAGGGCACCAGCGTTGACAACGTAGCTGCCCCATCTGACACCGGTCTCGCGGATGGCGAGTGAGACTGGCGCGCCGATGTTCAGTCGTGAGTAGTTGACCGTTGCGGTCAGTAGTCCCGAAACCAGGATATAGAGCACCGTGCACACGGCCAGGGACCCCAGGATGCCGATCGGCATATCCTTCTGCGGCTTGCGCGCTTCCTGCGCAGCCGTAGAGACCGCGTCAAAGCCAATGTAGGCGAAGAACACCACGCCGGCTCCACGCAGTACGCCCGACCATCCATAGGATCCAAAGCTCCCGGTATTGTTAGGCAGGAATTCCCTCCAGTTCGCGTGCGCGATCTCGGGGTGCTTGAGGACAAAGGCGGCCGCGACGATGATGAACGTGAGCACGGCGAACAACTTTACCAAGACGATCGTAGTGTTGAAATTCGCCGACTCCTTGATACCGACGATGAGGATTGTCGTAACGATTAGAATGGCAATGAAAGCTAGCAGGTTGAAGGCGGCCGTCTGATGCGGCAGGGTGTGCCAATTCAAGTGCGACTGGTCGAGCACGGTCTGGATCGTGTTCAACGGCTGCCAACGATTCTGGAAAAAGACCCAGATGCTGCCCGGTGTGTCACAAATTTGCGGCGGCAAATTGACCCCGTAGTCCTGGAGAAATGCCACCAATGTGCTGCTCCAGCCGCTGGCCACCGTGGCCGCGCCGAAAGCATATTCGAGGATCAAGTCCCAGCCGATGATCCAGGCAAAGATCTCACCCAGCGTGGCGTAGCCGTAGGTGTAGGCCGAGCCGGCGATGGGGATCAGCGAAGCGAATTCGGCATAGCATAGGCCCGCAAAAGCGCAACCCACTCCCGCCAGCACATAGGAAAGCACGATCGCCGGGCCGGCGTATTGAGCCGCTGCGGCGCCGGTGAGCACGAAGATGCCGGCCCCGATGATGGCGCCGATCCCGAGCGTCATCAGGTTTACGGGCCCGAGCGCACGCTTCAAACTGTGCTCGCTTGTCTCCGTGGCTTCCTTCAAAAGCACGTCTATCGACTTCGTTGCAAAGAGTGGATTTCCCATCCGCCTCCTCCGGTTCCGTCGCAATTCTCCACGCAAACCCTCGGCACATCTCCCTTGACAACCACAGCTTAACCAGAACTCACCTTGCTGGTCCCTCGCCGCGACCACCACGACCAGAGCAG
>QHYP01000107.1:0-29472 GCA_003224195.1 Acidobacteriota bacterium | reverse complement strand
CACGATCTCCAGGCCCTTTCCCGCCGTTTGCGTCTGGTAAAGCAGGAGCACCAACATGATCGCCACCGCCGCCACTATATAGAGCGCAGGAACGAACGGGTAACCGAAGGCGCGATAAGGCCGCTCGGCCTCCGGCCGTTTTGCTCGCAGCACAAAAATCCCCATTATGGTCAGCACGTAGAAGAGCAACGCGGCAAACACCACGTAATTGAGCAGGTCGCTGTAAAGATTGCCGTAGGTTACGGCTCCGGCCGCATCCACGTGCCTTGTGCGCAGCAGAATCAGAATCACAATCCAGATTCCCTGCAGAATAAGTGCATTCGCCGGAACGCGCTTTTCATTGAGCTTGCCAGTAAAGCGGAAGAATACTCCGTCGCGCGCCATCGCGTAGGAAACGCGCGCCCCCGCCAAAATCAGCCCGTTGTTGCAGCCAAAAGTCGAAATAACGATGGCCACGGCCATGATCGCCGCACCCGCCGGACCGAGAATCGCACTCAGCGCGACCGTTGCCACGCGGTCATCCGCGGCAGTCTGAATCTGCTGAAGAGGCAGCGTCAACAAATACGCCAGATTCGCCAGGCAGTACAACGTGATGACGATAATCGTGCCCAGCGCCATGGAAAGCGCCACGTCGCGCTTCGGGTTTTTCACCTCACCGGCGGTGAAGCCGATGTTGTTCCACGCATCGGCCGAGAAGAGCGAGCCTACCTGCGCCACGCCGAAGGCCACAAACAGCCCGAACCATCCGCTTGCCGCCGTCACCGTGGGGATCAGATTTTTCAGGAAATCCGCGCCCGGCCTGATGGGCAAGGCTCCGCGCACCGCCCAGACGTGACGAAAGTTGTCGGCCACCGCCGCAGCGTTCCGTCCCACGAAGACGCCCAGCACGATCAACCCGATGAGGGAAAGCGTCTTCGCGCTCGTAAAGATGTTCTGGATCAGTTTGCCGAGCCGCACTCCCTGCGTGTTCAGCAGAGTCAGAAAAGCCACCATGAGGCAGCCCACAAGCTGTTGAACGGACAAACTGATTGCATATTTCGACGACAGAGCGATGGGATGAATTACCCAGGCGCTCGCCGAAATCGCGGGAAATAACACGCCAAGATAGCGTGCAAACCCGACTGCCACCGCCGCAATCGTTCCCGTCTGGATGACCAGAAACAGCGTCCAGCCGTACAGAAACCCCCATAGCGGAGAAAATGCCTCCCGCAAATAGACGTACTGTCCGCCCGCGCGCGGAAACAGCGCTGCCAGTTCGCCGTAGGAAAGCGCGGCGGAAATCGTCAGCAATCCGGTCAAGATCCAGGTGAGCAGCAGTCCGCCTGCGGAGCCCGTCTGCCGCGCGATATCTGCCGCAACGATGAAGATGCCCGAACCAATCATCGAGCCGACGACGATCATCGTGCCGTCAAACAGCCCGATGGCCCGAACAAAACCTGTGTCTTCGGAATTGGCGGACGTGGCGATGGGCTGGGTCGTTTCGCTCATCCGTTCTGCCTCACGCGGCCGCCGCTCCAGAAACGAGAACTTTCTGGTATTGCGCAATTCGCCGCCGCGGATCGGGCGCGCGCCAGATGTCCGAGACGACTACAACCGAATCCGCGCCCGCAGCAACGACCTCAGCGGCGCGCTCCAGCGTAATTCCGCCGATCGCCACAATCGGCTTGCTCGTCAAACTCCGCGCTTCCCGGATCAATGCCAACCCCACTACCGGGTCTGGATTCTCCTTTGTCGATGTCGGGAAGACGGGACCCACTGCGATGTAACCCGCCGGACTCCGGTCAGCTCGGATAACCTGTTCGCGGTTGTGCGTCGAAACGCCTAGCCACTTTTCCGGTCCAAGAACCCTGCGAGCTTCCTCCACTTCCAAGTCCTCCTGACCTACGTGGACGCCGGTTGCACCCGCAAGGAGAGCCACGTCCGGCCGATCATTCACCAAAAACGAAATCCCGCGCGGTCGGAAGAATTCCGCCAATCGCCGCGCCCCTGTAACCAGTTCCCGAGCCGGAGCCCGCTTGTTGCGATACTGAACCAGGCGCACTCCACAGCCGGCTAGCAATTCTGCGCACGCCGTTTCTTCCAAAGAACTCAGCGAGGCGTCCAATATCACATACAGGCGCGGAAGCACAAGCCGCATATGCTCCTATTTTCCGTTGCCCACGAGCCGCTCGATGAAGTGTGTGTCCAAGTGGCCAGCAGCGAAATCCGGGTCCGCGAAGATTCGTCGATGCAGGGGTATCGAGGTCTTGATCCCCTCGATGACAAACATCTCCAAAGCGCGCCGCATCCGTCCGATAGCTTCGTGGCGGTCGCGCCCGTGGACGATCAGCTTGGCGACAAGCGAGTCGTAATACGGCGGGATGACGGCGTCGGCATACGCCGCCGAATCGACACGCACGCCCGTCCCCCCCGGCAGCTGAAACGTCGTGATGCGCCCCGCCGAGGGCGCGAAGGTGTCCGGGTCCTCGGCATTGATCCGGCACTCGATGCTGTGCCCGGAAAAGTCCAGCGGCCCTGCCGCGTCTTCCAGCTTCTCGCCCGCCGCGATCCGGATCTGCGCCTTGACCAGGTCCACTCCCGTGACCATCTCCGTCACGGGGTGCTCCACCTGGATACGCGTGTTCATTTCGATGAAATAGAATGAACCGTCCGCGTCCATCAAAAACTCAACCGTTCCCGCGTTTGTGTATCCGATCTTCTCAAGCGCGCGGACCACGCGCGCCCCCAGCTCCCTGCGTCGCCTCGCATCGATAATCGGCGAGGGTGATTCTTCCACCAGTTTCTGGTGCCGGCGCTGGATACTGCATTCGCGTTCGCCGAGATGGATCACCCTCCCGTGCCGGTCGCCCAGGACTTGAAACTCGATGTGCCGCGGATGTTCCAGGAACCGCTCCGCATAAACATCCGGTGTGCCAAACGCCTGCTGCGCCTCGCTCCGGGCCGTCTGGTAGGCGACGAGCAACTCCTCCTGTGAGCGAACCACGCGCATACCTCGGCCGCCGCCGCCCGCCGATGCCTTCAGTATCAACGGATAGCCGATCCGGGCAGCCTCTTTCGCGAGCTGCTCTTCCCCTTCAATCGTCGCGTCGCTGCCCGGCACCGTCGGTAGTCCGGCGGCCTTCATTTCTCGCCGGGCCCGGTCTTTCTCTCCCATCAGCTCCAGGGTATCCGGCCTCGGCCCGATGAAGGTAATTTCAGAAGCTTCGCAGACTTGCGCAAAGTTCGCATTTTCAGACAGGAAGCCGTACCCGGGATGGATAGCGTCCACGTTGGTGATCTCTGCCGCGCTGATCACCTGGGGAATGTTGAGGTAGCTCTCGCTGCTCCGCGCCGGCCCGATACAAACGGCCTCATCTGCGAAGCGCACGTGGAGGGAATTGCGATCTGGCTCGGAATAGACCGCTACGGTGGCAATCCCCAGCTCTTTGCACGCGCAAATGACCCGCAGGGCAATCTCCCCGCGGTTCGCGACCAGAATCTTTCGGAACATGGTCGGGAAGGCCGGCTATTTCTTCCGGCCGGAGCGGACGCCAAACAGCGCCTGGCCGTACTCGACCGGCTGACCATTTTCCACAAAGATGCGGACGATTTCTCCACTAACGTCGGACTCAATCTCGTTCATAAGTTTCATGGCCTCGATGATGCACAGGGCTTGGCCAACCTCGACGTGCGCCCCCACCTTCACAAACGGGTCTGCACCGGGAGTAGGAGCCCCGTAGAACGTCCCGACAATGGGCGACTTGATCAGATGTAAGTCATCAATCCCGCGAGCCTCTAATGGCTCCGCCGGGGCCGGACTGTTGGCAGCAATGCTTTCTGTCCCGCCCTGACGAGGTTGGGCAACTACCGCACCCGAAAATGGCCTCCGCAACCGGATGTGCAGGTCGCCTCGGGAGTATTCGAACTCCTCGAGGTTGTGCTCAGTCATGAACTGAAAGAGCTGTTCGAACTGCTGAAGCTCAGGGACTGCAAAGGAGGGATTCCCGGAAGAGGTCGGTTTTTTTCGTTTCATGCTGTCTCAAAGCTCGATGAAGTCCCTCGGCACGCGGGTCAGAACTTCCGAACCCTCCGGCAGCACCGCCACGTCGTCTTCGATGCGGATTCCGCCAGTCCCTGGAACGTATACCCCAGGTTCGATGGTTATCGTGCTCCCGGGCTTCAAGCGCTGCTTTTGACCTTGCGCCACCCGGGGTTCTTCATGAACCTCGAGGCCGAGGCCATGCCCAGTACTATGCACGAAGTAACGGTCCAAGCGGTATCCAGCCAGCACTCGCCGCGCAGCTCCATCGACTTCTCCGCATTCGACGCCTGCCCTAGCCGCTGCAACTGCCGCCGCCTGCGCCTCGCGTACTGCCCGGTACCAGTGCCGAATACGTTCCGGCGCCCGCCCGACAAAGACAGTGCGAGTAATGTCGCTGCAATAGTGGCCGAGTATAGCACCCAGGTCGAGCACGACCAATTCCTTTTTGCCCAGTTTCCGGCCGGTTGGCCGCGCGTGGGGGAGAGCTGACCTCTCCCCGAAGGCCACAATGGTCTGAAAAGCAGGCCCGGACGCGCCTCTCCGGCGCATCTGATACTCGATCTCGGCCGCGATCTCAAATTCTCGCACACCAGGCTTCAGTAACTTCAGAATGTCGATTAGTACGTTGCTAGCTAGCCGTGCCGCGTTCCGTATTTGCGCGATTTCGCTCGGGTCCTTTTGCGCCCGGAGGCCTTCTACGAGCCCACTGAGCTCTCTCCAAACGCGGCCTCCTCCGGCAGCCCGGCGCAGCTCACGAAACTGAGCCACGCTCAGTGCCGCCGGGTCGTACCCCACGCGTTTGACGCGGGCCGCCCTTAAGAAACGGCCGACGGCTTCGGGAAGAGTACTCTTCTGGAGGCGAATGCTGACGCCTCGCGCTTCTTCACGCGCCTGCACCGTGAAGCGCCCATCTATGATGAGCGCGGCCTCGGCCCGCATCGCCACCAGGGCGCCTGCTTCACCCGTAAAACCTGTAAGGTAATACAAGTTCGCGGGCTGCGTGATGATCAGAACTTCCAGGCCCTTCTCTTGGAGAAGATTGCACAGCCTCCGGCGCCGGCTTATAAAACATTTGTTCACAAGCAAAAAGGAGGAGACCTGTGTCCCCTCCTTCTCGAACCTTCTTTGGAAGCTTTTCTTAGCCCGGAATAATCCGCGGGGTCACGAAGAACAGAAGTTCCTGCGACGTCGAACTCACGTTGGTCCGCCTGAACAGGTGTCCGATGATCGGCAGGCTTCCGGCGATTGGCACCTCCGTGATGTCGGTACGCTGCGCCGAAATGATGATCCCGCCAATAACCACGGTTCCGCCATCCGAAACCGTCACTTTTGTCTCCGCCGATTGCGTGTCGAGAGCCGGTGTGCCCTGCACGCGCGGGATACCGTTATCGATCTGCGTGTTCTCCACCAGCACGTCCATGTACACAGTGCCTTCGGCCGTGATCTGCGGCGTCACCTCCAGCTTCAGCACTGCGTCGATGAACGTTATGGAAATCGTGTTGTTGATCGTTGTCTGGATCGGGATCTTCGTGCCCTGTTTTACGACGGCCTTTTCGTTGTTCTGTGTAATCACCTTCGGCTTCGAGAGCAGCTTGCCCACGCCCTTTGCCTCCGCCGCGCTGATCAGGAAGTCCAGGGCAAAGTTAGGCGATGTAAATATGTAGCTCATTCCGCTGGTTGGAGCCCCAGCACCGAAGTTTGAAACTAGAGGCATTTGAACATTCGCCGGTTGGGGCGTCGCGCCCGTGGACGTCGGCGGCGTGCCGAAGAAAAGCGCCGGCGACGTAGACACGCCGGGGAGGATGGTCCGGAAAATAGGGCTGGCCCCCACTGCCGAATTCCCGCCAAACACGTTATTGCCGCCCGATGTTGAAAACGCGAATTGCGTGCCGATGTCCCGCGCCCAAGATCGCGATGCCGCTACGACGCGCGCTTCGATTTCCACTTGCTGCGACTTCCGGTCAAGCTTGTTAATCAGGTTTTCTATCATCGGAATAACTGATGGGATGTCCCGGATGATCAGTTGGTTCGACCGGTCATCCGACAAGATGTCTCCGCGCCCGGAGAGAAACTTTTTCAGCGTGTCCTTCATCGTCGCGGCCTTCGCGTAGCTGAGCACTCGCGTCCACGTGACCTGCGGAACCGCTTCCTCCTGCGCCTTGATCAAATCCCGCTGTGTCTGCGCTTCTTTCGTCAACGTATCCCGCGTGGCGATGCGCAGTATGTTGCCGGTCAGTTGCTTGTCCAGATTGTTGTTCAGCAGCACGATGTCCAGCGCCTGGTCCCACGGCACGTCGTCGAGCACGATCGTCAGCGAACCCTTCACGGCGGGATCGAGCACGACGTTCAATCCGCTGATCTCATGAACCAGCCGGAAGAAGTCCTTCAAGTCCACGTCCTTCAGGTTCACCGAAATGGGCTCGCCCGTGTATTTCTGCGCGGAAGGTCCGCCCGCCTGTTGGACCACCGAGGCCGCGTTTCCCGAAGTGTTCGAAGCCTGTTGTCTGGGCCGTTCCGGCATAGCTGGCCGGTTGGCTCCGCCAAATGCCGCGAGAACCGCTGAAGGCCGCGTCAGCTGGCTTGGCATCTCGAACTTAGGAGCCGGAATCGGCGCCACATGCGATGCGCGGCCGAAACTCTTGTGCGGCGCGGAAGCTGTATAAGTGAATTCCTTACGCGCCTCCGCTGTGCGAATCGTTGGTTTCGCCGCCGGAGATGTGGAGGTCCCCGTAAATTGGACCACGACCGCCGAGTCCTCGCGCGAAATCTGATACGGCGCGGCATCCGTCAGGTCAATCACCACGCGCGCAACGCTGGGCTTGAACTGGCCGACTCGCACGCCCCGAACCGGAGCTGCTACGCCCGGAATCACTGTCTTCGGCACTGCCAATCGCGCGCCGTTGAAATCCAGCACCAGGCGATCTGGGTCCTGCATCCGCGCTGCGCGCACGTCTAGCCGCCCTTCGCCTTCCACACGCACGCTCGCGCGCCGCTCGGCCTGCGTGATTGCCACGCTCGAGATGACCGCCGCGCCTTGCGGAGTGCCCGCCGTTTCCGGAGCCTGTGCGCGGACCGCCGGGGTTGTGAGCGCGACGGCACCTAAGAGCAAGCAGCCGCACCGGATGGCTGGCCAATTCGTCTTCATTGCGTTTCTCCTGGAGTGGAGTAAATTCGTTTGCTCACCTCGCGCTCTATAAGCTTCCCGAACGCATCCTTGCCCACCTCGTGGAACGACACAGCATCCATCGTGATCTTTTCCACCCGCCCGTCGTATAGCTGATCGCCTTCCCGGAGAAAATACGTGCGCGATTGCGGGTTTGTCACCACGCAGATCATCCCGTTGGGCGCCCGTACCACTCCGTCGAGCCGCAGTGTACCCACCTGCAAACCGGCTTTCCCCGGCGGCAGGGGCCCCGTCTGGCCGCCCGCGCTCCGTTGCCGCCCGATCAGCGATTCAAACGGGTCGCGGCGCGCGACCCTGGTTTCCGACTCGGCTGCCCTTGCCGGCTTCGCTGTCTTTTTGGCGACCTTGGCCGCCGGTTTGCCCGCCTTCTTGGCAGTGGCCGCGGATTTGCGCCCCCGCTTCGCGGTGCCAGCCTTCGGCGCAGGTTTCCCCTGCGCTTGGCCCGCGGGTTTTGCCGGAGGCTTAGCCGTGCCAGCGGGGGGCTGCCCAGGCGGCTTTGTTGCTCCTGTAGCCGGCTTCGCCGCAGGCGTTGCCGGTTTCGAGGGTGCTGCTGCCGGGGCCTGCCCGGCAGGTTTGGCCGCCGGCGCAGCCGGTCTAGGGGCCGGAGCTGCCTTCTTCGTCGGAGTCTGTCCGGACGGCTGAGCCTGTGCGTGCACTCCCGGTGCCCCCGCCGCCAGCAGAATTCCTAGTACGAATCCTTGTGCAGAACGCATAAATTCGCTCATCCCCGCTCAGGGTTTACCTCGCCGGCTGGCCGGGCGCCGAAGCTGCCTTCGCAGCCGGAGCGCCGACCTCGACCGGCTTGATGAAGAAACTCGTTGCTACGAAATTCCCTGTGACCGTTGTACCGGGCCGCAAAGGATACTTTGCCCCGCCACCCTTCTGCGCCTCCGGATCGGTAAAGGTCAGGTCGCCCACGTTGATGATCCGTGAGAGCCGGCTCAAACGCCCGAAGAAATCCAAGACGTTGAAGTACGGCCCATCCACCTGAATCTCAAACGGCATCTCATAGTAGTATTCTTTTGCCGCCACCGCCTGCGCCGTCAGCCGCCGCACCTGAACATTCGAGGCGCTCGCGGCACCTTGCAACAGCCGGATATACTCGTCGACTTCCTTCTCTTCCGGCACAATCGTGCGCAGCGTCTCGAGCTGCTTGTTCAGCGCGTCCATTTGCTGCTTCAACTCGCTATAGCGCTGCCGGTAGACCTGAAGCTGGGTCACTTCCTCGCTCAGCTTCTGCCGCTCCTGCACCGCCTTGTCCACTGCCTCCCGCTCCTGCGCAACCGGGGAAAACGGAAGAAAAACGCCCACAAGGATCAGGACAACCGCAACCGCGACGGCCACCAGAAACTGCATGAACACCGACATATCCTGGAGTGGATTCGCCATGGCGGTTCCTTACCCTTTCTTGGCCGGAGCCGCAGTTTGCTGCGGCGGACTTCCGCTTGCCGGCCGCGCCTGCTTGGGTGGCGCTGTTTGCGGCGGCTGCGGCGGCGCAATTTCCGCCGTCATCTGGAAATTAAACGTCTGGATGGCCGTGTTTCTATCGTCCTGCTTCGATTCCTTGATTTCGATCTTCTGGAAGTAGCCGGAGCGCTTCAACTGCGTGATGAAATTGGCCACTGAGTTGATCGAGGCAGCCGCCCCGTCAATGGAAAGGCCATTCCCCTTCCGGATAAGCGACGTCAGCCACAGGTTTTCGGTGCGTGACACCGTGTTTACCATCATGTCCAACAGTTCCTGGCCACCCGTCCGGTCGCGCTGCAACTGCTCGATCACATTCACGCGCTTTTGCAGGTCCGCCTTCTGTTTCTCGAACGCCTCCACCTGCTGTTTGATTTGTTCGAGCTCCGTTTTCTGCGCTTGCAATTGTTTGATTCGAGCCTGTTCTTGATTGAAATCCTTTTGTAAGGTTATGTAGTAGAGGAACAGTGCCAGCGCGCCCACGCCTACGCCCGCAAGAATGAACACCAGCGGAAGTGTTCCGCCCGGGGCGGCGGCGGCGGCCCGCCGTGCTGCCCTTGGACGTTCCTGACCAAGAAGGTTTATGCGGATCATGGCTAGTCGAAGCTCCTCAGCGCCAGGCCCAGTGCGATAACCAGACGCGGCCCCAGCTCTCGGATCTCATCGTCGGTGTGCCGGCTCGGGTTGATCACCACCCGGCGGAAGGGGTTCAATTCTTCCACCGGCATCGCAAATTCCTCGCGCAGCAGGTCCACCAGCCCGGGCACCCGCGCGGTGCCCCCGGCTACGGAGATGCGCTGGATGTTTTCTCCACTCGCCGTGGCCCGGAAAAAATCGAAGGTTTTCTGAATTTCCAGCGTTAGAATGTCCGAAACCGACCGCAAAATCTGCTGCTTCTGTTCGTCGGAGACGCTGGCGATTTGGTCGCCTTTCTTCAGCCGCTCGGCATCTTCGAAGCTCAGATCGAGTTCCTTCTGTAGCGCGTCCGTGTACTGGTTCCCGCCTACGGAGACGTCGCGCGTAAATAGCGGCACGCCGCCGCGCACGATGTTGATGTTCATCACGCTGGCCCCGATGTTCAGCAGCGCCACCGTCTGCCCCGCGTCCGGCTCGTAGTTCACCTCGAAGCAGTTCTGCAGGGCGAATGCGTCAATGTCCACCACGACGGGCGTCTTCCCCGCCTGCGCCAGCACGTTTGTGTGGTTCAGAATCTTGTCTTTCTTCGCTGCGACCAGCAAAACGTCCATCTGCGAGTCCATCGATTCCAGCAGTTGGTAGCTTAGGTTCACGTCCGCGATGTCGAAAGGGATATGCTGGCTGGCTTCGGCGGGAATTCGGTCGTACAGTTCTTCCTCGCTCATCATCGGGAGCGGCACGCGCTTGACGATCACAGAATGGCCCGAAACTGACGTGGCCACGTTCTTTGTCTTGATCTTTTGAGCGTCAAAAATTTTGCTGATGGCGTTGGCCACCTGCGGCGCGTCCATGATCGCGCCGTCCACTACCGTGTCCGGTGCGAGGTACTCGATCCCGTAGCTGACCAGTTCGTAAGTGGTTTTGCTGGACTTTAGCTCCACCGCCTTGATGGAGCTCGATCCGATGTCCAACCCGACAAGCTGCTTGCTCTTTGCGCCGAACATGATGGCTGCCTCTTTCCCGCCGGCCTGCCCCGGTCCAATCGGGGACGGCCTGGTTAACGCCGCCTCGCGCGAACCTGGCTAATTTTCCGTTCCATCCAACGGTCCAAAATCGTCTTCCGGAGTTTCCAGCGATTGCCCAGCTTGAATGCGGGAATCTCGCCTTCCGTGATGTAGCGGTACAACGTGTCTGGGGAAATGCCCAGATACTGCGACGCCTGACGCACGTTCATCACTTCGCGCGATTCACTCACGAGGATCGCCACCCCTGGCGTCCAAGCACACACGCCGATTCCGCGACCGTCCGGCGCTCCCAAGTGGCACTGCGGATTTCTTGGGTGCTGCCCGTGGAGCCGTTTATGACACCCGGGAATGCCGGTCGTCAAGGGGACTGTTGGGGTAGTTGTCCTATGAATACGGGTAGTGCTAGGTTTTTTGGGGGAAGTTCCGGGTAGTACCTCCTCCCTATCTCATAGACACCAAAGACGTTGGTTCGGCTCCTCCCCTTACGCTCGTACCCCGGCCGACTGTACTCATGGCCAGTTATCTTTTGAGCCCAAGCTTTTCCCAGATCTCGTCCACTCGCTTCTTCGTAGCATCGTCCATTTGAATTTCATCCGGCCAAGGTCGCGCGAATCCCTCACTCGCCCATTTTCGCGTCGCGTCAATCCCCATCTTTGAGCCGAAATCTTGCACTCTCGCCGCATGGTCGAGCGTATCCACGGGCCCCAGCATGAATTGCACGTCCCTCTCCGGATCGATCGCGCATAGCGCCTTCCACGTCACTTCCTTGTAGTTCTGCACGTTCACGTCGTGGTCCACTACGATCAACACCTTTGTAAACATCGCCTGCCCCAGCGACCAGATCGCATTCATGATCTTCCGTGCGTGTCCCGGATAGGACTTCCGGATCGCAACAATCATCAGGTTGTGAAATATCCCCTCGGCAGGCATCGCAATATCCACGATCTCTGCGTACTGCATTTTCATGACTGGCAAAAAAATCCGCTCCACCGCGTGCCCCATCCAGTAATCCTCCTGCGGCGGCGGGCCCACAATCGTGGTCAAATAAATGGGATCTCTTCGGTGCGTGATGCATTCAATATGAAAAACGGCGTACTCGCCTTCCAACGAATAAAAGCCGGTGTGGTCTCCGAAAGGCCCTTCTGTTCGCATTTCATTCAGCCCGACGTACCCTTCGAGCACAATCTCTGCATTTGCCGGAACTTCCAGCTCATTGGTCTCGCACGGCACCATGTCCACTGGCTCTCGCCGCAAAAACCCCGCGAACATCATCTCGTCCAAATCCGGCGGAATCGGCAGCATTCCCGATAGCGCCGTCGCCGGGTCCGACCCAATCGCCACCGCCGCGGGAATTTTCCCTTCCGGATTCTTCGCCTGCGCCCGCCGGAAATGCTCTGCTCCATGTTTCTGTGTTTGCCAGTGCATTCCCGTCGTCCGCTCGTCATAGACCTGCAACCGGTACATCCCGACGTTCCGCTTGCCCGTCTCCGGATTCTTTGTAAACACCAGCGGAAACGTGATGAATCGCCCACCGTCCTGCGGCCAGCACTTCAAAATCGGAAACTCCAGTAAATTGACCTCGCTCCCCTTCTTGACCACTTCTTTGCACGGACCCGTCTTCACTGTCTTCGGGAAGAACGACCCAAGCTCCGCCAGCTTCGGCAACATCTTGATCTTGTCGAAAAACCCTTGCGGCGACTGCATATCCAGAATGCCGCGAATCCGTGCCGCGACGTCCTCGAGCGATTTCACATCAAGCGCTAAATTCATCCGCCGCTCGCTCCCGAATGCATTGATGAGCAAGGGGTACTTCGACCCTTTCGGCCTCTCAAACAGCAGCGCCGGTCCGCCCGCCCGTGTGACTCGATCGGTAATCTCCGTGATCTCCAGGACCGGGTCGACTTCCGCACCAATTCGCTTCAGCTCTCCTTCTTTCTCGAGCCTCTGCGCAAACTCTCGCAAATCCCTATACGCCACTTCTCCCTCCTCAAAGACCAAATGATGCGTGGGGCGACGCGAGACGGAGACTCTAGCATGGACGCGGGGCCACGCGCGAAAGCCTGCTCTTTTTCCGCCCGCTCTGTTGCGACGACGCTTCTTTTTGTCGCCTGTTCTGAGTATGATTTGCCGCTGGAAGTGGACACTTTGCCGCTCCCTGCGGCTCGGACGTTGACCGCTTGGCGGTCACACTCGAACCTGACCGCGGCGTTTACCCCGATTCCATCGGGGCGGTCACAGTTGAAGAAGCTATGCCCGTATCCGCGACAAACTCCAAAATCATCTACTCTGCCTTGAAACAGTGCGGCGTCCGCCTCGTATCGGCTCTCCCTGAGACTTGGCTCGTTCACCTGATTCGTCTGGCAGACGAAGACCCCGAAATGACCCTCGTGCGGCTCGCCAAGGAAGAGGAGGGTGTCGGCATATCGGCGGGCGCCCATTTCGCCGGCGTGAAGTCCGCCATGTTGATGCAAAACCATGGCTTCCTCGCCGCCATCAACGGCATCGTTTCCTTCGCTCATCTCTACAAAATCCCTCTCCTCATGCTCATCAGCTACCGTGGGACTTTCGGCGAGCGCGATCCGTGGCAGACGCAGGGCGGCAACGTGACCGAACCCTTGCTCCGCGCGCTGTGCATCCCTTACTCCTTCTTGAATTCCAGCGATTCGGTCGAACAGCGCATCCACCAGGCACAGACCCTTGCCGAAAGCAGCCTGCAGCCGGTCGCTCTGCTCCTGACGCGTGAACTCATGTGGGAGGAATGATGCTGCGCATCGACTGCCTCCGCTCGATTTATGCCGATCTGGAAAACTGCCTTGTCGTCACCATCATGGGCGCGGTCGCAGCCGAATTGCAGTCCCTAGGTCACCGGCCAAATTTTTTCTATCTCCAACACGCCATGGGGCTGGCTTCCTCGACTGGTTTGGGCCTCGCCCTTTCTCTGCCCCACCAAAAGATCGTGGTCCTTGACGGCGACGGCTCACTTTTGATGAACCTGGGCAGCCTCAGCACCATGGCGCGCTACGCTCCCAAAAATCTCGTCCACGTTGTTTTTGACAACGAAAGTCTGCTCTCCGTCGGGGGGTTCCCCACAGCGACCGCCGCCGGAACGGATTTGGAAGGCGTCGCTCGCGCGTCCGGCGTTCCCCGAACCGCAACACTTCGCAGCGTGGACACTTTCCAGCGCTCCGTTGCCGATGCCATCGCTGCCCATGAACTCTCGACCATCATCGCCAAGGTCGAAGCCGCCGGACCGGCGGTGTACGTTACGGATTTAGCCCTGCTCGAGAATCGCTTCCAATTCGCTCGGCATATCCAATCGCTAAAGTCCCAGTCGCTGCCGGCTCCGCGTTCCGGTGCGCTGTCGTCACGCCGCGGAAACCAGCAACCGGAGACCTAACTGGTTGCCGAGGAAGGCTCTTAGAATGCCATTCCGAGCTGTAGCTCAGGCCTTTAGCAGTTTGTTGAAAAAAGGTTTTAATGGTCATTCCGAGCGAAGCGAGGAATCTGCTTTTCGGCAATCTGCTAAGGAGCGCGTATGTCCCACGTTCTCGCTGAATTGATCCAAGAGTTGCAGTCCGGTCGCCTGCGAGTCGTGGACCTGACGCAACCCTTGAACGCCGAGACTCCCATCTTGCCCCTTCCTCCGCAATGGAATAACACTCCCAGGTTCAAGATCTGGGAGTTATCCCGCTACGACGAGCGCGGCCCCGCCTGGTATTGGAACGCATTCGAGACCGGCGAACATACGGGCACGCATTTCGACGCCCCCATCCACTGGATCAGCGGGAAAGATTTGCCCGACAACTCCGTCGACCGCATTCCTCCCAAGCAATTCATCGGTCCTGCTTGCGTGATCGATGTCTCGCGGGAGGTGCGGCAGAACTCCGACTATCTCTTGACCGTGGATCACGTGGCGCCTGGGTTCTCCTCCGCACCGGCTGGTCCAAACGCACCGACCCCAAGCAGTACATCAACCTGAAGGAAGACGGTCCTCACACTCCAGGCTGGGCGAAAGAATGTTCACAGCTTCTTGCGACGGAGCGAGACATCCTGGGCGTCGGCGTAGAGACCGTGGGCACCGACGCCGGTCAAGCCGCCGCCTTCCAGCCGCCTTTTGCAAATCATTACTTCATGCATGGAAGCGGCAAGTGCGGCTTGGCCGGTTTGTGCAACCTCGACCAGCTTCCCACGACCGGCGCCATCGTCATCGCCGCACCTTTGAAAATCACAAACGGCTCAGGCAGCCCTGTCCGCGCCATCGCCATCACGTCTTAGCTCGTTGATAACAAAGTGTCCGCGAGTGTCATTCCGAGCTGTAGCTCAGGCCTTTAGGGCTGAGGAATCTGCTTCTCCCTGGCTCTGCTCTGCCGCACTCTGCCGCACTCTGCCGCGCTCATTCAACGGTGCTTATCCGCTCTACCCCAATTCCTTGCCTCTTCGCTCTTCTGGTTCTATCCTGTCAGCAAGGCCAAGTTGCCATGCAGCGCATCTATCTCGACCATAACGCCACCACGCCCGTCGAGCCCGAAGTTCTCGACGCGATGCTTCCTTATCTCTCTGCCGAATACGGGAACGCCGCTTCCATCCACACCTTCGGCCAAAAGGCCTTCTGGGCGGCCGACCCCAAGAGATCGTCTTCACTAGCGGCGGCACCGAATCCGACAACCACGCCATCTTCGGAGTTGTCGCCGCGGCAAGCGGCGCACAGAAGAATGTCGCGGCAAGCAGCGCGAAAGAAGAGTCCGCCGCGGGCGGTGAAAAGCACGTCATCACCACCGCCATCGAACACGAAGCCGTGCTCAACGCCTGCCAAGCGCTTGAGAAACAGGGCGTCGCCGTCACCTTCTTGCCGGTCGATCGCAATGGCCGCGTCAATCCAGAAGCCGTGCGCCGCTCCATCCGCCCTGAAACCGTGCTCATCACCGTCATGCACGCCAACAACGAGCTCGGCACCGTGCAGCCCCTCGAAGAAATCGGCCGCATCGCAAAAGAGACTGACGTCTACTTCCACACCGACGCCGTCCAATCCGCCGGAAAATTGCCGATTAACGTAAATGCGATGCAAGTGGATCTGCTTTCCATCTCCGGGCATAAGCTGTATGCGCCACAGGGCATCGGCGCTCTCTATGTGCGCAGCGGCACACGCCTGCGACAATTCCTCTACGGCGGTCACCATCAGCGCGGCTTCCGCCCCGGCACCGAAAACGTACCCGGGATCGTCGGCCTCGGCAAAGCCGCCGACCTCGCCCGCCGCTCGCTTGAAAAGGACGCCCGCCGCATCAGCGATCTCCGCGATGATCTCGAGCGCGGCCTCCTCGCTCGCGTCCCAGATGCTCGCCTCAACGGCAGCGATGCGCCCCGCACTCCAAACACGACCAACATCACCTTCGCCGGTGTCGAAGGCGAAGCGCTCGTCATCGCGCTCGATCTGCGCGGTCTTGCTTGCTCCACCGGTGCGGCCTGTTCTTCCGGTGCCGTCGAACCTTCTCATGTCCTCACGGCCATTGGCCTGCCTCCCGAAGAAGCGCGCGCCAGTCTCCGCTTTAGCCTCGGCCGCCACACCACGCGGGCGGACATCGACTTTGCGCTGGACGTCGTTCCCGCCGCCGTCGCTCAGCTCCGCGAGCTTTCACCCGCCTATCGCAAAGCCGTCGAAGCCAGCTAATATAGTTCCTCGTCCATGAGCGCCTTTGTCCAAACCGATGTTCTGCCCCTGCGCACGGGGGCGCAGCGTGGTCTCATCGCCGTGGCCATGTCCGGCGGCGTGGACTCCTCCACCGTCGCCGCCGTGCTGTGCGGCCGGGGCCAGCCCGTCGTCGGCCTGACGATGCAGCTCTGGAACCAGCGCCGTCTCCCCGAGTTGCTGGGCGACGGCCCGGCGCAGCACCGCTGCTGTTCGCTTGACGACGTCTACGACGCCAAGCGTGTCGCGCAGCATCTGGGTTTCCCTCATTACGTCGTCAATTTCCAGGATCACTTTGAGGCCCGCGTCATTCGGCCCTTCGTCAGCGACTACGTCGCGGGTCGCACACCGATTGCCTGCACAAACTGCAATACCGATGTAAAGTTCGCCCCGTTGCTTCGCATGGCGCGGCAGATCGGTGCCGACCGCCTGGCCACAGGGCACTACGCTCGCATTCGCAAGAATAGTCAAACTGGGTGGTGGGAACTTCTGCGCGCGAGGGATGAATCGAAGGACCAGTCCTATTTCCTTTGGGGCCTCACGCAGGAGCAGCTTTCAGGCAGCGAATTTCCTTTGGGCGATCTCACCAAGGAGGAAGTCCGCGTGCTCGCGCGCCGCGCAGGTCTGTCCGTTGCCGATAAGCCCGATAGCCAGGAGCTGTGCTTCGTGCCGACAGGCAACTACGTCCGTTTCATCGAAGCCTACTCCCGCGAATCCGGTTTGGAGTCCGCCGGCGCGGAGGGCGAGATCGTAACCGAGGACGGCGAAGTGCTCGGCCGTCATTCCGGTTTACATCAGTTCACGATTGGCCAGCGCAAGGGATTGCGAGTCGCGGCAACTCGTCACAAGGGTTCGCCGAAATCAATTGAGCCGCTTTACGTTATTTCCCTCGAGCCGCAAACCAATCGCGTCGTCGTTGGTGAGGATGCGGCTCTACGTGGCACGGCGTGCGAAGTTGATGCCGTGAACTGGGTTTCGATCGCCCCGCCCGCTGCGCCCCTGCGCGCTCTCGTCAAGATCCGCCACAAGCACAACGCTGCGCCGGCCACAATCGAGCCTTTGGGCCCCGCGACTGCTCGCGTGACCTTTGATTCTCCCCAACGCGCCATCGCCCCAGGGCAGGCTGCCGTCTTCTATACCGATGATGTTGTCCTCGGGGGCGGCTGGATCCGTTGAATCCAGTTGCAGGAGGAAACTGCCAACGAGAGGGAGACTGCACGAAGAAGAGACAGCGCCCGGGGAGAAAAAAGAACCCGCCTAAATGAAAAGCTCGTCTTCCCGCTCGACGGATTCCCGTGCGGGCGTCCCGCGGCGCCGCGAGCGGAAGAAATCCAACCCCACCTTGATTCCCTGCACCAGCGCTGATGCCTTATTCATCGGGCCCCAGAACGCGCGGCGGAATTGACTTCCTGCATCTTCCAGCGCCTCCACCGCGCCCGTCAGGATTCGATCCACGGTCACCAGTTGTCCGCGCAGCCGGTCGGTAGCCTCAGTGAAGATCCGGTCCGCCTTCTGCGCCTGGTTCCGCGCGAGATAGACCATATGCGCCGCGTCGGTGACCATGCTCGAGATGCGCGGCTGCGTGTCATCCAACAGGATCTGCACCCGCGTCAGTATCGGCCCGACGCGCGTCTGCAAATCCGTGAACACGCGGTCCATGCGCTCCGTCGTTCGGCGCATCTGCAGATAGATCGCAAGCAGGACGCCCATCTGGACCACAATGGCGACGGCCGTCACAACGATAAAGAGGGCAACCCAGTTCTGCATTTCCACCCCGCGGACCCCAGGGCTCGGGTCCGAACCACGCCGGCTCCGGTGTTGCGATAACTACTGTGCCTTTGCCTTGTGCCGTTCGTAAGCCTCGCGGCCCGCCTCGACGGCGGCGCCGAGGGAATCTTTCTCGCGCGCTGCGGCTTCCTTGCCGCGTTCGATCAAATCGTCGGCGCGCTCGCGCAATTCTCGTGCTTTGCGTTGGGCGTAGTCCCGGCCCTCATCCGCCTTCTTGGAAAGGAAATCCCGCGTCTCTTCGCCGGACTTTGGCGCAAACAGTACACCGACCAGCGCCCCAACGCCCAATCCAACCAGAAAATAAGTCACTTTGGAGCCCACATTGTCTGTCATGATGACCTCCAGGCAAACGTTAACATGCCAATCGTCGCGGGGCAAGGCAAGCTAACCGCCTTCCTCACTCAGGACGGTTTGTCGCCACCGCCTCTTCCCGCAGATGCGCTAGGATTTTCGCCGCGCGCCCGCGCGGAACGACTCGGCTCACCGCTTCTATATCCGCGCGCAACAAATTCGCCACGCTGCCGAACTCTTCCAACAGCCTCTGCGCCGTTCGCGGCCCGACACCGGGTATCTCGTCCAGGATGCTCTGCGTCTGACGCTTCCCGCGGCGCTGGCGATGAAACGTAACGGCGAATCGGTGTGTCTCATCCCGAATCTGCTGGATCAGATGCAGCACCGGCGAATGCCGCTCCAGCACAATGGGTTCGTCCTCCTGCCCGTATACGTACAGAATCTCTTCCTTCTTCGCTATGCTCGCGAGCGGCTGGTTGATAATTTGCAGACCTTCCAGCGCCGCTGCTGCGGCATGAAGTTGACCGATCCCTCCGTCAATCACAATCAGGCTCGGCAGCGGCTTCCGTTCTTCCTGCATCCGGCGGTATCGCCGGGAAACCGCCTCCCGCATGCTGGCAAAATCATCGTTCTGAGCCGGCCCGCCTCCGTTTCCCTCTGCGCCGCGGATGATGAATTTCCGATACTCCGATTTCTTCATCCTTCCCTTCTCCCAAACCACCATCGACGCGACCGTGTCCGTTCCCTGGATGTGTGAGATGTCGAAACTCTCGATGCGCTGCGGCTCCTCCGCCAAATTCAACGCGTTCTGCAGCGCTTCGGTGATAGCCTTCGATGTGGGTTTGAGCACGCGGAAGCGTTGCTCGAAGGAATGCTCCGCGTTTTTCTCCACCAGATCGAGGAACGCGCGCTTCTGCCCTCGCTGCGGCGTCAGGATTTCCACCCTGTGCCCCGCCCGGTCCGAAAGTGTTGCCTCCAGCAGTTCGCGGTCTTCGAAATCCACCGGTACGTGCATCGCCTTCGGCAGGTATTCCGCTTCCAGATAAAGTTGCTTCAGAAGCGAAGGCACGAATTCTTTAGGCTCGAACTCGTCCAGATCTTCCCAATAAAACTCCCGGCGGTCCACCACGCGCCCTCCGCGCAGGTGAAACAGATTTGCCGCAACCTGCGGCGGTTCGGCGTAAAAACCCAGCACGTCCGTGTCGTCGCCCTGCGCGCTCGCAATTTTCTGCCGCTCTTCGATGTCTTCAAGGGTGCGCAGAAGGTCGCGGTACGCCGCGGCCTGCTCGAACTGCTCTTCGCTCGCCGCCGCCGTCATGCGCCCTTCGAGGCTTTTCATCAGGTCGTGGCGCCGGCCCTCCAGGAACATCCGCGCGTCCCGTGCCGCCTCGGCGTAGCGCTCATCCGTCGTGAGTCCGGCCACGCACGGCCCGAGGCACCTCTTGATGTGATACTGCAGGCAGGGCCGCGGATGGTTGCGCGTCAAATCCACGGTGCAGGAAGGTACCTGGAACCGCTTGTGGATGAAATGCAGAATCCGGCGCGCCAGTCCCCCCGGAAAGTACGGTCCAAAGTAGAGCGAGCCGTCCTTCTTGATCCGCCGCGTGAAATACACGCGTGGGTATTTCTCCCCTGCTGTGAACTTGATGTAGGGATACGTCTTGTCGTCGCGTAATAATATGTTGAATTTCGGCCGGTATTGTTTAATGAGGTTGTTTTCAAGCGCCAGCGCCTCGCGCTCGTTGTCCACCACGATGGTCTCGAGATCGGCGATTTCGCGGACCAGCGAGCCGGTCTTCGCGTCGGCCCAGCGCGATTTCAGAAAATACGATCGCACGCGGTTCCGCAGGGCCCGCGCCTTTCCGACATACAGAATCGTCCCGCCGGCGTCTTTGAACAAATAGACTCCGGGACTTTCCGGCAGGCCCGTGGCTTTTTCACGTAGGTCCATGTGGTTCTCGCCGGGAGCTTCACTCGCGGGGCATCCTTCATCATACTAGAGTGAATCCCATGACGGTGAGACCCAGACGATGAAGAGCACGCTCCTCGTTCGACCGATTCTGACGGCGCTCGGCGCAATCTTGCTCTTCTGCTCGCCGGATCTTTCTGCTCAGCAACCTTCTCAGCAGGAACCTCCTCCAAAGCAGGAATCGTCATCGAAGCAACGCGACCCGGACGCCCCGGATACCTACAAGCCCCAGCCGAAGAAAATTCCACCGTCGGGAGCAGAGGCGCCTGCATTCGATCCGCTGCGCGCGGAGAAGGACATTGAAGTCGGCCGCTACTACATGCGCAAAGGCGACCTCGACGCGGCGATCGACCGCTTCCTCGATGCCACGCAGGTCCGGCCAAACTATGCTCTGCCTTTTCGCTTGCTCGCCGGAGCTCAGGATAAGAGGGGGCGGAAGAAAGACGCCGTGAAATCCTACACGCACTACCTGGAGATCTACCCGCAGGCAGAAGACGCCGGAAAAGTCCGCAAGCGCATCGACAAGCTCCAGCAGGAGCTCGACAAAACCAGACGCAAATCACGCTAGCCGGTTCAGGAACTGACGCGCCCTCGCGTACTCCGCGAACCGCTTTTCTTCTTCACGAAATTCCCGCGAATGCGAAATCAGGCTGCATCCCGACCGCCGCGTCGGATGCTTCACGTGCAGCATCTCGTGAAACAACACGTACTCGACGGCATAACCAGGCACACGCGGTCGGTCCAGCCGCCGATTCAGCACGATTTGGTTCGGTCCCGGATCGTAGCAGCCGAGCTGCCGCCGCCACGCCCGCCGGCTCCAGCCAAGATGCGGCCGCTCCAGCCGCCCTTCGAAGTATCGGCGGTTGAGCGCCTCGAAAACTTCCGCCAAATCGTGAACTGTCCCGCGCGGATTCTCCGCTGACGTCGCGACGCGCCGGCGGCGCATTCGATTCAGGCGCTGACGCGTACGGTGCGACCGCACGTAAGCGGCATATCGTGCGATGAGCGCCGCGGGCGCTTTGCGCCGGTACAGCCTCGCCAGGAGAAGTGCCGCGCCGCCCTCCAGCACGGCACGCGGCGCCACGCGCAAAAGGTCGGAGATCCGCACCAGGATCGTGTCCTCGCGGCGGCGAATCGTGAGAACTAGATTCGCGTAAGGATAGAACTCGACGCGGAACCGCGGCGGCCGCCCCTCGCAGCCGAGACGCGTGAACAGCCGCTGCAGCAGTGGTGCCCCTCCCGGCAGCAATTCCGTCCTGCGGCCGCTCAACGGCCGTTCCTCCGCCGCACCGGCGGCGGCGCCACTTCCTTCTTCGCCTTTTCCGCTTCTTGCAGAGCGTCGCGCGTGCCCTCGATCGCGTCGTCCAAGTTTTCCTTGTAAAGCTCGCGCTCGGGGCCCTCTGCCGCGAGCTTTTCGAGCACCACAAGAAACTGCTTCGTGCGCGAGGCCATCAGCTCAATTCCCTTGCGGATGTTGTCCTGCTTCTCGCGGCCGAGCTGGATCAAATCCGCCGCATCGTCCACGCAGCCGATATACGCGTTCATCAGCGCGTTCAGAGTCTCCGGATGGTGATTCATTGAGGGATGCTCGAGCTCGTACTGGAATTTCTTCAGTCGGTCGTCGGCAAAAGTCAGGAACAGCTTGACCCGCTCATCCGTCGTTTCCGCATCGCGGATTTTGTCCGCCTCCACTGCCGAAAGATAGTCCTTCTTCTGCGGAACGCCGGCAGCGGTGTTTGCGGCCACACCAACCAGGACCATCGCCAGCAAACCGATGATCTCGCCTCTCCTTCCAATCCTCCCCATGACGCTCCAGCTTACTCCTTTTTCGGCGGAGGATGGGCCGGCGGCTTTTCTCCCGGCCGTCTTGGGAAGAGCAAGTGCAGCAAGTCGTCTTCCATCTTGTTGATGTCGCCCTGCACGAGCTCGAGCGGCGGCTTATATTCCGGCGGCGCAACGATCAGAAAATCTTCGAGCTCTCTCAGACCTTCGCGCACATGCATCTCCAGATTCCGGAACGGGCCCGCATGCTTCTCCGCATTGGGATGCTGGCCCCTGAGCGCCTCCAGCGCGGTCCGCACGTTATCCCGGTATTTTTCCATCTGGAAGCCGACGGTCTGGAAATCGTCTTCGTGAGCGGCGCGATGCGCTTCCGCAAACTGAGCGTCGCTGAGTTTCACGAAAAGTTTTTCCTTTTGCCCGCTGTTCGTTTCCTTGTCGAATCGCGCCTGCAAGTCCGCGATCTTTGGCTGCGCCGCGGGTACTTGCGCGCCGCGCGCCGCCACAAGCGGGAGAAGCCAGGCGAACGCAAGTACCCACCGGAAATGCATGCCCTCAGCGTTTCTTCTCGAGGGTCTTCCGCAGCACCTGAATGCGTTGGTGCGCCTGCCACACCTGATTCTCGTGTTCGTTGTGGTCAAGGTCCAAAAACTTCTGATATGCGTTGATCGCATCCTGTGCTCGCCCCAGCTTATCGTAGCAAAGCGCTCGGACGAACCATGCTCCCGCACCGGGTGTTTCGTGCCGCGCAATCTCATCCAGTGCTGCCAGCGCCCCCGGACAGTTCCCGCTCAAATAGTATGTCGAGCTGAGGTCTTTCCAAGCGGGCAGATACGCAGAATCGATTTGCAGGGCGGCCTTTAGTTCCTGCTCCGCCGCCGGAAAATTGCGCTGCTGCAGATAGACGCGGCCAAGTCCGGCCTGCAATTCCACGTCGCGCGGCGCCATCGCCAGCGCGCGTCGCAAGGTCGCAATGGCATCGTCCCAATCGGACTGGGCGATGTGAATATCCGCCCGAAGCCGCAGCGAGTGAATTGTCGGCGTCTGACCCGCGTCGGCGCGATTCAATGCCGCTAGCGCGTCGTCGTATTGCTTTTCCCGAAACGCAATCCGCGCCACCTGCTGCAGAGCATCGCGATCGTCGGGCTGAAGCTCCAGGTAGCCCCGATACGCTTCGGCGGCTTCGGGCTTCTGCTGTGCATCTAGGCTGCGGGCCAGCCCCAGGCGGGCTGGCGCCGAATCCGGCTGCAGGGTAAGTGCAGCGCGGAACTTCGCTTCCGCTTCTGCCGCTCGATTCGCACGCAGTAGCGCCGCCGCGTGAGCGAACAACGTCTCGTAGTCTCGCGGGTCAAGCCGTTCGGCTCCTTCCAAAGCGTCCAGCGCACCGTTCACGTCCCCCGACCGCTCCAGCGCCCGGGCCAGCAAATAGCGCGGCCGGCTCTGCGCGGGCAGAAGCTCCACCGCTTTGCGCAGCGGCCCCACCGCCTCTGCCGGCTCGCGGTCCAACATCAGGATGCCCAGGTTCAACTGGGCTTCCGCCAGTTTCGGATCGAGATTTATCGCGCGCCGATACTCCGCTCGCGCTTCCTCCCAACGTTGCAGCGCTGTGTAGGCGTAGCCAAGTTGGAAATGCGCGTAAGCGAAGTCCGGCTTTTCCGCGATAAATTTCTGCAGAGGTTCGAGCGCGGCCTGATAATCGTTGCGGCTGATATCGCGCTGCGCCTCCTCCAGCAAATCGTTGAGAGGATTCGCCAGCTTCTTGGCTTTCGGAGCGCCTTGTTTTTGCGCCGCAGATTGCGCGCGCGCTGGCGCGCAAACGAAACCGCTGCCGACGTACCCCGACGCCAGTAAGAGCGCACAACGTATCGCGCGATTCATGCTTCCGTCTGCAGGCTCGTCAGTCCGTTCGCTGCCGATTTGGATGCGCCATTCCCGGAACGCTTTGCTTGGCCGTTTGTCTGCAGCGCTTGAAGGAGAAATCGTGCCGTGTGGGATTGCGTGTTCCGGGCCACCTGCTCGGGCGTGCCTGTAGCGATGATCTGTCCGCCCCGGTCGCCGCCTTCCGGACCAAGATCGACCACCCAAGCAGCCGACCTGATCACGTCGAGATTGTGCTCGATGACCAGCAGCGAAGCCCCGCTCTCCAGCAGCTTGCGGAATGCTCCCAGCAGTTTCTGAATGTCGTCGAAGTGCAGGCCCGTGGTGGGTTCATCGAGAATATAGAGAATGCCCTGATTTTCCGTTCGCGTCAGGTGCGCGGCCAACTTGAGCCGTTGCGCTTCGCCGCCCGACAGCGTCGTTGCCGACTGGCCCAAACGGAGATAGCCGAGACCGATTTCGTTCAGAATTTTCAACTTCGAAGTAACCCTTGAAACGCTCGAAAAGAAAGTCAGCGCTTCCCGCACCGTCATTTGCAGAACTTCGTGAATGTTCTTTCCCCGATAGCGCACCTCGAGGACGCTGCCCTTGAACCGAGTCCCGCGGCATTCCTCGCAGATCAGCTCGACGTCGGCGAGGAACTGCATCTCAACGGTCACTGTGCCGTCGCCCTGGCAAGTCTCGCAGCGGCCCCCCGGCACGTTGAATGAAAAATGTCCCGCGGAATAGCCGCGCCGCTTGGCATCGGGCGTACCGGCAAAAACCTCCCGAATCGCGTCGAACGCCTTCAAGTAGGTGGCCGGGTTCGACCGTGGCGTGCGCCCGATCGGAGACTGGTCAACGATCGCCACTTCCGGAATCTGCCCATCGCCTTCGATGCGGTCGCAGAACTCCTTCACGCCGCCGCCGTTTTTCTTGGCCACCAGCGCCCGATACAAAACGTCATGCACCAGCGTGGACTTGCCCGATCCGGAGACTCCCGTGACAACCGTGAGCGTGTGCAGCGGCACCATCAGGTCCACGTTCTGGAGATTGTGCAAGTTCGCTCCGAACAGACGGAGGAATTTGCCCGTCGGCTTGCGCCGGGCTGCCGGCACCGGGATGCGTAACTCACCGCTCAAGTAGCGCCCCGTGAGAGACTTGTGTTCCCCCAGCAAGGACTCGTAGGCGCCCGCAAAGAGCAGCCGCCCGCCGAGTTCGCCCGCTCCCGGCCCGAGATCGAGGATGCAATCTGCGGAAGAGATCGTTTCGGGATCATGTTCGACGACGAGCACGGTGTTGCCAAGATCGCGCAGCGACTTGAGAATATCAATCAGCCGCTGCGTATCGCGCGGGTGCAAGCCGATGGACGGCTCGTCGAGCACGTACAGGGCGCCCACCAGGTGCGACCCGAGCGACGTAGCAAGCTGGATCCGCTGCGACTCTCCGCCCGACAGCGTCGACGTTAGCCGGTTGAGGCTCAGATAGTCGAGCCCCACCTCATCTAAAAATTGCAGCCGCGTGCGAATCTCTTCCAGGATTTTCTCCGCGACCTTTGCTTGCGTTGCGCTCAGCTCCAGCGCGGCAAAAAATGCCCTCGCCTCCTTTACCGTCAGCTTGCACACCTCCGTGATGGATTTTCCTGCCACGCGCACCGCGCGCGCCTCCTCCCGAAGCCGCGTCCCGTCACACTCGGGACACGTGGCGTAACCCCGGTAACGGCTCAGAAATACCCGCACGTGCAGCTTGTACTTCTTGCGCTCCAGCCAATCGAAAAACCCTTTCAGGCCGCCGTAGCCGTTCTCGGGATCACCTTCGAGCACGAGCCGCCTTTGCTCCGCGCTCAAGTGCCTCCACGGCACATTCGTCGGGATCCCGCGCGACCTCGCCCAACGCTTCGCTTCGCTCAGCATCGCGCGATACCGTGGCTTCGTCCACGGCTCGATGGAGCCCTCGTCCAGCGATTTCCCCGCATCGGGAATTACCAGATTCAAATCGAAATCGATGGTGTTCCCGAAACCCTGGCACCGCGGGCACGCCCCATACGGATTGTTGAAGGAAAACAGCCGCGGCTCCGGCTCCTGATAAGTGATCCCACACTTCTTGCATTCAAATCGTTCGTTGAAGACCAGCCGTTCGGCGGCGCTTCCGGCGTCTTCGGCCAAGAATTCGAGAATCGCTTCGCCGTGCCCTTCCCGATAACAGATTTCGATGGAATCGATCAGCCGCGAGCGCGACTCCGGATTCACCGCCAGCCGATCGACCAACACGTACACCGGCTTGGAGAAGTCCACGTCGAGAAGCGTCTCCGGTGTGGAGAATTCGTGGACGCGCCCTTCCTGCAGCAGCCGGTTGAAGCCGCGTTTTTGGAGATCGAGCAGTGCCTGCCGTAAAACGTCCTGCGGCGGCGTGGTTTTCTTTTTCGCAGGGCGCCGTGCGGACTGCGCCGGCCCGATGCCTGCCTGCCGGACAGGCAGCCGCAGGAGATACAGCACATAAAGCCGCCGGCCTGGCGTGAGACCCAAAACGTGCGTGGCGATTTCGTCGGGCGTGTCGCGCCGAACTTCCGTTCCGCACTTGATGCAAAACGTTTGCCCGCACCGGGCATACAAAAGCCGCAGATAATCGTAGATTTCCGTCGCCGTCGCGACGGTCGAACGCGGGTTTCGTGTGGCCGCCTTCTGCCGGATCGCCACCGCCGGCGCGATGCCGGAGATTTCATCCACATCCGGCTTCTCCATCCGCTCCAGGAACTGCCGCGCATAGGCGGAAAGCGATTCGACATAGCGGCGCTGCCCTTCCGCATAAACCGTATCGAAAGCCAGGCTGGACTTGCCGGACCCGCTCACTCCCGTAATAACTGTGATGGCGTTGTGTGGAATCTCGACGCTGACGTTCTTCAGGTTATGGACCCGCGCCCCGCGAATGCGGATCGCTTCCGGTTCGGTCTTGACTGGAGTGACTTCTTGCGTCGCCAAGGAGAAGCCCTGACAGCGCGCTCTGCGCACGCTGCCTAAACCTAAAATTATACGTCCGGGAACAGACGCGGGCAATCAGGGTCAACACAAGGATTTGGTTGTGGACTATGGCTCGAGGTCCAATGTGATTTCGCCCACGCCGCCTTCGACGTTCATCTTGATCGAGACTGGCGATTTCCCGTAAGCATCGTTCACGTATTCATCTCCCTCGCGCTTCAAGCCGTGTGTGTCAATCGACCCGATTCCGCCGGAAGCGTGCACTTTCACACCAACACTCTTCGGGAGCCGAATGATCGCCTGCCCGACTCCGCCATGGATATCGGCCTCAAGGTTTTTCTTGCGATCGCCCGTCAGATCCAGATTCAGTTGTCCCGCGCCCATCTGCACGTGGAGGCGTGTCAGGTCTATCCCTTGCAGTCGCAAAGTGCCCTCGCCCGCGCCCATATTCAAATCGAGCTCGAGCGGCACATCGTTGGCAAAGCGCAAGTTCCAGTCGTTGTCCGAGCGTCGAAAATGAATGCTCGAGTTTACAACTTGGGTGATGTTCAAATGTCCGATTCCGCCCGAGACGTTGTACTCCACTCGCGGCGCGCCCATCGACCCGCCATATGCAAAGTCAGCTTCCAAGAGCCGCGTCCCTCCGCCGTTGATATGCAGCTCTCCCGCGGGCATCTCCAGCTTCGCTTGAACCGTCTGCGCGCCCTGTCGCTCCACGCTCTGTGAATCATGGCGCGTCCCGCTGAGATACGGCCGCGCGTGCCCGCGTCCATGCCAGAGTAGCAGCGCAAGCACCAGCACGAATCCAACTCCCGCGATGGTCGTGCCGACGGATATGCGGGATGAAGAACCTTGCGGATTCTGACGCTCTCGAACGGAGTCCCACATTCTCCCGAGGCCCCAGAAAATCAGCAGCAGCGGCCAGTACCGCCACACGACCGGCCAGGGATCGAATTCCGGGCGATGACTTGCGTACAGGAAAAGCGCGCCAAGCGCGATCAGAAAAATGGGTCCGGCAAGCGACCGGTGCCGGACGCCTCTGTCATTTGTCATGGCGCACCTCTTCTCTGCTTCTGCATACGCTTCTTGGCCCGCAAATGTTTCCAGCAACTAGCCAGATTCGGCACGGAATCGTAGTTCTCATCGCGGCTCAGGTCAAATCCTCTGCCCTACTATGGATGTGCTACAGTGCGATTGGAGAAGCCGCAACGAAAGCCGCCATGGGCGCGTTTGAGCGGGTGATTTGGGCTGTGCTGGACAGCGTCGGCATCGGTGCGCTGCCCGATGCAGCTGATTACGGTGACGTGGGCCGCAACACGCTCGGGCACGTCGCCGAATCGCGGCCGCTCGCTCTTCCGAATCTGGTTCGGCTTGGACTTGCGAACATCGAACCGCTCGCGCATCTCGCGCCGTCCGCGCGGCCCGCTGGAGCTTTCGGCAAGGCCGCGACGCATTCGCCGGGAAAAGACACCACGACGGGCCATTGGGAGATGGCCGGCGTATGGCTCGACCGCGCGTTTCCCGTTTATCCGCACGGTTTTCCGCGCGAGGTCATCGCGGAATTTGAGCGGCAGATTGGCCGCAAGACGCTTGGGAACAAGCCTGCCTCTGGTACCGAAATCATCAAAGAGCTCGGCGATGAGCACGTGCGCACGGGCTTTCCAATCGTCTATACGTCGGGCGATAGCGTGTTTCAAATCGCCGCGCACGAAGACATCGTTCCCGTCGCCGAGCTCTACCGGATGTGCGAAATCGCGCGGAAACTGCTCGACGGTCCGCACCGCGTGGGCCGCGTAATTGCGCGGCCTTTCAATGGGCCGAGCGGGGCATACGCGCGAACGCCGCGCCGGCACGACTATGCGGTAGATCCGCCCCGTCCGATGCTGCTCGATGTACTGAAGGATCGAGGTGTGCCCGTCTTCGGCATTGGAAAAATTCACGACATCTACAACGGCCGTGGCGTCGAGCAGTACGTGACGACCATGAGTAATGCCGACGGAATGGAAAAGCTGCATGGGGCGTTACGGGAGCGGCCGAGCGGGTTGATCTTCAGCAATCTGGTGGATTTTGACATGCTCTACGGTCACCGCAAAGACATCGAGGGCTTCGCGCGTTCGCTCGAAGAATTCGATCGCCTGCTCGGCGATTTTTTGCCGCAGTTGCGCGACACAGATATTTTGCTGATCACGGCCGATCACGGCTGCGACCCCGACCCGCGCTGGGAAACTACGGACCATTCGCGCGAGTACGCGCCGATCCTGGCGTATGCGCCGGCGTTGCCGGGGGGAGTGAACCTCGGTGTGCGCTCGAAACTTGCGGATATGGGACAGACTGTCGCCGAAAATTTTGGCGCACGAATTCCGCATGGGCAAAGCTTCCTGCGGGAGCTCTCCGGGGCGGCTCGTCAGGTTGCCCTCGGGGAAGGTCAAGTGAGGCGTTTATGAAGGCCAGAGGGCCGACGCTGGATTGAAAACAAACGGTTTAGTGGTTTTGCGGACACAAATCATAGAAAAATGAATTTTTCTTGACAAATTCATTTTTCTATCCGGACAGAGGCTTTTGCTTCAGAAGAAGCGCCTGATTAGTTCACGGTGATTTGAATGAACCAGTAGTAGAGGTTGTTCCCCTTGTTCGTCTCTGTTACCACGTTGTCGGCATCGGCCTTGGCGATGATGTAGTGGTTCCCCGTCGCCGTCCCGGCCGGAATGGTAACCGTCGTCGAGCCCGAACTCGTCGCCCCCGGCGCCAGCGCCGGAATCGCCCGGCTGCCCAGCACGGCAGCGCTCGCATCGAGCACCGT
>QHYP01000130.1 GCA_003224195.1 Acidobacteriota bacterium | reverse complement strand
ACGCTCTCGTCGTTCTGGTCGGCTGCGACAAAACCATTCCCGGCGGCATCATGGCGCTCGCTCGCCTCGACATTCCCGGCTTGATTCTCTACGGCGGCTCCATCGCTCCCGGTCAATTCGAGGGGCATTCCGTCACCATCCAGGATGTCTACGAAGCGATCGGCGCGCATGCCCGCGGCACTCTCTCCGATGCGCAGCTCCATGAACTCGAATGTTCGGCCTGCCCGGGAGCGGGCGCCTGCGGCGGGCAATTTACGGCCAACACGATGGCCCTCGTCTGCGAATTTCTCGGCGTCGCCCCGATGGGCCTCTCCAGCGTGCCTGCGACGGACGCTGCCAAAAGCGCAGCCGGCCGCCGCGCTGGCGAATTGGTCATGGACCTCCTGCGCCGCGACCTCCGGCCCAGCCGCATCCTCACTCGCGCCGCCATCGAAAATGCCATCGCCGGGGTTGCAGCTACGGGCGGCTCCACAAACTCCGTCCTGCATCTTCTGGCCATCGCGCAGGAAGCCAAGCAGCCCCTGGCTATCGAAGATTTCGACCGCATCAGCTCGCGCACTCCCATCGTCGCGGATCTCAAGCCCGGCGGTCAGTACGTTGCAACCGACCTCTATGCGGCTGGCGGCACCCCGCTCGTTGCCCAGCGCCTTCGCGAAGCGGGCCTTCTCCAAGCCGACTGCCTCACCGTGAGCGGCAAAACCATCGGTGAAGAGGCCGCTGCAGCGAGGGAAACGCCGGGCCAAAAAGTCGTGCGCCCCCTTGCGAACCCGCTGAAGCCGACCGGCGGGCTCGTGATCCTGAAAGGCAATCTCGCTCCGGAGGGTTGCGTCGTGAAAGTAGCCGGCCACAATCTGCAGTCGTTTCGCGGCCCCGCGCGTGTCTTTGACGACGAAGAAGCCGCCTTTGCAGCCGTCCAGGAGGGGCGCATCAAGGCCGGCGATGTGGTCGTCATCCGCTATGAAGGGCCGAAGGGTGGTCCGGGCATGCGTGAAATGCTTGCCGTCACCGCGGCGCTCGTCGGGGCGGGCTTGGGCGATTCCGTCGCGCTCCTGACGGATGGGCGCTTCTCCGGCGCAACGCACGGCCTGATGGCCGGCCATCTCGCCCCCGAAGCTGCCGTCGGCGGCCCGATCGCCGCCGTGCGCGATGGCGACACCGTCGTCTTCGATATTCCCGGCCGCGCGCTCAGCGTGGAACTCGCTGACGAAGAGGTGCGCCGCCGCCTGACACTATGGACGCCTCCGGTGCCGCGCTTTGCCACGGGAGTGATGGCCAAGTATGCGCACCTAGTTTCGTCCGCGTCGCGCGGTGCGGTTACAAGCATCGCCGCCCCGGCGAACAACATGGAATCCGCCGTTTCCGCGAGGGCCGTATGAAAAAAATGACTGGCGCCGAAATCCTCTGTGAAACACTCGTGCGCCTCGGCGTGAAGCACCTCTTCGGCTACCCGGGCGGGGCGATTCTGCCGACCTATGACGCGCTCGGCAGAGCGCCCATTCACCACGTGCTCGTCCGCCACGAACAAGGCGCCACGCACATGGCCGATGGATACGCCCGCGCGAGCGGCGGCGTCGGCGTCGCCATGGCCACTTCCGGCCCGGGCGCAACAAATATGGTCACGGGCATCGCCACCGCCATGCTTGATTCCTCGCCGATTGTTTGCATCACCGGCCAGGTCAGCAGCAAGCTCCTCGGCTCGGACGCCTTCCAGGAAACCGACATCACCGGCATCACCATGCCCATCACGAAGCACAATGTGGTTGTTTCCCGCGCCGAAGATGTCGCGCGGTCCCTTCGCGAAGCGTTTGTCATTGCAGCCTCCGGCCGCCCGGGGCCTGTCCTCGTGGATGTGACCAAAGACGCGCAACAGTCCGCCTGCGAGTTCCACTGGGAGGACACTGCCCCCAAGCTTCCGCTCAAGCGCTATCGCCAGAATTACGACGAGCAGCAATTCGCACGCGCCGTCGAGCTCCTCAACACCGCGAAGCGGCCCGTCATTCTCGCCGGTTTTTCAGGAATTCGTCCGCACCGGAAATTTCCCCGTGGCCATGACGCTCCTCGGCCTCGGCGCATTCCCGGCAAGCGATCCGCTGAACCTCGGCATGATGGGCATGCACGGCGAGGCCTGGGTGAACAACGCCATTCAGGACGCCGATCTCCTCATCGCCGTGGGCATGCGCTTCGACGACCGCGTCACCGGCGATCTGCGCACCTACGCGCAAAAGGCCCGCAAGATTCACATCGAAGTCGACCGCGCCGAAATCAATAAGAACGTCAAAGTGGATGCCGCGCTCATCGGCGATGCGCGCGAGGTTCTCGAAAAACTGCTGCCCCGCCTCGAGCCGTTCGACCGCAGCGAGTGGGTCGCTCACGTCAACAAACTCAAAGGCGATTCCGCCGTCCGCGACATACAGAGCCTGCCCGATAGCGGCCATCTCTACGCCGCGCACGTCATCAACGATCTCTGGAAGGAAACCCGCGGCGAAGCAATCGTCGTCACCGACGTCGGCCAGCACCAGATGTGGGAGGCGCAGTACTACCACCACAATCAGCCGCGCTCCCTGATCACCTCCGGGGGGCTCGGCACGATGGGCTTTGCCTTGCCCGCAGCCATCGGCGCCAAATTCGCTCGGCCGGGCGACGAAGTCTGGGTCATCGCGGGCGACGGCGGGTTCCAAATGACCATGTGCGAGCTGGCGACCATCGTCCAGGAAAAGCTCAACGTGAAAATCGCCATCATCAATAACGGCTATCTCGGAATGGTCCGCCAATGGCAGGAGTTCTTCTACAACAAACGCTATGTCGCCACGCCGCTCGTCGCGCCGGACTTTGCCGCTCTCGCCAACGCGTTTGGCATCCGCGGCGAGCGCATAACGACCCGCGGCGAAGTCATTCCCGCAATCCGTGCCGCGCGCGAAGTCTCCGAAACGGTTCTTCTCGATTTCCGCGTCGAGCAGGAAGATTCCGTCTACCCGATGGTTCCCGCCGGCGCTTCTCTGGACGAGATGATTCGCCGGCCCAGCTCGCTTGTGGAAACCTCGCAGGAACCGTGAGGTGAGCATGCAAACCGTCGTCGCCTATGTCGAAAACAAGCCCGGCGTGTTGAATCGCGTCGCCTCGCTTGTCCGGCGCCTCGCCTTCAACATCGATTCACTCACGGTCGGCCCGACCGACAATCCCGAGATCGCGCGGATGACCATTGTCGTTCACACGGACAAGCAGGGCGCGCATCGCGTCGAGGCCAGCCTCGAAAAGCTTGTGGACGTGCTCCTGGCGGAGAATATTTCCGGGCGCGCCGCCGTTGTGCGCGATCTGGCGCTCATCAAGGTGGCTGCCGACCAGCAGTCCCGCCCGCACTTGATGGAACTGATCAAAGTCTTTCGCGCCCGCGTCGTGGACGTTTCGCCCGAGTCGCTCATCCTGGAGGTGTCCGGCACGGTCGACAAAATCGACGGCTTGCTCGAAGTGCTCCGCCCCTTCGGCGTACTCGAAATAGCGCGGACCGGGAGCGTTGCGATGACCCGGGGTTCCGATTTGCTTCGGCCGCCCGCGGCAAATGAGTCGCCGCATCTCGAAGCGGTTGGATCCAAGGCCGGGTAGTCTGTAGAAAGTGCCGCGACATTCGGGCGCGAGGCGCGGCCAGGGACCAGACAGCACCGCGCCACACGAACTTCATCAGCGGCCGCAGAGCGGTCAGCAAGAGGAGAAAAATGGCCAAGCTTCATTACGACGATTCTGCCGATTTGTCTCTGATTCAAGGAAAGAAAGTCGCCGTCATCGGTTACGGCTCGCAGGGTCACGCCCACGCCCTCAACCTGCGCGACAGCGGCGTCAACGTGCGCGTCGGCCTGCCGGAAAAGAGCAACTCGCGCGCGAAAGCTAAAAACGATGGCCTTACCGTTGTGACTCCTGCCGAGGCCGCCGCTTGGGCTGACGTCATCATGATTCTTGTGCCGGACACCAAGCAGGCCGCCCTCTACCACGATGCCATTGAGCCGCATCTCTCGCCGGGCAAAATGCTGATGTTCGCCCACGGCTTCAACATTCGCTTCGGCACGATCAAGCCCCCGGCCACTGTGGATGTGACCATGATTGCTCCGAAAGCGCCGGGCCACCGCGTCCGCGAAGTCTTCATCGAAGGCGGCGGCACGCCGGGCTTGTTGGCCATCGAGCAGAATGCCACCGGCAAAGCCAGGGAGCTTGCGCTTTCTTACGCCCGCGGCATTGGCTGCACTCGCGCCGGCGTCATCGAAACCACCTTCACCGAAGAGACCGAGACCGACCTGTTCGGCGAGCAGGCCGTCCTCTGTGGCGGCGTCAGCGCTCTCATCAAGGCGGGCTTCGACACGCTCGTCGAGGCTGGCTATCAGCCCGAAGTCGCCTATTTCGAGTGCATGCACGAACTGAAGCTGATCGTCGATCTGATCTACCGCGGCGGACTGAGCTACATGCGCTATTCCGTCAGCGACACGGCCGAATACGGCGATTACACGGGCGGCCCCCGAATCGTCACCCAGCAGACCAGGGACGAAATGCGGAAAATGCTTGCCGAAATTCGCAACGGCAGCTTTGCCAAAACCTGGATCGAAGAGAACGAAAAGGGTTGCCCCAATTTTCAGGCTCAGCGTCGCCGCGAGCGCCAGCACTCGATCGAAGTCCTTGGTCCCCGCCTGCGCGCCATGATGCCTTTCTTGCAGCCGGTGACGCCGCCAAATCCATGAGCATGCAGCGCGCGAGAATGCCGACGCAAGCAGAGTCGGCTCGCGACAGGAACCTGACGCACTCCCTATGAGGACCCCGGTGTTGACAGGGAGTGGGACTTAGGGAATCCTCTCGCCCTATGCCGCGGTTGAACGCCCGCCCCGCATCCGTGGTTCCGAATCTCTCGGAACGCATCGACCAACTGAGCGCCAAGCGCCAGGAGATCATCCGCCCTATCCTCGAACATCCCCGCGAGTATGTCCTTCTCAGCGTCCGCGCCATTGCCCAGCGTCTTCAGACCGACCCTGCGACGATCGTCCGCATCGTCCGGGGTCTTGGCTTCCCCAGTTATCGGCATTTCCAGCGCTACCTGCACGACCTCTCCATCGCCTTCGCAACCTCGCTCGATACCATGCAGACGGCTGCCCGCCCTTCCGGAGTGCAGGGACAGGTCCGCAACTCTATCGAGCAGGACATCAAAAATCTTCAGGGGCTCAAGAACAGCCTCGACGCTCAGCGACTGACCGCCCTCGCGAAGCGCTTTTATGCCGCGCGCAGGATTCTGATCCTTGCGGGTGATCTGGCCGCCACCCTGGCCTACTATCTCGAATATGAGATGAGCGTTCTCGGTCTGCCGGTTTTTGCCGCTACTTCCGCTGGGCGCATCCTGCATCTCGCTCGCAGCGTGAGTCGGAAAGATCTGGTAATTGCCATCAGTTTCCGCCGCGGCCTTCGCCAAACCGTCGAAGGCGCGCAGCAGGCCAAGGCGCACGGCGCCTATTGCATCGGCATCGCAGACACCTATCTCTCCCCACTCGCCCGCAAATGCAACGAGGTCTTTCTCACCTCGATTGAATCCACATCCTTCGGCGCTTCCTACGTCGCGCCCATCGCGCTCGTCAACGCGCTCCTCGCCGCCTGCGGCCAATACCGGCGTTCCAAAACCCTGGCGCTCGTCAAACAGGCCGCCGAAGAACAGCGCCGGGGCTTCCGCTGGTACACCGCCTGAGCCACCCGGCTGGTTTGCAACAAACTTTACGACTTCTCCGCTAGATTTCTGAGTTTGTTTCCACAACCTCACGCAACGAATGTTGCAGAGCGCATGATGCTGCCTGATTCTTCTCTCACCGACCCCGATTGCAGATCTCGCTCGAGTCCGCCCACTTCTTTCCGGAAGGCCAGGCAACTCCTTCGCCTTTTACTCTCTCCGCGCAGCGCGAATGCGCCGACGCATCGGCGCCCAGCGCCTCTCCGTATGGGGCGCGATGCGAATTGAAGCCATCACCCTGCGCAAGCTGCGCATGCGGCTTCGCGCCCCCTTTGAAGCGAGCTTCGGCACAACCTGGGAGCGCATCCTCGTTCTCGTTGAAGTTTCCGCCGACGGCCTCTCCGGTTGGGGAGAAGTCACGGCTCCCGAGGGACCCTTTTACAACCCGGAAACCGTGGGTACTTCTTGGCACATCACGCGCGACTTTCTGGTTCCCCTGTTCCTCGGCAATCGCATCGGCTCCGCGTGCGAAATCCCGGCCCTCTTCTCGCCCATTCGCGGCCACGAAATGGCGCGCGCCGCCGCCGAAAACGCCGTGTGGGATATCGAAGCCCAGCAGAAGAAACTCCCCCTCTGGAAACTTCTCGGCGGCGAGCACGCGGAAATTCCTTGCGGCGTCTCGCTCGGCATTCAGTCCTCCCCGGAAGTTCTGCTGGAGAAGATCGCACAGGAACTCGCTGCCGGCTACCAGCGCATCAAAATCAAAATCAAGCCGGGCAAGGATCTTGACTATGCGTCCGCCGTGCGTAAAGCGCACCCCGATACCATGCTTTCCGTGGACGCCAATTCCGCCTACACCCTTGCGGACACCGGCCATCTGAAGCGCCTCGACGACCTAAATCTGCTCATGATCGAACAGCCGCTTTGGTGGGACGACATTCTTTCGCATGCAAAACTTCAAAAGCGCCTCCGCACGGCCATCTGCCTGGATGAATCGATCCGGCACGTACGTGACGCTGCCGCCGCGATCGAATTGGGCGCGTGCCGCATCATCAACGTCAAACTCGGCCGCGTCGGCGGACATTCCAGCGGACGCGCCATCCAGGAATATTGCGGCGCCAAAAAAATCCCCGTCTGGTGCGGCGGAATGCTCGAAACCGGAATCGGCCGCGCCCACAATGTGGCCCTTTCCACTCTCCCCGGCTTCACCCTTCCCGGCGACGTCTCCGCCAGCCGCCGCTACTGGGACGAAGACATCATCGATCCCCCCATCGAAGTCACTCCGCGCGGCACAATCGTTGTTTCTCAAAAGCCCGGCATTGGCTATTCTGTCCGCCGCGACTTGATCGAACGCCTTACCATCGAAAAGGAATCTTGGCGCGCCCAGTGACTCTTCGAGACGACTGATGATTCCCCTGCGTTTTCCCACTTTCCGGCCCACGAGAAACTTTCCCCACGTAGGTCTGCGACGAGCTGCTGTCATCGGGTGCATTCTTCTCCGCACCTGCAATATCCCCCAAGCCTGCCGATATTCCCAACTCCTGGAGAGGTCTCATTGGCGAATACGGCCCCGACAACGATGTCCACTACGTCCTCGAGAAGGGCGGCCGGCTCACTATCCTTCGCAAAAACGGCGGCGAATGGTCGCTCCGCCAGCGTGCCGCTGACGCGTTCGAGTTCGATCTCGCCGATTCCCGCGTCCTGCCCGTACGATTTGAGCGCACCGGGGCGAGTAAAGCCACGCGCTTCACCCTTGGCGCGCGCACGTTCGAGCGGCGCAGCATCGGCCCCGTTGACCGCTTCGCGGTCACGAATAACGAGGAAGGCCACGTTTTTCAGATCACCCCCGTCCGCCCAGTCGAAGAGTTGCGCAAGGAAGCCCTCGCTGCTTCTCCGCCGCATGAATCCGGCAACTTTCGCGCCCCGGATCTCGTTGAACTCGTCACTCTCGATCCGACCATTCGCCTCGACATTCGCTACGCCACCGCCAACGACTTCCTCGGCACGCCCGTCTATACACAGGCCCGGGCATTTCTCCAGCGGCCCGCCGCCGAAGCTCTTCTTCGCGCCCATCGCGCCCTGCGCCCATGGGGATATGG
>QHYP01000091.1 GCA_003224195.1 Acidobacteriota bacterium | reverse complement strand
TCTGATACCGGCAACGAGCCATTCTTCTCCTCTCTATTCTGAAGATGGCTCGTCCGCCTTTTCCTGTGTCACTTCCGAGTGTAGCGCTGGTGTCAAGCTGCACGATGGCCTCCGTGCTGAGTTTCGACCCACCCCCATATTTCTTCTTCTCGAAAGCGCCAGTACTTCCCAAGTCGGTAGCCCGGTAATCGCCCCAAGGATCGTTTGCGCAGACGTCCATAGACCCAGGACAAAGGCACCTGCAGCAACCGGGCCACTTCCTGAAGGATCAGAAGGTGGGTTTGCGCCCCGCTCGTGTCCAAATAGGGTACAATTCGGTGGCGAATGATTCGAGATGCAGGCGATTTCGCCAAACTCTTGTGGGAGGGTTCCTGTCGCTTATCTCGTGATCTATTTCAGAGGGTTGTGTAATGGCTCCTAGTGGCAAGCACGGAGGTTTCATGTTGTTCCGTCAGTACTCTGCCTTCCTGGCGCTTCTTGCGCTCTCGCTTCTCCTAGCGGTGCGGCCGCAAGCGGGCGCCGCGCCGCAGGTCCCCATAACGGACGCCATCAAAGTTCAGACATCCGAGGTGGTGATCGATGCGATTGTCACCGACCGGCATAACCGCATCGTGCCGAACCTGAAGGCCGACGACTTCGTGGTCTACGAGAACGGAGTGCCGCAGAAGCTGGCCTCATTCTACTTATACCGCGGAGCGCCAACGCCGGCCAAAGCGCAGGAGCCATCCAGTCCAGTCCCTGCGGGTGACACTGTTCCAGTTCCGGCAGACACGCCGGCACAACCACCGGCACTGACGATTCTGCTGCTCGACAATTCTAGCGTCGAACTGCACAATCAGAAGCTCGTCCGAGAAGCATCCGAAAAGTATGTCCGCGAGAAATTACAGCCGAACGAACGGATGGCTGTGTTTGCCCTCGGCGCGAGCCTGCATTTCCTCACGGACTTCACCAACGACCGCGACAAACTTCTGGAGGCATTGAAGACGGGGGACGTTCGCGGGTCGGCCGTAGCCGCCGAGCGCGCCGACCTCAACGAGGGGATCGCCGGTGGACAATCCACGCTCGCACTCTCGGGCGTGACGCCGCCGACTGTTACCTCAGGACCAGGGGCCGCGTCGGCTGGTGCGGGGATGGGCTCTGCGGGTTCGGCGGCGGCCGAAGCCATGGCCTTAACGCGCATCGCGGCGCAGTACACGGCGCTGCGCTCCGCGCTTGACCGCCAGCAGACCCGCGAGGTGCTCACTGCCATACGGGCGATTGCGCTGGGCGTCAAGCACATCGAAGGACGGAAGAACCTGCTGCTGTTCTCACAGGGTTTCGTCGTTTCGCAACTCCTTTGGCCCGAACTGCATTCAGCGGTCGACGCAGCCAACCGCGCCCATTTAGCCATCTATACGATTGACGCTCGAGGGTTGGAAACGCGCACCCTCAGCGGCGCACTGGTGCAGCGCGACGAAATGACCGCGGCGCTGGGCCCCAGCGAAAACGAGCGCAACCCCTTGAGCCAGCAGGACCGCATGCGCGCCGCCGGCGGAGAGGACGTTTTTGACCGCGCGAGTCAGGTGGGTCACGACCTGCCGGAGAGCACGCTGCGGTACCTGTCCAACGCAACCGGAGGCTTCCTGATTTACAACACGAACGACCTGGCCTCGGGCCTCGCCCGCGTCAGCGAGGAGATGCGCACGTATTACCTGCTCTCCTACCGGCCGGCCAACCAGACCTTTGACGGCAAGTTCCGGCAAGTGCGCGTCGAGTTGCGCGTTCCACAGCTCACCGTTCGGGCGCGCACGGGCTATTATGCGATCCCGGCAGGTTTCGAGTTGCTCTCGCCGGAAGAGTACCAAGTCGTGGCGCAATGGCGGGCGGCCGAGCCAGCGAACCGTATGCCGCTCTTTCTGCGCGCGGGGGCGTTTCGCCAGGCGGGCCCTCGCCCGGAATACCGCGTGCCGGTCATACTCGAGATTCCCACAGCCGCCGTCCGCTTCGAGAAGCGAGGCGACATGAATCAGGCCCAATTTCAGGTCCTTGGGCTGGTGCGCGACGCCCACAATAACCTGATGATGCGCTTCGGCGGGCCCACGCAGTTCAAGGCCACCAGCGCCGAGTACGACGTGCTGAAGGCCGGGGACATCAGTTTTCTTGAAAGCCTGCAACTTCCCGCCGGAAGCTCGTATTCCTTCGAAGTCCTTGTCGGAAAGTCGCGCGGGGAGAGTATGGCCTCTACCTGCGCGAACCGGAGCCCGAACTGGCGCTCAGTACGGTTCTGCTGTCTCATGACGCGGAGAAAACCGCGCGATCGGGCAACCAGTTCCTTTCGGTCAATGGGGTCAAGATTCTCCCCTCGGCGCGGTGCCAGTTCCGCAACGGCGACAATCTGATCTTCTACTTCGACGTCTACAACCCCCAGCTCCAGCCGGACCAGAAGACGGACCTCTCCGTCGAAGTGTCCCTGCTCCAGGGCGAGCGGCGTGTGAACCTGAACATTCCACCCTACCGGCTGTCTCAGCCGGTCACCGAACCGATCCCACACGTCACCGTAGCACGCTTCGTCCAACTGGCGGGCCTGTCCCCCGGCAACTACGCACTCGCGATAAACGTTCGCGATGCCCTCGCCGGGCGAACACAGAGCGCGCACGCTTCCTTCACCGTAGTCAACTAAGTTGTATAAGCGTTAGCTCAACTCGATAGATCTCAAAGTTAAACCTGGCCTGCTTGGCGGATATGTTCCGACGAGGTCTCCGCGGCTTGCAGCGGCGCACCGAACCCTCTCGGAACGTGACGTGGTGTCCCATCAGGGGGCAACCAACTACAGGGCAGCGACAAAAGTGGCGCTTCTCTTATGGGTGAAGTCGCCGGTTCTGCAGCTGGCCCCGGGAACCTACGGGTGCGGCTCGGATGGCGGTTCCGGCGGGCTGGGGCTGGTACCCTGGGTGGAGCGCTCCCGCGCCTTCAGCTCTCGATAGCGCGCCAGGGCCGCTTGCGCTGCATCGTTCTGTCCAGCCTTGAGGTAAGCCTGTGAAAGCTGATACTGGATGTACGACTTGTTGGCTTCGAGCTGTGCGGCTTTCTCCAAACTCGCCACCCCTTCGTCCACTTTGCCCTGCTTCAGCCGTGCTTTGCCCAGTTCGTAAAAGGCGTCCCCATAGGAAGGATCGAGCCGGGTTGCTGTGCTGAACTGCCTGACCGCCTCATCGCTCTGGCCCAGAGAAGCGAGTGCCAGCCCGAGATGGAATTGTGCTTTCGCGTGCTGCGGGTTGCCCTCGATCTCCCGGCGGAACTCGGCGGCCGCCTCGCCAAACTGCGCCCGCCGCAGCAGGGCGAGGCCCAGGTAATAATGTCCTTCGGGCACGGTCGCATCGAGTTCCAAAGCCTTGGAGAATTCCGAGGCGGCCTTGCCATAGTCCTCCCTCACCGCGTAGGCCTGCCCCGTCGCCATATGTGCGTCGGCGGCCTGCGGGTATTTCTCCACCAGCGCCTGTAACACTTCGAGGCCCCGCTCGCGGTTACCGGCGTAAACCATGGAAAGGCCAAGCGCAAAGGCAACCTGCGGGTCCTCCGAGCCGCCCTGGGACAGCGGGCCCAGCATTTCCAGCGCGCGCCGGTAGTCCCCCTGGAAGAAGTAACTCACTCCCAGCAGCGTACGTATGTCCTGGCGGTGTGGCTGGCGCGCCAGCGCCTCCTTCAGCGGGGCAATCGCGCCGCCGTAATGTTGAATCTTGAATTCGGCAAGCCCGAGGTTGAACTGCAGGTCGGGCAACTCGGGCGCCCAGCGTGCAGCTTGTTCCAGCAAATGTGCCGCGCGCTGGAAATCCGCATCGCGCGCGCGCAACAGTCCGAGTTGGGAGTAGGCATTTCCCGCTACTTCGCTGTAGAACTTCGCGGCTTTCTCGATCTTCCTGCGCTGCTCCGGAGTTGGTGGCGCGGGAGGAATAATCACCGCCCGGCCTTCCATATTGCTGACAGCGTTCTTCAAATCATCTCCGCCACCCATCCCTCCGCCCAGGTAAATCTGAAGCCGCTCCCGGTCTTGCGCGGCGGCCAGGGTCTTGTATTTCTCGGCCAGCGCGAGATGCTGCTTTGCCTCCTCATCCTTTCCCTGGCGGTTGAAAAACTGTCCCAGGAGGTAGTGCGCCTTCGCAACTTGATACTGATTCCGGCTCGGGTCTTTTGTCAGCGCAATGCTCTTCTGCAGCACAGGTACTGCGCGATCCATGCGGTCGAGTAGGTAAAGCGCCTGCCCCAGATAGAGCGCAGCATCGGGATTCTCCGGCTCAAGGTTTGTTGCTTTCTCCAGGTAGGGCAATGCTTCCTCAAGCTTGCGTTCCTGCACGTAAATCAGGCCAGCCAGGTAATGCGCCGAATATTCGTCGGCGTGGCGCCGAATCTCGTCTGCCAGTTCGGCCAGCGCCTGGGGGATCGCGTGGCTGCCCTCCTGAGAGAGGTAAGCCAGGGCCATGTAATAGTGCAGACGCGGGTAGCCGGCGTTGAGCGCCACCGCGCGCTTGAATTCCGCTACCGCCTCGTTCACATACTCGGTTTCCCGGTAAGCCGCGCCGAACATAATATGAATTTGCGGGGACTCGCCATGTTGCTGCAAAACTGCCGCGAAAATCTTCTGCGCCTTCTCGATCTGACGTTGCCGCAGATAGGTGAAGGCCAGCGTGATGGCCGTCTCGCTGTCGTCAGGCGCCAGTCGCTGCGCCTCCTGCAGCTCGAGCGCCGCCGCCTCGAAGCGATTCATGCTGAAATAAAGCTTGCCGAGCAGTTGCCGCGCTTGCGCGTGCATCGGCTTCTGCGCCAGTAGGGTGCGCACGGTGTCCACACCCTTTTGGAACTCGCCTTTGCGCAAATAGACGACGGCCAATCTCAGCAGAGCCCTGTCGGAATCGGCGCTGGCCTCGATCGCTCCTTGATACGCCGCTTCGGCGTTTTCCAAGTCCGAGAGTGTGTCGTATGCCGCGCCCATTTCCTGCAACGCCAGTCCAAGGACTTGGCGATATTCGCTTTCCGCACGGATGAAGTCGCCCTGTCGCTCGGCTGCTCGAGCGGCATCAAATTGCTTCTGAACGATCTCCGCAGCCCCGCCGCTCGCTGCCGCATTCGGGGGGTGGCTTGCGCGTTTCCCCACCGGGGCGTCTTTTTGAGCATCGTGGCGGGTGGGTGCCGGATGGTTGGCTGGGCTTGTCGTGTCCGCCTGGCCGGCCGCTTGGGCGCTCCAGGCCGCGCAGAGCAGCAGTAGAACCAGGCTCACACGGACGGAAAGGGAAATACTTGCGGCCATGAGTGTGATTTTCCCTCATTAGGCCAAAAACAAAAAGGGGCTTGCAAGCGGAACTTGCAAGCCCCTGAAGGCCGGATGCTGAAGCTTAGAAGCTAAGCTTCAATGCGAGCTGGAGTTCACGGGGATCACGAGCCTTCGTCGGCTTGCCAAACGCAGTATTGGTGTTGCAATTAGGGAATGAAAAGCCTTTCAGCGTGTCGCAGCCGGTATAGTGGTCCGTGGCCGGGTTGTAATTGGCGGAACTGGGGTCGGGTTGGTAGTGCACGTTCGGGTCAGGGTTGGCAAGAATCGACAACCCCCCCGTTTGCCAGTTCGTGCCGTTTGCCGTCGTCCCGTTGATGGAGGTGGAGAAGAACTGTGTGTGGTTGAGGGTATTATAGGTCTCCAGCCGGAATTGCAGGGTCATCCTCTCCCTGATTGGGAAATTCTTGTAGAGGGCCAGGTCGGCGTTGTTCGTGGCCGGCCCGTGGAGGACGCCCACGCCTTCGGTCCCGAGGCGGCCGAGCTGCACTGGCAATTGGAACGCGTTGGCATTTAGCCAGCCGCCATCGGGTGTGTTCGGCCCCTTGGGGTTGCCGATTAAATCTGGCCGGTTTCCGCTGACGCCCGCCAAGTTCTGGCTGATGCCCACGGTCAGGGGTACGCCGGTCGAATAGGAGTACACGCCGGTGCCCTCCCATCCTCCCAAGACGTACCGCTCAAAGGCCATCTTACCCTTGAGCTCCGGCAACTTGTAGATCACGTTCGTGCTGAAGATGTGCGGG
>QHYP01000090.1 GCA_003224195.1 Acidobacteriota bacterium | reverse complement strand
CGCCTCCCGCGCAATCTCTTGCAGCAATCCCTCGCGAACGCCCACGCCCGGCACCATCATCCTGCGCACATTCAGATAACGCCCGAGCGTCAACAAGATCAGCGCTGCCACTCCCATCACGTCTGCCCGGTCGCGTCGCACGCCGAACGCCTTCATCCGGCCGGTCACATCGCGCCGAAGAATTCCGTCCAGCCGGTCCCGCAGGAGCGACAAATCCAGAGAAGGCAGGCCGTGCTCGCGCGGGCCGGGCGCGAGGGTTGCCAGCATTTCTGCATTCCCGCCGCATGCCACGGCGATCGTTTCCGCGAGATTCGGCCGCATCGGCAGACGCGATTCCAGCAGCGCCCGCACATATCGCCGCACTTGTTCCGCCTGCATCGGCCGGATGACGCCGCGAATCTCGAGAGTGGTCATCAGCCGCACGGTTCCCGCCGGCAATTGCGCACTTTGCTCCACCGCATGCTCGCGCAGCAAGGCGATCTCCAGGCTCCCGCCGCCGAGATCAACGATGCAGCGCAGCGGAGCGTCCGGACTGAGCGCGCCGAGCACCCCTTCCCGGCACAGCCGGGACTCTTCCGCACCGCTGATCACCTCAAGCCGGAGCCTGGTCTTTCTCCAGATTCGGCGGACGAGCGAGCCACGATTCTTCGCTTCGCGCGAGGCGCTCGTTGCAACCGCGCGATATTCCGTCACACCAAATTCGTTCATCAGCGCTCGGAAATGCCGGAAGGCCTTCCCGGCTTTCTCGAGAGTTTCTTCGCTGAAGCGATGCCGCAGAAAAACACTTTCGCCCAGCCGCAGGGGATAGCGCTCCGTGTGCAGCGGTTCGATGTCCAGAGCCGAATAGGCGCGCACGATGGAGAGTCGGATGGCGTTCGAGCCGGCGTCAATGGCCGCGATGTGAACCGGCTCCGCCACGCAGGCTTCACCGCCAGAGATGTTGGAGGGCCGCGGACGGCGAGTACTTCGTCGCGCGAATTCCCAGAGACTCGCCAATCTTTTGCCGCAGTTGTTTGTTCACCGCGGGCACGCTCGCCTCGCCGTCCAGCTCGATGAAGTTGTTGCGCTTGGCCATCACCTCGAATTCGCGCTGAATCATGGTCTGATAGCGGATGAACGACCAGTAGAGATCGTGCGAAAGCGACATGTCGCGCCCGGCCTCCCAGTAGCTGATGGCCTGCGCCTTCTTGAACTCGCGCGCAAACGCGGTCTCCGGCCGCACGTTCAGCCAGAACGTGAGGTGCGGGCGCAACGCCATGGCATACAGGCCGCTCAGATAGTCGCGGTTGATCCCGCGCACCACGCCGCGGGCGATGAGCGTGAAAATGTAGCGATCCGCAAGCACCACGGTTCCCGAGCGCAACGCGGGGAGAATGCGGTGCTCCACCTGGTCGAAGAAATCCGTCGCGTACATCAGCCCGAGCGTCAGCCGCGTCACTGCGTTTTTCGCCAGCAGCTCATCGATATCTTTTCCGACGAGATTGGATCGGCGCAGCCCGCTGGTCTGTACCGCGAAACCTTCGGACTCCAGCCACTCCTGGAGCAGAGCAATCTGCGTGGACCGGCCGGAGCCGTCCATCCCTTCAAGTACCACGAGCGAGCCGGTGATTTCGCTCGGATCGAAGCCGACGAGCGGCTCTCCAAAAAAGGTCTGCGCGACGCCATCATCGCTCGCCGCCGGCTTGTGCGCTGCCGGGGCCGGGGCAGGTGTAGTGGCGGACACCGGCGCCGGCTCGGGCGCGATTGGTTGCTTCTCGCTTTCCGGGGCGCTCATTCGGCTACCTCAAGGCGCGGCGCGAATCGGTTCAAGTCGATTTTCTCGGCAACGATCGCGCGCATCTGCTTCTGCAACTTGTTCACCGGCAACGTACCATCCAGCACGACAAAATTGTCGCTCTCGACCATCTTGTCGTACTCCTCCAGAATCCGCGCCTGGAACAGTTTGAAGCTTTCCGCGCGGTCGAAGGAGAGTCCCAGGTCCATTCCGGCTTCGTAGTATTTCAACCTCGGCCGGCCGCTGAGAATCCGGTCCACGGCCACTTCCAGGGGAGCCCGAAAATAGAAGGTGATATCCGGCACGGGCGCGAAGCGGTAGAGGTTGCGCAGCCATCGGGGAGGGCAGCCGCGCGCCGCGTCGCGGGCAAATGCAGTGTAGATGTAGCGGTCCGCCAGCACGAGATAGTCGCCCTGCAGCAGCGGCATGATCTGCCGCTCGCAGCGGTCGGCGAAATCCGCCGCATGGAGAAGGGAAAAGGTCACGGGCGTGAGCAGACGGCGCTGCTTTCCGCGCCGCGTGGCCGATTTCACCAGCGGCGAGGAATTCCATTCGGTAAAGTGCAACCGGTAGCCGCCGATTTCCAGCCAACGTTTCAGAAGATAGAGCTGCGTGCTCTTTCCCGAACCGTCGGTCCCTTCCACGACGATCAGCGCGCCGGGGTACGCGCGGCTCGGGATGGGGCGTCCGGGCTGCGGCAGCGTGGATTTCGTGGTCTCCGTGCGTTGCGGTTTTTGTACTGTCTCTTGTGCTTCCATTCGATTGGGCTGGAATGCGCTTTCCCGCGGAGACTACCTTGCGATTGTTACAACCTCATTACAGCACATGCGCCGCGTCCCGGGGAAATCGCGCGCGGCTTTAAAAAACGGCCAGCTTCACGTGCAGGAATTTCTTCGGGTTCTGCCGGAAATCCCCCACCAGAAGGCGCAAATCACCGGTAAGCCCGGCCAGATTGTCGTACAGTTTCGCGTCGTTAAACAGCTTGCCCGCCGTCGTGGTGTTTTCGTTCAACTTGGCCGACGCAGCCCGTGTCTTTCAAATTCTTGTACAGCGCGTCATCCACGACGAGCTTACCGAGCGTTCCTTTGCCGGCGCGCACGTCGGTGAGCAGTGCATCACTCTTTTCGATCGCGTCCTTCGCATTCTTGTAGATGCTCTCGTCATAGATCAATTTTCCGAGTGAACCCTTTTGCGCCTGGATGTCCGCCATCATCGTATCCATGCGCCCGACGGCGGAATTCGCCTTCTGGTAGATCTCGTCGGAAGCGACCAGTTTGCCCAGCGAGCCCTGGCCAGCCTGGATGTTGGACACCATTTGATCGCTCTTCGCCAGGACGTTATTCAAGTGGTTGTAAGCCTGCTCATCGGTGAGCAACTTGCCGAGCGTGCCGCGGCCTTGTTGCACGCCAGCGATAAGCTCGCGCACGTCGTCGGACAGCGCTTGAAGATTGGCCATCACGTCGGCGCTGCGCTCGACCACTTCTTTGATGGCTTTCTCCTCCGTTCCTTTCACTTCCCCGTTATTCACAATCGGCACGCCCGTATAGCCGCGCGAGATATTCACATAGCGGTTGCCGAGCAAACCTTCGGTGACGAGGCTCGCGGTCGAATCGGTCAGGATGTCGTCCTGATAGCGCTGATCAATGCGCATGCGGACCTCGACATTGCGCCTCTTCTCGACAGCCTGCCCGGACTTGCGCGGCATGATGCGAATAGCCTCCACGTTGCCGACCTCGACGCCGTCGAGCCGCACCGGCGCGCCGTTGGCCAGGCCGGACACTTCCGGAAGGTAGGCGTACAGCCGGTACTTCGCCCCCAAGAAGCCGTATCCGGTCACGTAGAAGATGCCGACCGCCAGGACCAGAAGCCCCACCAGCACGAAAAGGCCGACGCGCAGCTCCGTCCAGGACAACTGTTTGCGCTGTGCCATTCTCTCCTCCCTGATAGCAAATAGTGTTCAAATCAAAAAGCGATTCAGATAAGGATCCCCCGATTTCAGGATCTGGTGTTGATCCCCTTCGAAATAAACCTTTCCTTCCCGATAGACCAAAAACCGCGTCCCGCCCCCATTTTCCGACCTTTCCTCACCTGGATTTGCCGCGAGCGGCACCACGCGGCCGACCTCCGGATTGAAACGAAAGTTCGCCAGGGCGAAACCGTCTTGCAAGCGGTGCGTGGCCAGCAACGACGTGACGCCGTACAAGTCCCGCAGGCTGAGGATGAGCGTAATGATCGTCTGGGACGTGACGGGATCGAGTCCCGCAGTTGGGGAGTCGTACAGCACGATCGGCGGCCGGTCGATGAGCGCCCGCGCAATGGACACGCGCCGCCGCATCCCGCCGGACAATTCCGAGGGCAGCCGATCGATGGCATCCTCCAATTCCACAAAACGCAACGCTTCGCGCACGCGCGGCTCGATTACTTCGTCCGGAAGGTGATCTTCCTGAAGCCGATAGGCAACGTTTTCCGCAACAGTCATCGAATCGAAAAGTGCGCCTTCCTGGAAGACGAACCCGATCTTCCGCCGCACATCCAGGATCTCTTTCTCCGGCATTTCGGAGATGGGCTCGCCCAGGACGCGCACGCGGCCGGCGGCGGGCTTGAGCAAGCCGGCCGCCATTTTTAGGGTGAGGGTTTTGCCCGTGCCGGTCTCGCCGAGCAGGATCAGAGTCTCGCGGGGATAGACTTCGAAGGATACGCCGCGGAGCACATCGCCTTCCTCGAAGCCGATGTGCACATCCTCAAGCGAGATTGCCGGCTCTACAGCCCCCGAAAGATTCATAGAACATCTTGATTATAGTGAGAAATCGCCGCGCGCGCAGGGTTTCTGGAAGAAATGCAGGCGCCGCCGCGCGGCAAGCCTGCGCTCGGTTCAGAAGAATTTGCCGGAAAGATACAGAGCGAGCCGCGTGAGGAAAACGTCTGAAGCCAGAATCAGCACGGAAGACACAACGACCGCTTGAGTGGTGGCGCGGCCGACGCCTTGCGTTCCGCCGCGAACATTCAGGCCCTGATAGCATCCGACGGTGGAGAGAATGAATCCGAAGAAAACGGCCTTCGACATTCCCTGCATGATGTCGGCGAAATCAAGAGCGGCGATGGCGCGGGACCAAAATTGGTAGGCGTCGAGCCGCAAGGTAAACACGGAAACGACGCTGCCTCCCACCAGCCCGATGAAGTCGGCCATGGCCGTCAGCAACGGGAGCATCAGGAGGGTCGCCACCACGCGCGGAGTGACCAGCTTGCGGCTCGGGTCCGTGCCCATCGCACGCATGGCGTCCACCTGTTCGGTGACCAGCATGGAGCCCAATTCCGAAGCGATTCCCGAGGCGCAGCGCCCGGCAACGAGCAGACCCGAAATTGTCGGCCCCAACTCGCGAACGAGTGCGACTGCCACAATGTCCCCGGTCAACGCGGTCTGACCAAAACGCGAAAATTGCGAACCAGTGTGCATGACCATGACCGCGCCGATAAAGAATCCCGCCAGGAGCACGATCGAGAGCGAGCCGACGCCGATCGCGTCCATCTGGGCGAGCAAGTCCTGGAGATACCGCGGCCCCGTCAAAATATTGGTCACCGACTCAAGGCAGAGGAGAGAGTAGTCCTGAACGTGGGCAATCGAGCGCTTCAGGCCGTCCCCAAGCACGCGGGAGACCGACGGGGGCTCCTCCGTTCTGACCTGCCGCCCGGTTACTTGATAAGGAGTGTCCGCCACCGTTTCCTGAGTGACCGCATAGCGGTCAATTTCCTGCGTGACCGCGTAACGGTCAACTTCTTGGGTGACCGCATAGCGGTCAACGTTCCGGTCGCCTGAACTGCCGTCTTCGAAGCGTAACGTCCGCCTGCGGTTGCGTCAAGGTTGCTTGCCGTAGGGTATCGCCACTGGTTGACTATTGAGGGCTACGGCCCGATTGGCGGCCAGAGTTCTCCAACTCCCGGTCCAGCCGATCCAACTGCTCCTGAAGCCCGCTGAGCTTAGCTTGCTCGGTATGAAGTTGCTCTTCGGCCTCGGTTTCGATTCCTTGCCTTTCCTGTTCTTCGCTCGCCAAAAGTTCGAGCTGCGCCTTCAATTGGGCAACAACTTGCTCGAACTGTTTGTGTTCGTTCGGATTCTGGCCCGGAGTTTCGGCATCGCTCCGGGCCTCCTCCATCCGCTTGAGGTCAGCCGCCACCCTCTTGCGACTTGATTGCGCCTCGGCAAGCTTTGACCGGGCGTCATCCAAGCGCTGGAACGCTCGCGCGACGGCCGTTTCCTGCGCTTGCACGCGATAAACCAAGATCTGCGCCCTCTGCGTTGCGACGGCGCTTGTCTGCAAAAGCTGCCGGAGTTGACGAACTTCCGACACGAGCGCCTGTAACGCCTGCGAGTCACTCGAGGCGGATTGAGCGAACGCAGCGCCCGGCATCACCAAAAGGCTGAAAACAAGAAACCAGGAGCGATACATGGAGAACCTCCACGGAAAAAACAACACAGTCACTTACAACACAGAAGAAGTCATCCGTCAACGTCGTGAGCGGCTACGAAGCAGATCAATTTCCGGTATGCCGCCTTGCGAAAGGTAGGTGGAGTTTATCAATGTCATTTTGTCTAGGCCTAATTCAGGTGCGGGCGTTTTCTTCAGGTTTGGGGGCATTCCTCCGCAACCGACCCTTATAAACGAATCCTGAGGAGAAGGACATCAGAATACCGGCAAACATCAACATTACAAGCCAACCTGCCTGGTGCGAGGTCCAGAATACAAGGGCAACGCTTGCGGCCAGGCTGGCTAGGGCAATTGAATATCCGCCATATTGCAAGAAGGCAACCAATGCATCGCGTTTATGCCTCGGCAGCTGACCTGCTCCCCGAAATTTAGTCCAGCCAAAACTTAGCTTCTCCGGGTATAAGACCACG
>QHYP01000089.1:9860-12930 GCA_003224195.1 Acidobacteriota bacterium | reverse complement strand
CAAGCTGAATCAGATCGGCACCGTCACCGAAACAATCCAGGCCATCGAAATGGCGCGCAAGGCCGGCTACAACTCGATCATTTCGCATCGCTCCGGCGAAACCGAGGACACGTTCATCGCCGATCTCGCCGTGGCCACCGCCGCCGGTCAGATCAAAACCGGCTCGGCCTCCCGCACCGACCGAATTGCCAAATACAATCAACTCCTTCGCATCGAAGAGCAACTAGGCTCCTCCGCCCGCTTCCCCGGCAAAGCCGCTCTCGGCTGAGCTGCCTTTACAATTCCAAAATCATTCGCAAGCCGTCTTCGATGGCCTTCAAATGCTGAGCGCTGAGGCTTCCGAGGCGTTGATGCAACCTTTCCTTTGCCACGGCCCGAATCTGATCTATAACGGCAACGGCTGAACGTCCGCCGCACACAACGGGGATCAAGAGGGGAGGACTCGCGTTCGGCGAGCTCGAAAGAGGAATGACGACGACAGTGCGCCGGTGTTCATTCAACACATTTGTCGTCAAGACCAAGCAGGGACGGGTTTTCTTAATTTCGGCGCCGAGCGTGGGATCGAGCCGCACCCACCACACCTCGCCGCGCCTTGGCACTGGTCCAGGCTTCGGCGGGCTCTTCGCCAATCGCGTCGAACTCTTTTTCAATCGCTTGAACCTCCGGATCGTCATTGGCCGCCTGGCACGCTTTGGCCAGCCTCCGGTCGCGCTCGGAGAGCTTCTCGCCAAGGGCTTCGGCCAGATACTTCGAGCGTTCCCGCGGCGGTACTTTCCGGACAAACTGCGCCGCCAGCTCCTCGGGGAGGGTAAACGTCATCTTTCGGGTCGCCATAGCACCATACTACCATATATCAGAGCCTCGAGGGCGACCGAAACGGGCGCGATACCGGAGTGAGTGTCCTTTGACAGACCGCGGCGCTTGGCCGGAGAATTGCCGCTCAAGCTCCCATCGGTATGGGCAATTCTAGAAGTGTGAGTCAGCGTTTCGTTCGACCGGAGGCTCCACCTAATGCCGTTTCTCAACCTCTTCTCCGACCTGCTTTATAGCTTGATGCGCCTGATCGCCGGCTTTCTGTTCGCCTGCCACGGCGCGCAGAAGCTTTTCGGCGTTCTTGGCGGCCCTCAGATGCTCCACAATCCCATGATGCTCGCCGCGGGGATTATCGAGTTCGTCGGCGGTGTACTCATTGCTTTAGGTGTCTTCACCACATTTGCCGCGTTCATCGCCAGCGGCGAAATGGCCTTTGCTTATTTCATGGGACACGCGCCGCATGGCTTCTGGCCCATCGTGAACCACGGCGAACTCGCGGTCCTATATTGCTTCGCGTTTCTCTATATCGCTTCGCGCGGCGACGGCGTCTGGAGCCTTCGCCGCCTAGCAAAAAGCGGACACGCCTAATCGCCCGACGCGCTGCCGGCCGCGGATGATCATTCCCGCAGGCCGTGCAACTCCGACTGCGGTGGCCGCATCGCATCCCAGCAAAGCATGGCCTACGCAACGATCTTCAGCCGCTGCTTGATTACCGCCGCTTTGGTGTTTCCTGCTATCCCCGCGGGCGGCCCTTGGGACAAAGTTCCACAAGAATGGAGCCTTTCCGAAACCTATCAGATTCTTCGCGATTCCCCCTGGAGCCCGGCCAAGGTCAAACTCGACGCCATCTATACCCAGCGCCACACCGATCCGCAAACCGGCATCGTCTCGGATTCGCCAGTAAACCCTCAGGACACGAAGCCGGTCCGCGGCGTGGAAATCTCCCGCAGCAAGCCTCTTCCGAGCATTTCCGTTCTTTGGTGGTCTTCCAGGACAATACGTTTTGCCAAGCAGCGCCTGCGCCAATTGCGCAGCCAAACCGCGCCCGCGCAGCCTCTGCGCGCCGACGACCTCCCTGATTACGTCCTCGTCATCGAGGGCAGCGAGACGCTGCGCATTCTGCGGGACGCCCGCGAGGATTTGCACGACACAGTATTTCTTGAACTTGACGCCGGGACGACAGTGGACTTGGCAAATGTACGGTTCCTGGACGCGAACGCTGACGAAGACGCGCGCACAGAATTTCATTTCCTGCGGGAGATTGACGGACACGCGACACTCGATCCGAATTCCGAACGTGTCGTCTTTCACTGCAAGGCGACGGCAAAGAATCCTCGTCCAGGCCGCCGGAACTCACTGTCCCTTCGCGCCGAATTCGAGCCCCGAACCATGCGCGCTCACGGCCAGCCCGACCTTTAGTCATCGCAAACTCCAGGCGTCGGGCGGAGCCAGCGTTCGCGGCGAGTCGAATTTGTCCCACGTAACCCAACTTCCGGCTTGCGAGTCCAACGCCTGTTGGGAATAATCAACGCCGCACTCTGGGGGGATGTCCCGTGAAAACAATGCAGCGTCTCGTCGTCTTAACCTTGCTCAGTTTGCTTTGCGCGTTTTTGGCGCCGCTCACAGCCAGTGTGGCCGACGACCAGCCTCTCTACGGTTATTCCGCCGAATCTTCTCGCGCCGAACGCCAGTGGGAAGAAAAGCTCCGTGCGATTCCCAGCCCGGAGAACCTGCGCGCTTACATGCAGCGCCTCTCCGCGCGCCCGCATCATGTCGGCTCGCCGTACGACAAAGACAATGCGGAATGGATCGCCGCCAGGTTCAAGGAGTTCGGCTGGGACACGCACATAGAATCCTTCGACGTGCTCTTTCCCACGCCAAAGGATCGCCTCGTCGAGTTGGTGGATGGCGGCCCGCGCTTCACCGCAAAGCTGGAGGAACCCGTGGCTCCCCAGGATCCCACATCGAATCAGAAATCCGAGCAGCTCCCTACCTACAACGCCTACTCGATTGACGGCGACGTCACCGCTCCGCTCGTTTACGTCAACTTCGGCGTTCCCGACGACTACGAACAACTCGAGCGCATAGGCGTCTCCGTCAAAGGCGCCATCGTCATCGCGCGCTACTTCGGCTCCTGGCGGGGCATCAAGCCGAAAGTCGCCGCCGAGCATGGCGCCGTAGGCTGCCTCATTTTCTCTGACCCGCATGAGGACGGCTTCTACCAGGGCGACACGTTTCCCACGGGTCCCATGCGCCC
>QHYP01000089.1:3747-9753 GCA_003224195.1 Acidobacteriota bacterium | reverse complement strand
AAGATTCCCGTTCTGCCCATCTCCTATGGAGACGCACAGCCTCTGCTCGCCGCGCTCGGCGGCCCCGTGGCGCCGCAGGCGTGGCGCGGCGGCCTGGGTATCACCTATCACGTCGGGCCCGGCTCCGCGAGGGTTCACTTGAGAGTGAAATCCAATTGGGATCTGAAACCGCTCTATGATGTCATCGCCAAAATCCAAGGCTCGGCCAATCCGGACGAATGGATCATTCGGGGCAACCATCACGACGGCTGGGTGAACGGCGCCGAAGACCCGATCTCCGGCCAAGTCGCACTCCTCGAGGAAGCGCGTGCAATGGGCGAATTGCTGAAGTCCGGTTGGAAGCCGAAGCGGACAATCATCTACTGCGCGTGGGACGGCGAAGAGCCGGGCCTGCTGGGTTCCACGGAATGGGCAGAAACCCACGCCGACGAATTGAGCCAGCATGCCGTTGCCTACATCAACTCCGACTCGAACGGTCGTGGATACCTGGACCTCATCGGCTCGCACACGCTCGAAAAATTCATGAACGACGTTGCACGTGACATTCAAGATCCGGAAACGAAGCTTTCTGCATGGAAGCGCGACCAGCTCCGCGACATCGCCAATGCGCCCTCGCCCGAGCGCAAGCAGGAGATCCGCCAGCGCGCCGATTTGCGCCTCGCAGCGCTCGGCTCTGGCTCCGACTACACGCCCTTTCTCCAGCATGTCGGGATCGCCTCGCTGAACATCGGTTACGGGGGGGAAGACCGCGGCGGCATCTACCACTCCATATACGACGATTTCTACTGGTACACGCATTTTGGGGACACGGACTTTGTTTACGGCCGCGCACTTGCTCAAACGGGCGGTAGCGCCGTCATGCGCCTCGCGGATGCCGACCTGCTGCCCTTTGAGTTCGGGAATTTCGCGGACACCGTTCAGATGTACGTGCGCGAACTGAAGCAGATGTCGCAAAAAATGCAGGACGAAATCCGCGAACGCAACCGCGAACTCGACGAGGGCCTTTTCGCCGCCACTGCCGATCCGAAAGAGAAATCTGTTCCTCCGAAAAAAGAGGACGTTCCGCCGCACTTGAATTTTGCGCCGCTGGAGAACGCTGCCGATGCGCTCAGCGCCAGCGCCGGGGAGTACACGAAAGCCTTCGCGAGGACCAGAGAAATCGGCGGCGCCACGTTGGCTTCCATCTCGCTCGCCGATGTGAACAAATTGTTGATGGAAAGCGAGCGCAAGCTCCTCACGCGGGAGGGCCTGCCGAATCGTCCCTGGTACAGGCATCAGCTCTACGCGCCCGGTTTTTATACGGGATATGCCGCGAAGACTGTGCCCGCAGTCCGTGAGGCCATTGAACAGAAGCAGTGGAAACAAGCCGAGCAGGGCATCGGCGTCGTCGCGCGGGTTCTCCAAGATGAGGCCGCACTGATTTCGTCCGCGGCGCAGAAATTGAGCGCGGCACATTGAGTCGGAGGCCAAAATCCCGGCCTACAATCTCGCACTCATCGGTTTCGGCAACGTCGGCCGCGCTTTCGCGCGCCTGCTCATCGCCAAAGAATCCGAACTGCGCCGGAGCTACGATGTGCGCTGGCGTCTCACCGGTGTAGCCTCGCGCCGCGTCGGATGGGTGGCCGATCGCACCGGCCTGAATCCCCTCGCCATTCTGAACGGCCACTGGCCGCCACCCGATCCCAACCCCCCGCGCAACGTGCGCGAGTGGCTGGAACGAGCGGGAGCCGACGTGCTTTTTGAAGCGAGCTCGCTCGATCCGCACACCGGCCAACCCGCCATTGACCATCTGAAGGCAGCTCTCGAGCTCGGCGCGCACGCCATCACCGCCAACAAAGGGCCCATCGTTCACGCCTTTGCGGAACTCACTGTACTCGCGCGCAAGTGCGGACGGAAGTTCCTTTACGAATCCACGGTGATGGACGGCGTGCCGATCTTCTCCCTGTTCCCGCTCGGCTTGCCCGCCGTCGAGCTGCGCGGCTTCCGCGGTGTGCTCAACTCCACCACGAACGTCGTCCTCACAGAGATGGAAAAGGGCCACACGCTCGAGGATGCCGTGAAGCGCGCGCAGGCGCTCGGCATCGCGGAAACCGATCCATCGTTCGATATCGACGGGTGCTCGACCAGGTGCAGCGAACGGGGATCCGTGAATTGACGCCGGAGCGCGTGCGCACGGCGCGCGATTCAGGAATGCGCTACAAACTCGTCTGCCGCGCTGAGCGCCACGGCGCAGGCGTGGACGCCAGCGTACAACCAGTGCTGCTGCATGCATCCGATCTCCTCGCCGGGCTGGAAGGTGCCAGCACCGCTATCCACTTTGATATGGACGTCTTCCGCCTTTCGCTTGTGGAGCACAATCCAGGCATTGAGGCGACCGCGTACGGCCTGCTCGCTGATTTTCTGCGCGCTGTCCGCGCGTGAAAAGCTTTCAACGCTTATAGTGAGCCGCGTAAGACGGGACCGGCAACGACGCGTCGCACTTCGGGTCTCGCACCGGTTCGCCCGCAGCGAGCCGAAGCGGAATCACGCCAGCCCACACGGGCAGTGCATAGTCGGCCTCATCATCGAGGGGCGCGCCGGTGCGCATTTTGCCGGAAACTTCCGCGAGCGGCAGGCGCAGGATGCTCGTCGCCTTCAACTCTTGCTCGTTGGGCTGGCGGGCCTCACTCCAGCGGCCGGGCAGGATTTTCTCCGCGAAAGCGCGCAGCGCCTCGCGTTTTTCCGCGGGATCGTCCGCGAGAACGGCCTTGCCGAGCGCCACAACGGAACGGTAATTCATGGAATGGTTGAATACAGAACGCGCCAGCACGAGCCCGTCGGTCAACGTTACCGTAACGCACACGGGCACGCCCTCGCTCACGGTGCGCAGCATGCGGCTCGCCGCCGAGCCGTGGAAATAAATCGCGTCGCCGACGCGAGCGTACAACGTGGGAATGACGTACGGCTGACCGTCCACGGCAAACCCGACGTGACACACAAATCCTTCGTCGAGAATTTTGTAGATGGCTCCGCGGTCATAGATGCCGCGATGCGGTTCGCGCAGAACTCGCGTGCGGTCAGTTGGTTCAAACGTAGACGCCAAGGATCACCTCGCTGAGAGCGTGCTTTGTGACTCATGATATGTGCTTCGCGCGATCCGAAATTCGCGATTTCAGCAGGATCGGGTTTTGGCCGCTCCAGGCCTGGCCACATTCTCGGGGCAGACCTGGATTAGAGAAAGAGCCAATGCGGACTCGAACTCGCGCGGGCTACCCGTGGCCGCAAATGCGGCGGCCTGTGAGAAACTATTCGCCGGAGGAGTTGACCGCTTTGGCCTTGCGAATCACATGATCGCTTAGCGGACGCAGGCAAAAAATGAGCTCACCTGTGACTCGCCAATCTGCGCGCGAAACTGTGGCGCCACTCGATCTCGGCTGGGTGCGCGCGCAATTCCCGTCGCTGCAGCTCACCGTAAACGGCCAGCCGGCCGCGTTTCTGGATGGGCCCGCCGGCACACAAGTGCCGCGGCAGGTGATGGACGCAATCCAGGACTATCTGCTGCATGCGAACGCAAACACGTGTGGCGCGTTTCTGACGAGCCGGCGCACGGACGCGATGCTGGCCTCGGCGCGCGCGGCGATGGCGGATTTTCTGAACTGCACGGCGGACGAAATCAGTTTCGGGCCGAACATGACGACGATCACCTTCGCCCTGGCGCGCGGGATCGGCCGCGAGTTGCAGCCCGGCGATGAAATCGTCGTCACGACGCTCGATCACGACGCCAACGTCGCACCCTGGCGGGCACTCGAGGAAAAAGGCATCCTCGTTCGTCAGGCGGACATTCGCGAGGTTGACTGCACGCTCGATCTGGACGATTTGAAGCGGAAGATCACGGCGAAGACGAAGCTCGTCGCTGCGGGCTACGCGTCGAACGCGGTCGGGACGATCAATCCCGTCGAAGAGATTATTCGCCTGGCGCATCAGGCAGGTGCGCTGGCGTTCATCGATGCCGTCCATTACGCGCCGCATGGGCCGATTGATGTGCGAGCGCTCGATTGCGACTTCCTCGCTTGCTCGCCGTACAAATTCTTCGGGCCGCACATGGGCGTGCTCTACGGCAAGCGCGGGCATTTATTGCGCTTCCGGCCGTACAAGGTGCGGCCCGCGCCGGAGACACTCCCCGATCGCTGGGAGACGGGGACGCAAGTGCACGAGGGGATCGCGGGAGTTGCCACGGCGGTGGACTATCTCGCCGAACTGGGCCGGCGCTGCGATGCCATGGCGAAAGATCGCCGCGCGGCAATCTTGGCGGCGTATCGCTCCATGCGCGCGCACGAAATCACGCTTGCCACGCGGATGATCGAGGGACTGCTCGCAATTCCGGGATTGCGATTTTTTGGAATTAGCGACCCGAAGCGATTCGATGAACGCGTCGGCACGGTGGCGATTCGGCTTGCGAATCACTCCCCGCTCGATACGGCGAAGTTCCTCGGCGAGCGCGGCATCTTCACCTGGGACGGCAACTACTACGCGCTGAATCTCGCTGAGCGCCTGGGCGTGCACGAGAACGGCGGCTGGCTGCGCATTGGCCTGGTGCACTACAACACCGCCGAAGAAGTGGATCGCCTCCTCGCGGCTTTGCGCGAATTCGCAGCGAGTTGATCCGCAAACAGCTAGGAAGCCGACCCGCTACAGAGCGCTATGCGTAGGATTGAAAACTCCGTGTATTCTGGCTCGCGATGTCCAAACGACCGAAACCGATTGTGTTGACCGTGCTGGATGGATGGGGGTATCGCGCCGAAACCAAAGGGAATGCCATCGCCCTTGCGCGCAAACCCAATTACGACGAGCTGGCGAAAAAATTTCCCAACACGCTGATTCAGACTTCCGGCCCGTATGTCGGCCTGCCCGAGGGCCAAATGGGGAACAGCGAAGTCGGACACATGAACATGGGTGCGGGCCGCATCGTGCACATGGACATCACGAAGGTGGACCTGCTCATCGCCAGCAAGGAATTTTTCAGGATCCCGCTGTTTCTGCAGGCGATGGAGCGCGGGCGCACGCGACAATTGCACTTGCTGGGGCTCGTGAGCGATGGCGGCGTGCACTCGCACATCAACCATCTCTTCGCGCTGCTTGAGATGGCCAAGCAGAACAAGGTCGAGCGCGTCTTCGTGCATTGCTTCATGGACGGGCGGGACACTCCGCCCGAGAGCGGCCGCGATTATTTGCACCAACTCCAGCAAAAAATGCGTGAACTGGGCTGCTGCGAAATTGCCACGGTGATTGGGCGGTACTACGCCATGGACCGTGACAACCGCTGGGAGCGCATCGAGAAGGCGTATCGCGCGATGGTCCACGGCGAAGCCGAAAGCCGCTCGGATAATCCCATCGCGGCGATCCAGCGGAGCTATGAGCAGGGCGTGACCGACGAATTCGTCAAGCCCATCGTAATTACTCGCGGGAAACAGGGCGGCGCGGCGCCAGTTGGGTTGATTCGCGACGATGACGCAGTGATTTTTTTCAACTTTCGCGCCGACCGCGCTCGCCAGACCACGCGGGCGCTCGCCGAGCCGGGCTTCGACAAATTCGCCGATCCAAAGCGGCCGAAGAATCTCTTTTTTGTGGCCATGACTCAGTATGAGAAGACTTGGCCGTGGCTGCAGTACGTCATCGGCCCGGAAAAGCTCGAGCACATCCTGGCGCAGGTGTTCACCGATCTAAACTTTAAGAACCTGCGGACAGCCGAAACCGAGAAATACGCGCATGTCACATACTTCTTCAACGGCGGGGTGGAAAAACCGTTTGCCGGCGAGGAGAGAATCTTGGTTCCCTCGCCGAAAGTGGCGACGTATGATCTCATGCCGGAAATGTCCGCAGCGGGCATCACCGACACGGTGGTGAAGGCCATCGAAACAGGAGAATTCGATGCCATCATCATGAACTACGCGAACGCGGACATGGTGGGCCATTCGGGAAAGCTCGAGGCGGCGATCAAAGCCGTCGAGGCGGTGGATGCGGGGCTGG
>QHYP01000089.1:0-3724 GCA_003224195.1 Acidobacteriota bacterium | reverse complement strand
ATCACCGCGGACCACGGGAATGCCGAGACGATGATCGATCCCGCGACCGGCGGGGCGCACACCTATCACACAACGAATCCCGTTCCGTTTATCCTTCTCAGTGAAAACGACGGGGTGCGGTTGAAGCCCGGTGGGTCGCTGCGCGATATTGCGCCGACGATGCTCGGCGTCCTGGGCCAGCCGCGGCCGGTGGAGATGACGGGCGCGGATTTGCGCATCACGCAGCCGCCAAAACGTTGAACACAGGGAGGTGAAGCCATGTCCAAACGAAATTCTTCGCGAAGGGACTTTTTGAAGCAGGCTGGCGCTCTGGCGGTGGCTGGCTCTGCGCCGCCACTGCTCTCCGCGTTTTCGCAGCCGGAGCCCGCAAGGTACACGGTGTACGGCGTCGCGGCGAACCGCGCCGTCGTGAAAAATCGCGCGCCCCTCCAGCAAAACCAGTTTCACTTCTTGCCGCTGACGGCGATTCGTCCCACCGGCTGGCTGTGCCAGCAGCTCGAAGTGCAAGCCCGCGGCCTCAGTGGTCATTTGGACGAGGTCTGGCCCGACGTGGGCCCGAATAGCGGATGGCTCGGCGGCAAAGGGGAAAACTGGGAGCGCGGCCCGTATTTTCTCGATGGACTGATTCCGCTGGCCTATCTGCTGGACGACGCGCCTCTCAAAGCGAAAGCGCAAAAGTGGATGGATTGGACGCTCGGGAGCCAGCAGCCGAACGGGATGTTCGGTCCCGCCACAAACGACGACTGGTGGCCGCGCATGGTCATGTTGAAGGCGCTGACGCAATATCAGGAAGCGACCGGCGATCCGCGCGTCATCCCGCTTATGGAGCGTTACTTTGCCTATCAATTGCGGCAACTGTCCCCTCGCCCGCTGCGCGATTGGGGAAAGTACCGCTGGCAGGACGAGGCAGTATCCGTGCTATGGCTCTACAACCGCGACGGCGATGGGAAGCTGCTCGAGCTGGCCCGCCTTCTTCAACAGCAGGGACACGATTGGCGCCGCGAATTTGAGAATTTTCCTTACACCTACAAGACCAGCGTGAAACAGTTGGAGATCGAGAAAGCTGAGACAAAGGATGTGGACATTGCGATGAACACGCACGGCGTGAACAATGCGATGGGCCTGAAGGCCTCGCCCGTGTCGTGGCTGCTTTCTGGTGATGACGCCGATCGTCAAGGGATTTATCACCAGCTTCAGATGCTCGACACGTATCACGGTCTGCCGAACGGCATGTTCAGCGCGGATGAACACTTCGCCGGCCTTAATCCGTCGCAGGGCACGGAATTATGTGCCGTCGTGGAGGCTATGTTCTCGCTCGAGCGCGCCGTGGCGGTCTTGGGTGATGCTGTGCTCGCCGACCGGCTCGAGCGCATCGCTTACAATGCGCTGCCCGGAACTTTCACCGACGACATGTGGGCGCACCAATACGACCAGCAGCCGAATCAGATTCAGTGCAGCCTTCTCCAGCGGGACTGGAGCACGAACGGCCCGGAATCGAATCTGTTCGGCCTCGCCCCTACCTACGGCTGCTGCACGGCGAACCTGCACCAGGGCTGGCCGAAGCTCACGTCCAGTTTATGGATGGCGACGGATGACGGCGGCCTGGCCGCGATTATCTATGCGCCGAACACGGTGCATACGCTTGTCGGCGGGAAAATTCCAGTCGCAATTAGCGAGGAAACGGAATCCCCCTTCGGCGAGCGCGTGACGCTGCGGATCGATCCCATAAGCGCAGTCGAGTTTCCTCTGGCGCTGCGCGTGCCGGGCTGGGCGCGGGACGCATCCATTTCCGTGAACGGCAAACCAACGGACGCTTCCACGGCAGGAACCTTCGGCGTGATAAAGCGGAAGTGGCAACGCGGAGATCGCATCGAGCTGCGGTTTCCGATGAAACCGCGCGTTTCGCGCTGGTATCGCAATTCAATCGCCGTGGAGCGAGGCCCGATCGTTTACAGCTTGGAGCTCGGCCCGGTCTGGAAAAAACTGAAAGATCGAGGCCCAGCATCGGATTGGGAGGCCGATCCGAGCAGGCCGTGGAACTATGCGCTGGCGGTTGACGTGGAGCGGCCCGACGCAAGCGTTGAAGTTGTGGAACGCGCATCGGCCGAACCGCCATTCACTGTGAAAGGCACTCGCGTCGAACTCCATGTCAGAGGGCGGGGAGTGCCGGAGTGGAAAGTGGAAAATGGTTCCGCTGGCCCGCTGCCGGAAAGCCCGGTGGCAAGTCATGAGCCGGAAGAAAAGCTTACCCTGATTCCTTACGGCGCGGCGAAACTGCGCGTGACCGCGTTTCCCCAACTCAGGAAGGCTTAATTTTATATTTTTGCGTTCAGGCTGCTTTTGGGAAGCCTCGATTCCTCGAATCACATGAATCGTACCAAGCCCGGCGAGACAAAGCTCGTCATCTGCGTGTGGCATCCATTTTCGGAGTGGCGGCCGAAACCAGGGATGGCGGACACGCTGCGGCGGCGCTGGCCGGAAATGAAGGTTGTCCACCTGCCGGACTACGACCGTATCGGGGAAGAGTTGCCGGACACGGATATTTTTGTCGGCTATTCACTGCGCGCGCCGCAACTGCCCCACGCAAAGAAGCTGAAGTGGCTTCATTCGACTGCGGCGGGCGTGGCGCAGCTCATGTATCCGGAGCTGCGCGAGTCCGGAATCCTGGTCACGAATCCAAGCGGAATTTTTTCCGTGCCCATGGCCGAACATACGATCGGCCTGATGATTGCTCTAGCGCGCAATTTCCCGGATTGCGTCCGCTACCAGGACCAGAGCCGCTGGGCGCAGCAGGAAATTTGGGACAAGCCGCAGCATTTGACCGAGCTGAACGGCCGGCTACTGCTGATCGTGGGTTTCGGATCGATCGGGCGCGAATTGGCGCGGCGAGCGCGCGTGTTCGGGATGCGCGTGTGGGGCGTGACGCGTTCGGGAAAGGGAGACGGCGCGGTTGCCGAAAAGATTGTGCCAGCCGCGCACCTCGACGAAGTCTTGCCTGAGGCAGATTACATCGTGATTGCGGCCCCGGAGACGCAGGAAACGAAGCGTCTGATTGGCGCAGCGCAGCTCGCGCGGATGAAGCGCGCGGCACGGTTGATCAACATTGCCCGCGGCTCGCTGCTCGATGAGGCGGCGCTCGTTCGCGTGTTGGGAAGCGGCGCGCTGGGCGGCGCCGCTCTGGATGTGACTTCAACGGAACCGCTCCCGCCGGAGAGCGCGCTCTGGAAGGCGCCGAATCTTTTGCTGACGCCGCATACGAGCGGAGTCAGCGACCGTTTGTGGCTGAGGCAGACCGAGCTGCTCGTGGGACTCCTCGAGCGATGGTTCGACGGGCGCGAAATGATAAACATTGTGGATCTTTCGCGCGGATACTAGGGCGACTGAGCGGGCTGGCACCAACCTCAAGAGAATTCCGAAACGGGATTACGGCCGGGGCGCAAAAAACCCGCTTCATTGGTGATGAACGAATCTTTCCTGATGTCTGGCTTCAGTCGCCAACGGCGCCCTTGGGCGCAATGTAGCCCTCGCGGGCGTACACGACGTACTTCTGCTTTTTGCCCTTCTGGTCTTGCAGGACAAACGGGCTTCCGTCGGCCTGCACGAGTTCGACTTTGATCTTGCGGAATTTTCCGTCGCGATTGCGGTTGGTGGGAATGTACGCCATGCTGTACTGGTTCCGGAGGAAGCCAGCCACACTGCGGAATACGTCCGGCATTTCCCCCTC
>QHYP01000106.1 GCA_003224195.1 Acidobacteriota bacterium | reverse complement strand
CCGCATGTGGACAAGAAATCCCGCGAGCAGTTTGAGATGCGCACGCATAAGCGGCTGATCGACATTCTCGAGCCGACGCCGGACACGGTGGACGCGCTGATGAAACTCGATCTGCCGCCCGGCGTGGACGTGGAAATCAAGGCCTTCGGCCACGCTGCGAAATAAGCGTCTATCGAGGGAACGCGCGTTTCGGGAGAGAAGAGAAAGACAGCATGGCAGTCAACGGAATTCTCGGAATCAAGCTGGGGATGACCCAGGTGTTCCAGCCAGACGGCACGCTGGTGGGATGCACGGTGCTGCAGGCGGGACCATGCGTCGTCGTCGAGCGCCGCATGAAAGGCAAACACGGCTATGACTCCGTGCAGTTGGGCCTCGTCGAATTCGTCAAGCCGCAGCGCGTGAACAAGGCTATGACGGGCCATTACAAAAGCGCGGGCGTCGCGCCGATGAAATTGCTCCGCGAAGTGCGCATCGAGGAATCGAGCGACGAGACCAAGGTTGGCGACCGCGTGCTGGTGGACCGCTTTAAGGCCGGGGAGCTCGTCGATGTCAGCGGCGTGAGCAAAGGCCGCGGCTTCCAGGGTGGCGTGAAACGCTGGCACTATCGCGGCGGCGACTCGACGCACGGCTCCATGTTCCATCGCGCGCCGGGCGGCATCGGCGCGAGTTCGTTCCCCTCGCGCGTGTGGAAGAACCAGCACTTCCCGGGTCACATGGGGAACGTCAAAGTCACGGCCAAGAATCTCGAAGTCGTGAAAGTGGACGCGGACGAGAATTTGCTCCTGGTGCGCGGATCCGTGCCGGGACCGAGCGGTGCGTACATCATGATCCGCAAGGCCAAGCGCGGAAAGTAATCGAGATTTCGAGCGAGGTTGACCGCTTCGCGGTCACAAATAAAAGGGAAGCGAAAGTATGCCGGTCGTTGATGTCGTGAATCTGAGCGGGAAAAAGGTCGGCCAGGTGGAACTGGCGGACGGCGTCTTTGCCGCGAAGGTGAATCCGCATCTTCTGCACGAGGCTTCGCGGTGGTATCTGGCGAGCCAGCGCGCCGGCACGCACGCCACAAAAGTTCGCAGCGAGGTGCAGGGTTCCGGGAAAAAGCTGTGGCGGCAGAAGGGCACCGGCCGCGCGCGCATGGGCTCCATCCGCTCGCCGATCTGGCGCAAGGGCGGCACGGTGCACGGCCCGCACCCGAGGGACTACAGCTACCGGCTGCCGCACAAGGTTCTTTTGGGCGCTCTGCGTTCGGCGCTTTCGGCAAAGTTCGCCGAGCAGAAGCTGACCGTGGTCGATGCCTGGTCGCTCGAAACCCACAAGACCAAGGCGCTGCGCGCCACGCTCGACAAGTTGAATGGCGACCGCACCATCTTGCTGGTGGACAACGGAACGAACCGCAATCTCGAGCTGGCCAGCCGCAATCTGGAAGGCGTCAAGCTCGTCGCGCCGAACGTTTTGCAGCCTTACGATCTCCTGCGGCACGATCGCTTGATTTTCTCGAAGGACGCCGTGGCGCGGGTGAGCCATTCGCTCGATCCGGACAAGGTGCCGGCGGAAGCGCCACACGTGGAGACGATTGCGCCTGCCCCGGCGCCCAAAAAGAAGCAAGCTGCGCCCAAGGCCGCGGCCAAGAAAGCTAAAACAGCCGCGCGCGCCACGAAGAAGGCGGCCAAGCCGGGCAAATCGAAAGGCAAGGACTGAGCCGTGGCGATACAAATTCATCAGATCATTCGCCGGCCGATCATCACCGAGAAAGGACTCGGCGTGAAGGAATTGCAGCATACGGTGGTCTTCGAGGTCGCCGCCGGCGCGACGAAGACGCAGATCAAGGAGGCCGTGCAGCAGATTTTCAAGGTGAAGGTTGCCGGCGTGCGCACGGCGAATTTTCCCGGAAAGATGCGCCGGCGCGGGCGGTTTGAAGGTTACCGCCGCGACTGGAAGAAGGCGTACGTCAAGCTCGCCGAGGGCGAGAAGATGATCGAGTACGCGGACAATTTGTAGTAGACCAGATAGCAGGCTTGCGGAAGAACAGAGGCGCTTATGGGACTGAAGAGTTTTAACCCATACACGGCATCACGGCGGTTCATCACCGTCCTGGACAAGAGCGAGATTACGAAGGATTCGCCGGAAAAATCGCTGCTCGAGCCGAAGAAGCGCTCCGGCGGGCGGAACAGCCACGGCGAAGTGACCATGTGGCACCGCGGCGGAGGCCACAAAAAGCAGTATCGCAAGATCGATTTCAAGCGGGAGAAAACCGGTGTGCCCGCGAAAGTGGCCGCGATTGAATACGACCCGAACCGCTCGGCGCGGATTGCGCTGCTGCACTACGCCGACGGCGAGAAGCGTTACATCCTGCACCCTGTGGGTCTCGAGGTTGGAATGACCGTGCAGACCGGCGAGGGCGCGGACATTCTTCCGGGGAATGCGCTGGCCTTCCGGCACATCCCTCCGGGCACGATGGTGCACAACCTCGAGCTGTATCCCGGCCGCGGCGGCCAGGTGGTGCGCTCGGCGGGCGGCGCAGCGCAGCTTTTGAGCAAGGAAGGTGATCTCGCCCTGGTGAAGCTGCCCTCGGGCGAAGTTCGCAAGTTTTCGGTCAACTGCATGGCCACCATCGGCCAGGTGGGTAATCTGGATCACGAAAACGTTACCTACGGCAAAGCGGGCCGGACGCGCTGGCACGGCCGCCGGCCGACGGTTCGCGGTGTGGCCATGAACCCGGTGGACCATCCACACGGTGGCGGTGAAGGCCGAGTCAAAGGCAATCACCCGCAAACGCCGTGGGGTTTTCCGACGCTGGGCGCGAAAACGCGGCACAACAAACGCACGGACAAGAAGATTGTCCAGCGGCGGAAGGGGTAAGCACGACGCAGTGAGGGAGAAAGCGGGCGGTGATGGCAGAGCCTCCCGTCGAGAGTGGACCAATGAGAGCGACACGAACAGCAAGGGCAGGATCGCGGCGGGCTGGCCGATCGGTGAAGCACGCGAGCAGAAAGCACCCCGCCAAGTCAGCCGCCAAGGTCCTGCACGCAGGCGTCAAACCGCGCATCCAGCCGCCCCAGCCGGTTCTCTACCGGCTGTGCAAGCCAGGATGGGCCGTCATCGTGGAGCGGCAGCCGAACGCGCAAGGAACACGCTTTGTCTGCCCGTTCTGCCCGCAATCGCATCGCGTGCCCGGGCCGGTGCGAGGCTTCAAGAAGATTCGGCGCGCGCAGTGGGGACGCCTGCGCCGCGTGGAGGCATAGATTAGCAATGGGACGTTCGCTCAAGAAAGGCCCGTTTGTGGACGGCCACCTGCGCGAAAAGGTGGAAGCGCTGAACGCGCGGAATGAAAAGAAGGTGGTAAAGACCTGGTCGCGCCGCTCGACGATTGTGCCGGAGATGATCGGCCACACCATTGCCGTGCAAAACGGCAAGAAATTCATTCCGGTGTATGTGACCGAGCAGATGATCGGGCACAAGCTGGGAGAATTTTCGCCGACGCGCACCTTCAAGGGCCACGCCGTCAGGGCGGCGCTCGAAAGGGCCGCCGCGGCAGCGGCACCGGTGGGAGGCGCCGCGGCGCCGGCAGCCGCAGCGCCTGCTCCCAAGGCATAAGCCATGGCCAACGTTCAGACACAAGCGCCCTCGATTGAAGCCCACGCGCTGGCTCGCCATGTGCGGCTTTCGCCGCAGAAGGCGCGGCTCGTGATGGACTTGATCCGGGGGCACCGCGCCGCCGACGCATTGCAGGTGTTGCGCTATACACCAAAGCGCGCCGCGCGGCACATCGAGAAGATTCTGCGCAGCGCCATCGCCAATGCCGAGCGCAAGGCGGAAGATGCCGGCTCGCCGCTCGACGTGGATGAGTTGTACGTCTCCAATTGTTTTGTAAACGAGGGTCCGCGGTGGAAGCGGATTCGGCCGGCACCGATGGGCCGTGCCTTTCACTACCAGAAGCGCACCGCGCATATCTGGGTCGGCGTGGCCGAGCATCACATGGCTGCCGCCGAGCGCCACGCGGCGAATCTCGCGGAGGCCGAAGCACAAAAGGGCGTGCGCGGCGTCGGCCGGCGCGTGAAGAAGGCTCTGGCGGGCAAGAAAGTGCCGGCGAAGAAGGGCAAGAAGAAGTAGGGGTCGGCCGCTTTGCGGCCGCGCAGAAAGTCGGCCGCTTTGCGGTCGCACAGAGAGAGGTTAGTGTGGGGCAGAAAACACACCCGTACGGTTTCCGGCTGGGTTACAACAAGACCTGGAAGTCGCGCTGGTACGCCGACCGTGACTACGCCGACCTTCTCTACGAAGATGCGCAGCTCCGCAAGGAGCTGAAGGATCGGCTGAAGTCCGCCGGTGTGAGTTCGATCGACATCGAGCGCGCCGCCAACAAGCTTGTCGTACGGATCTACACCGCGCGCCCGGGGATCATCATCGGCCGCAAGGGTGCGGAAATCGACAAGCTGAAGAATGAAGTGCAGAAGCGCACTAAGCGCGAAGTGCACATCGACATTCAGGAAGTGCATCGGCCGGAGCTCGATGCGCAGCTTGTGGCGGAATCTATCGCTTTGCAGCTCGAAAAGCGCGTGGCCTTCCGCCGCGCCATGCGCAAGGCGGTGGACTCGGCGCTGCGCTTCGGTTGCAAGGGGATCAAGGTGCGCGTGGCAGGCCGGCTGAACGGCGCGGAAATCGCGCGGAAAGAATGGTACCTGCAAGGGCGCTTGCCGCTGCAGACGCTCCGCGCGGATATCGATTTCGGCTTTGCGCAGGCCTACACGACCTACGGCGTGATCGGCGTGAAGTGCTGGATCTATCAGGGCGAAAACATCCCGCGGCGCCGAGAGCAGGAGCGCGAACGCCCCGGCGTGCTGGCGGTTGCATAAGACGCATCGGAGCGCGCAGGGAATGGAAGCGAGAAGACGACGATGTTGATGCCGAAGAAAGTGAAGTACCGCAAGCAGCAGCGCGGCCGCCGCTCGGGCAAGGCATGGCGTGGCGGCCACCTGGCCTTCGGTGAGTACGGGCTGAAGGCGCTCGAGGCCGCGTGGATCACCGATCGGCAAATCGAGGCGTCGCGCGTGGCGATCACGCGCTTCATCAAGCGCGGCGGCAAGCTCTGGATTCGGATTTTTCCGGACAAGCCCTTCACCAAAAAGCCTGCGGAAACCCGCATGGGCAAGGGCAAGGGCGCGCCGGAGCGCTGGGTGGCGCCGGTGAAGCCCGGACGAATCATGTTCGAGATGGCCGGTATTGACGAAGCGACGGCGCGGGAAGCGCTCGACCTGGCGGCGCACAAGCTGCCGATTCCCACGAAATTCGTCACCCGCGCGGGAGGATTCTGACAATGCCGCGGCGTATCGAAAAGCTCCGCGAAGCGGACCCGAACGAACTGCACGCGCAGCAGAAAGAGCTGACCGATCAGATTTTTCGATTGCGGTTTCAGCTTTCCACCGGCCAGGCCGAAGCCCTCAAGCGTCTTCGCGAGGCGAAGAAGAACCTGGCGCGGATCAAGACGCTCCTGCGCGAACGGGCATTGTTGGCCGCCGCGCGCTCGCCGGAGGCCGCTGCCGCTGTGCGGCCGCCCAAGACGTCGGCTGCCGTGCAGCCGCCCGAGACATCGTCCGTTGCGCAGCAGACAAAGGCGGGAACTTCGAAATGACACCGGAGACACAAAATACGGCGCGGGCGCGGCAGGAGCTGATCGGCAAGGTGACCAGCGCCAAGATGCAAAAGACGATTGTGGTCGAAGTGACGCGGCTCGTGCAGCATACGAAGTACCGCCGCGTGGTGCGCATCTCGAAAAAATTCTACGCGCACGACGAACAGCGCGAAGCGCGCCCGGGCGACACGGTGCGCATCATCGCCTCTCGGCCGCTTTCGCGGCTCAAGCGCTGGCGGCTCGCGGAAGTGCTGACACGCAGGGCGGCCGCCGAGTGAGCGAAGGCAGGGGAGCGGACCGATGATTCAGATGCGAACCTGGCTGACGGTGGCCGATAACAGCGGCGCGCGCAGGCTGATGTGCATTCTCCCGGTGGGCGGCGACGCGGGCCTCAAGGCGGGCCTCGGCGATATTGTGACCGCGTCGGTGAAGGAGGCCACCCCGGAGAGCCAGGTCAAAGAAGGCAAAGTGGTTCGTGCGGTCATCGTGCGCATGCGCAAGGAACACCGCCGCAAGGATGGCACCTACATCCGCTTTGACGACAACGCCGCCGTGCTCATCAATGAAGCGGGAGAGCCCGTTGGCACGCGCGTTTTCGGCCCGGTGGCGCGCGAGCTGCGCGACAAAAAGTTCACCAAGATCGTCTCTCTGGCTCCGGAGGTTTGGTAAGCGATGGCCCTGCGTCACGCACAAGCGGCGCGGCACACGATCCTGATCCGCAAGGGCGACCAGGTGCGCGTCATCAGCGGCCGCGACCGCGGAAAGTCCGGCCGGGTTCTCTCCGTGAATCCGAGGAAGAACACCGTGGTGGTCGAGCACGCGAATATCATCAAGCGGCACACGCGGCCGAACCCGGCGAAGAACATCAAGGGCGGGATCGTCGAGAAAGAGGGGCCGATCAACGTCTCGAACGTGATGATCGTATGCCCGTCGTGCGGAAAGCACACCCGCATCGGCCGCCACGAGCTGCCCGACGGAACAAAAGCGCGCGCCTGCCGCCGGTGCGGAACGACTTTGGACAAGTAGGGCGAGGCGAACAGGGAAATGATCAGCCGTTTGCATGAACGCTATCGCAAGGACGCCGTTCCGGCGCTGATGAAGCATTTCGGGCGAGAGAACCCAATGGCTGTGCCGAAGCTTCAGAAGATCACGGTCAACATCGGGCTCGGTGAAGCGAGCCAGAATGTCAAGCTCTTGGACGCGGCCGCGGTCGAGCTCGGTCAGATAACCGGCCAGAAGCCGATCATCACCCGGGCGAAGAAGTCCATTGCGAATTTCAAAATTCGCAAGGGCATGCCCATCGGCTGCGCAGTCACTTTGCGTGGTGACCGCATGTTCGAATTTCTCGACCGCTTGTGCAATGTGGTGCTGCCACGCGTGCGCGACTTCAAGGGCTTGGCATCGAACGCCTTCGATGGCCGCGGTAACTACACGCTCGGGCTGAAAGATCAGCTCGTGTTTCCGGAAATCGACTACACGCGCGTGGACAAGATCAGGGGTATGAACATCACGCTCACAACGACGGCGAAGAACGATGAAGAGGGCCGCGAGCTGCTCAAGTTGCTCGGCGTGCCGCTGCGCGCGTAAGGCGCGGGGAGGAAGGAATCGCATGGCGCGAACGGCCAAGATCGCAAAGACGCGGAAAAAGCCCAAGTTCAAGGTGCGCGTGCGCAACCGCTGCCGTATCTGCGGCCGTGCGCGCGGTTTCATACGCAAATTCGAGTTGTGCCGCATCTGCTTCCGCGGCATGGCCCTGCGCGGGGAAATTCCCGGCGTCGTGAAATCGAGCTGGTAAGGACCAAACGATGCAGACGGATCCGATTGCCGATTTTCTGACGCGCGTCCGCAATGCGGCCGCAGCCAAACACCAGCGTGTGGACGTGCCCTCGTCGAAGCTGAAGACCGAAATCGCGCGCATCCTGAAGGAAGAGGGCTACATCGCCACCTTCAAGCTCGTGGACGAGAACAAGGCGCGCAAAACTTTGCGCGTGTTCCTCAAGTACACGCCCGACCGGCGCAGCGTCATCACCGGGCTCAAGCGCATTTCGAGGCCTGGCGCAAGGCTTTATCTCGGCGCAGCGGAGATCCGGCCGGTCGTCGGCGGGCTGGGCATCAGCATTCTGACGACACCGAAAGGCGTGATGAGCGGACGCGCGGCGCGCAGGGCCCGCGTCGGCGGCGAACTGCTTTGTGAAGTTTGGTAGGTTGTTTTTGCGGCGAGGATTTGCAGGGTAAGGAAGAAACGAATGTCGCGGATCGGACGTAAACCGATTGTCGTGCCGAGCGGAGTGAAAATTGCCTTACAGCCGGGCTGCGTCGAAGTGCAGGGGCCCAAGGGCAAACTCGCCGTTCCACTGCCAAAAGGCATTCAGGTCGAGCAGAAGGACGGCACGCTCGTTGCCGTGCGTCCAGGCGATGAATATCGCGCGTTGCATGGCCTGGCGCGCGCGCTCGTGGCCAACGCCGTGCGCGGCGTGACCGAAGGCTTCAAGAAGGAGCTGGACATCGTCGGCGTCGGCTATCGCGCGGAAATCAAGGGTAAGGCCGTGAACTTCGCGTTGGGCTATTCGCACCCGATTGAATTCCGCATCCCTGAAGGGATCACCGTCACCGTGGACAAGCAGACGCACATCGTCGTCAGCGGCGCGGACAAAGGGCAAGTCGGCCAGGTGGCGGCGAACATTCGCGCGTTGCGCCCGCCCGATCCCTACAAGCAAAAAGGCATTCGCATCACCGGCGAACGGTTGAAGAAGAAGGCAGGCAAGGCCGGAGCGAAGACCGGCGCCGCCTAAGGAGAGACCGAAGTGGCCAACGCAAGAGTCGGCAAAATGTCCCGCGATCGGCACCGCCAGGTGGTCCACGCGCGCGTGCGCACGCGGGTGGAGGGCACTTCGGAGCGCCCGCGCCTCTGCGTCTATCGCTCGCTCAGCCATATCTACGCGCAGGTGGTTGACGACCGCTCGGGCCGCACGCTCGTTTCCGCCAGCTCGCTCGACAAGGACACGAAAAAGCAGCTCAAGGGCGGTGGCAATGTTGCGGCGGCGAAAGTCGTGGGCAAGGCCATCGCCGAGCGCGCCAAGGCGGCAAAGATTGGGAAAGTTGTTTTCGATCGGGGAGGATACAAGTACCACGGCCGCGTCAAGGCGCTCGCGGACGCGGCTCGGGAAGCGGGGTTACAGTTCTAATCTATGTCGAAGCAACTTCTGCGTGAGAGCCTGGCGGTGCGGCGGCTGATCGAAGTGAACCCGGCCGATTTGAAGGACGATGTGATTGCCATCAACCGCGTCACGAAGGTGGTGAAGGGCGGCAAGAACCTGAGCTTTTCGGCGCTGGTGGTCGTGGGCGACCAGCGGGGCCATGCCGGTTTCGGCATGGGCAAGGCCCGCGAAGTGCCCATGGCCATCAAGAAAGGCATCGAACAGGCGAAGAAAAACCTCATCAAGCTCAACCTGAAGGGCACCACGATTCCGCATCAGGTTGTCGGCCACTACGGCTCGGCACAGGTGCTGCTCAAGCCCGCATCCGAAGGCACCGGCGTAATTGCCGGCGGCCCGGTGCGCAAGGTGATGCAGGTTGCGGGGGTCACGAACGTGTTGACGAAGTCCATCGGCACATCGAATCCTCACAATGTTGTCAAGGCCACGTTCGCGGCTTTGCTTAGCCTGAAAGACGCTAGCCAGGTTGCCGAGACACGCTCGAAGGCCGTCGAAGAGATTATGGGCAGGCCAAAGGCAGAAAAGGTGGAAAAGGGAGCGGGAGAAAAGTAATGTCGGCCGAGAAAAAAGCAACGAAGAAATCCGCCGGCACGCTAAGGATTAAGTGGGTGCGCAGCTTTATCGGGTGCACCGACGACATGAGGCAGACGGTGCGAGGGCTGGGCTTGCGGAAAATGAACCAGGTTGTCGAGCGGCACGACACGCCGGCCGTGCGCGGTATGATCCGGAAGGTGCGGCACTTGGTGGAAGTGGTGGAGTAGGGAGCGGAGAATGGTCACGAAAGACTCTGCGGACCAAAAAGCGGCCAAGGCTTCGGTTGATCGCCCGGCGGCCAGCCTGTCGAATTTGAAGCCGCCCCGCGGCGCGCGCCACCGCAAGGTGCGCGTCGGCCGCGGCATCGGCTCGAAGCTGGGCAGAACGGCTGGAGCGGGGAACAAAGGACAGAAATCCCGCGCTGGGTATTCGCGCCGGCGGGGGTTTGAAGGCGGCCAGATGCCGCTGCACCGCCGCATCCCGAAGCGCGGCTTCCACAATCCCTTTGGGACGGCGTTTTCGGTTGTGAACGTCGAGCAGCTCAATGCCTTCACTGCGGGCGATACCGTCACGCCCGATGTGCTCCGCGCGCGCGGTTTTGTCCGCCGCGCCAATGATTCCGTCAAGATTCTCGGCGATGGGGAATTGAAGACCAAGCTGACCGTGCGAGCGCACGCGTTCAGCGAATCCGCCAAGCAAAAGATCACTGCCGCCGGCGGCAGTTTTGAGGTTGTAGCGTAGGGAAAGCCCATGAACCGTTTCCTGCAAGCACTGGCGAATCTCTTCCGCATTGAGGATTTGCGGAAGCGGCTGCTGTTTACGCTGGCCATGCTGGCCGTGTACCGCATCGGCGCGCATATCTTCACGCCCGGCATCAATACGGCGCTGCTCGACCAGCTCTTCGAGCAGGGCCGTGGCTCCGTGCTTGATTTCTTCAATTTGTTCAGTGGCGGCAACTTCCGCCGGCTGACGATTTTCGCTCTTGGCATCATGCCGTACATCACCGCGTCCATCATTCTCCAGTTGATGACCGTCGTCTTCCCGTACCTCGAGCGCTTGCAAAAGGAGGGTGAGCTTGGTCGGCGCAAGATTACGCAATATACGCGCTACCTGACGATTGTGCTGAGCATCATTCAGTCGCTTTCGATCGCCTACACCTTGCAGGCGCAGAGCATGAATGGCCAATCCCTCGTCTATCATCCCGGCTTGAGTTTCACGCTGATGACCGTCATCACGCTGACCACGGGCTCGGCGTTTATCATGTGGCTCGGCGAACAGATCACCGAACGCGGCATCGGCAATGGGATGTCTCTGATCATTTTTGTCGGCATCGTCGTGGGGCTGCCGCGAGCCATCGGCGACCTGTACGAGAAGGCCAAGACGGGCGCTTGGGGGCCTTACACTCCCTTGGCGCTGATCCTGCTCCTCGCCATGATGATCGCCGTTATTGGCTTCATCGTGTTCGTCGAGGGCGGCCAGCGGCGCATCCCGGTGCAGTACGCGAAGCGTGTCGTCGGCCGGCGCATCATGGGCGGTCAGATGGCCTATTTGCCGCTTCGCGTGAATTCCGGTGGAGTGATTCCGCCCATTTTTGCCAGCTCGCTGCTGGCGGTTCCGGCGACGCTCTCTCTGGTGTTTCAGCAGAAATACCAGTTCATTAGAGGCATCGGCGACGTGCTCCGCTTCGGCGAGCCGCTGTACAATCTGGTGTACGTCACGCTGATTATCCTTTTCGCGTTCTTCTACGTCGGAATCGTTTTCAATCCGACCGAGCTTGCGGACAATATGCGCAAGAACGGCGGCTTTATTCCGGGCATCCGACCGGGCCGCAACACGTCGGAGCACATCAGCCGCATCCTTAAGCGGCTCACGCTTATCGGCGGCGTCTATCTAGCGCTGGTTTGTCTGCTGCCGGAATGGCTGATTACAGGCATCAAGTTGCAGCACCTGTGGCTCGTGGGCTCCTGGATTGACGCGCACTTCCCGCGTTTTATCTTGGAAGGGCTGAACGTGAATTTTTACTTTGGCGGCACATCGTTGCTGATCGTCGTCGGCGTGGCCGTAGATACGGTGCAGCAACTCGAGGCGCAGCTGGTGATGCGCAATTATGACGGGTTTACGAGGGGTCGGGGCCGGATACGCGGCCGGCGCTGAATGGAGGCGCGCAACGTGGAGCCCGCGCACGGGCCCGGCGACGCGCTTGACCGCGCCGTGATCTTTATCGGACCACCGGGCGCGGGCAAAGGTACGCAGGCGAAGGAATTGGCGCGGCTCTATGGCGTGCCGCATCTTTCAAGCGGCGATATGTTTCGCGAGCATGTGAGCCGCGGCACGCCGCTCGGTTTGAAGGCGAAGCCGATTATGGATCGCGGCGATTTGGTGCCGGACGCCATTGTGCTCGAGATGATCGAAGATCGCATCGCGCGGCCCGATTGCCGGCACGGGTTTGTGATTGACGGTTTTCCGCGGACCGCGGCGCAGGCGGAACGCCTCAGTGAGTTGTTGGAGCATCACGGGATGGGCAAGCCTGTGGTGATTCACTTCGTGATTGACCGCGGGCTGTTAATGCGGCGCTTGACGGGGCGGAGGATGTGCAGTGTGGGCGGCGAGATTTATAATATTTACGATCGCCCGTCGAAGGTCCCGGGGCGCTGCGACAATGACGGCGGAGCGCTCATCCAGCGCTACGATGACAGCGAGGAGGTCATCGGGCCGCGGCTGAAGGCCTATGACCAGCAGACCGCCCCGCTGGTGGCGTACTACCGGAGGCAGAGCGTCCTGCGCGATGTGGATGCGGCGGCCGGCGTGGAAGAAGTGACTCGGCGCGTCATGAAGATTTTGCGCAACGCGCGGTGAGGCGGATGGCGATTCATCTGCGAAGCCCGGAAGAGCTGGGAAAAATGCACCGCGCGGGTATCATCGTCTGGGAGGTTTTGACGGCCCTGCGGCAGTTCGTCCGGCCCGGCCTGACAACGATGGACCTCGAAACGTTTACCGGGGAACTCATCGCGGGCAAGCCGGGGCACGCGGCGTTCAAAGGCTACCGCGGCTACCCGTGCGCGCTGTGCACTTCGGTGAACAGCGAGATTGTTCACGGGATACCTTCGCCGAAGCGCAAGCTGCGCGAGGGGGACATCGTCTCGATCGACTTTGGGATGGAAATGGATGGCTATTATGCGGACTCGGCGGTGACGGTACCGGTCGGGGAGATTCGGCCGGAGCTGAACAAGCTACTCCACGTCACTCGTGAAGCGCTGGATCGCGCGATTGACAAGATGCGCGCGGGCAATCGGCTGGGCGACGTTGGCCACGCCGTGCAAAGCTGGGTCGAAGAGAATGGTTTCACAGTGGTCCGGGAGTTTGTCGGGCACGGCATCGGTACGCGGATGCACGACGAGCCGAACCTGCCGAACTACGGCGAGCCGGGACGCGGCACCCGGCTGCAGGAAGGCATGGTCATTGCGGTCGAACCGATGGTGAACGCCGGGCGGCCGGACGTGCGCATGCGCGACGAGTGGACTGCGGAGACGGCTGACGGCAGCCCCTCGGCGCATTTCGAGCACACGGTCGCGGTAACTGCGAATGGTCCGTGGATTTTAACCCGGCCCCGGGAAGTCACCGGGCCGGCATGGTGAGCGAAGCAGGAGTGTATGGCGAAGCGGCCGAACGACGATAGGAAAAAAGAAAAGGGCGACTCGGGCAATCCCAAAGAAGACGCCATCGAAGTCATGGCCACGGTCATCGAACCGCTGCCGAATGCGATGTTCCGCGTCCAACTGGAGAACAAGCACCAGGTGCTGGCGCACGTCTCCGGGAAGATGCGCAAGAATTTCATCCGCATTCTGTCGGGAGATAAAGTCGCCGTGGAATTGTCGCCCTACGATTTGACGCGCGGCCGGATCGTCTACCGCTACAAGTAGTGCGAGGGGAAGAAAGGCAGCATGAAAGTTCGGTCATCGGTAAAGCCAATTTGCGACAAATGCAAGGTGATTCATCGGCGCGGCGTCGTGCGCGTGATTTGCAAGAATCCGAAGCACAAGCAGCGCCAAGGCTGAGGGGTAAGGAGAACCATGGCACGCATTGCAGGTGTGGATCTGCCGCCGCAGAAAAGGCTCTGGATCGGGCTGACCGCAATTTATGGCATTGGTCAGTCGCGCGCAAAGGCCCTCGCCGCGAAGGCCAACGTGGACTTCGCCAAGAAGGTCCGCGACCTCACCGAAGAGGAAGTGAACCGTTTGCGTCAGGCGATTGAATCCGAAGGCCGCGTGGAAGGCGATCTCCGCAAAGAGATCCAGATGAACATCCGCCGGCTCATCGAAATCCAGTGCTACCGTGGCATCCGGCACCGTCGTAACCTGCCGGTGCGCGGGCAGCGCACGCACACCAATGCGCGCACGCGGAAGGGTCCGCGGCGGGGCGCGGTCGCAGCGAAGAAGAAAGTTGTCGGAAAGAAGGGATGATTTTGGCGGCGGCAGCCAACCTCTGCCGCCGCGCAATTCAAACAGGAAACGGAGCGATACGTGGCAAAGGAACAGCAAGGCGCCGCGCCGGAAACCGGAGCACCGGCAAAGCCAGCAAAGCGCAAGAAAGAGTTCAAAAAGAAGCGGGAGCGGCGCGTGGTGCCGCACGGCGTCGCGCACATCCAGGCGACATTCAACAATACCCAGGTGACCATCACCGACACGGACGGCCGGGCGGTGTGCTGGTCGTCGGCCGGCGCGATTGGCTTCAAGGGCTCGCGCAAGGGAACGCCGTATGCAGCGCAGCAAGCTTCGCTCTCCGCCGCCGGCGTCGCGCGCGACCAATATGGGATGAAGAGCGTGGAAGTTCGCGTGAAGGGCCCCGGCTCGGGCCGGGAGTCCGCCGTCCGCGCTCTCGCCGCTGCTGGATTACACATCGTGGTCATCCGCGACGTCACGCCGATTCCGCACAACGGGTGCCGGCCGCCGAAGCGCCGCCGGGTGTAAGGAGTTTCATCGACTTTTACGGAAGGAGAACTGAAGTTGGCAAGACATCGTGATGCAGTCTGCCGCCTGTGCCGCCGGGAAGGGCAGAAGCTGTTTTTGAAGGGCCTGCGTTGCTTCACCGAGAAATGCGCGATTGAAAAGCGCAACTTCGTTCCGGGGCAGCACGGGCAGGCGCGGCGCCCCAAGGTGGCTGGTTACGGCCTACAATTGCGCGAGAAGCAGAAGGTGAAGCGTACCTACGGCCTGCTCGAGCGGCAGTTCCGCACCTATTTTCACAAGGCAGTGCGTGCGAAAGGTCCGACGGGCGAAAACCTGATCGTCATGCTCGAGCGGCGCTTGGACAACGCGGTCTGGCGCGCGGGCCTGGCTTCTTCGCGCTCTCAGGCCCGTCAGCTTGTGCTTCACGGTCATGTAAGCGTGAACAGCCGCAAGGTGAACATCCCGTCGTATCTGGTGAACGTCGGAGAAGAGATCACGCTCAAGGAAAAGATGCACCAGAATGCGATGGTGCTTGAGGCGCGAAATGTGGCCCAAAGCCAGAACACCGTGCCGTGGCTCGAGTGTGATCGTGAACACTTCAGGGCCCGCGTCGTCGCGCTCCCCAAACGCGAGGACGTGCAGACTCCGCCGATCAACGAGCAGCTCATCGTTGAGCTTTACTCGAAGTAGAACCGGCGCGGCGCGCCGCAGAGAGTTTGGTCCGACACGGTCGGGCCGGGGTTGACCCCGATCCTATCAGGGTCACACTTGAAAGGGTTGACCGCTTCGCGGTCACATTGAGTTGACCGCTTCGCGGTCACACTTGAAAGGAAGGAACACGATGTGGAAGGGTTTTCAGAAGCCGAAGCGCCTCGCAGCCGAGCTCGAGTCGCTGACCGAGAAGTACGGGCGTTTCTCCGCGCAGCCGTTTGAGCGCGGCTGGGGCACCACCGTCGGCAACGCGCTCCGCCGCGCGCTGCTCAGCTCCATCGAGGGAGCGGCCATCACCGCGATGAAGATCGAGGGGGTGCTGCACGAATTCAGCTCGATCCCGGGCGTGGTGGAGGATGCGACGGACATCATTCTCAACCTGAAGCAGGTGCCCATCAAGCTGAATACGGACCTGCCGAAGACTATCTATCTGAACGTCGAGAATCCCGGACCGGTCACCTCCGCGATGATCGAAGAGGACGCCGACTTCGCGGTGCTCGACAAAAACGTCTATATCGCGACGGTGAGCGAAGGCGGCAAACTCCAGATCGAGATGCGCGCGAAGAATGGCCGCGGCTATACGGCTGCCGATCGCAACTACGACGAAGACCTGCCCATCGGCTACATTCCCGTGGATTCCATCCACTCGCCGGTTCGCAAGGTGAACTATTCCGTCGAAGCCGCCCGCCTCGGCCAGATGACCGACTACGAGAAGCTTCTGCTTGAAGTTTGGACCAATGGCGCGATCACGCCGCAGGACGCCATCGGCCTCGCCGCCAAGCTTGTGAAGGACCACATGAGCATCTTCATCAACTTCGAGGAAACCCCGGAGATCGCCGAAGCCCCGTCGGAGGCGGTGCACGATCCGCGGCTCGAGCATCTCGATCGTTCGGTCGAGGAGTTGGAGCTTTCCGTGCGCTCTTACAACTGCCTGAAGAACGCGAATATTCAGACCATCCGCGAGCTCGTGCAAAAAAGCGAGAATGAAATGCTGAAAACGAAAAACTTCGGCCGCAAATCGCTCAACGAGATCAAGGAAATCTTGCAGAAGATGGGCTTGAGCCTGGGAATGAAGTTTGACGAGCACGGGCGCGTCATCTGGCCACCCCTCCCGAGCCAGACGGCCCCGCCGCCGGCCGAGGAGTCCATGGGGCTCTGAGCCGCCTGAGAAATCGACCATGCGACACCTGAAATCGGGATCGAAACTTGGACGCAACCCGTGGCACCGCCGCGCGACGCTGCGCAACCTCGTGACCAATCTCTTCGAGCGGGAGCGCATCACCACGACGGTGACGCGCGCCAAGGCTGCGCGCCCCATTGCCGAGCGGATGATCACGCTCGGGAAGCGCGACACGTTGCAGTCGCGGCGGCAGGCGGCCGCGTTTCTCATGACTCCCGAAGCGACGCAGAAACTCTTCCGCGACATCGCGCCGCGCTTCGCCGACCGGGCCGGCGGCTATACGCGCATCGTGCAGGCCGGCTTCCGCGTCGGCGACGGCGCCAAGGTGGCCATTCTCGAGCTGATCGGTTCGGAGCTGAAGAAGAAAGAAAAGAAAGAGAAGGCGCGCAAGGAGCAGACGGAAGATAAGGAAGCCTCGGCGAAAGGTTGAGAATCGAAGAAATTCGGGTGAGGCCCGCTCGGGATGAACTGGGCGGGCCTCGATTTTTTTCCGGATGGGCTTCTTCGGCGCGCCCGCTAACGCGGCGCGGCGGCGCGGCTGGGCGAGACGTTCTCCTGCGGGCCGCGGAGACGGATCCACAGCCGGGAAACGAACATCGAAACGAACGCGCCGGCGGAGTCCAGCAGCGAATCATACGGGCTGGCGGTTCGCACGGGAACGAACGATTGATGAAATTCGTCGAGCGCCGAATAGCCCGCCGCAATTGCGAACGCCGTAAGCGCCCAGGTCCAGCGCCAGCCCTTCCGCCCGCCCCGCACGGCCCGGAACAGCAGCAGGCAAAAGACGAAGTACTCCGTAAAATGGGCGGTCTTGCGAATGTAGTGATTCAGCAGGTTGAGCGTCTCGGCCGCGATCGACGGAAAGAAGCGGTGCGCGACCGCGCTGAGAATCGAGCCGCTCTGATCGGCGGAAAAATATTTTGTCGAAAACGTCCAGATGACGGCGGCCCAGAGAATGGCGGGGAGCCAGTTGCGGAGCCAGGCGGAGACCAACCGGTTCACAATAACGGACTGAGCGACGGGACGCGGGTTACGCCACGGTTCGATTTCCGACAAAGGCCTTCGCTCCCTTCCCTTGGTTCGATGGGCTCATTCCACGCGGTAATTCGGCGCTTCGCGCGTGATGATGACGTCATGGACATGGCTTTCGCGCAGGCCCGCCGCGGTGATGCGGATGAAGCGCGCGTGCTCGGTGAGCTCTTTCAAGCTGGACGCGCCGACATAGCCCATGCCGCTTTTAAGGCCGCCGACGAGCTGCTCAACCAGGCCGCCGAGCGGACCTTTGTATGGGACGCGTCCTTACCGCGCTCGGCGGATTCCTGCGCGTAGCGGTCGGCCGAACCGGCATCCATCGCACCGGTAGAGCCCATGCCGCGATACGACTTGAACGTGCGTCCCTGATATAGGATTGTCTCGCCCGGAGATTCTTCGGTTCCCGCAAAGAGGCCGCCGATCATCACGCAGGAGGCGCCGGCGGCCATAGCTTTGGTGATGTCGCCGGAATATTTGATGCCACCGTCGGCGATGATGGGCACGCCAGTCCCCTTTGTGGCGCGCGCCGCTTCCTGGATGGCGGTGATTTGCGGCACGCCGGCGCCGGTGACAACGCGGGTGGTGCAGATCGAGCCGGGGCCGATGCCGACCTTCAGCCCATCGAGGCCGAGCGCGATGAGGTCCTTGGCGCCTTCGTACGTGGCGACGTTTCCCGCGATGAGCTGCATTTCCGGCAGCCGGTGCTTGATGGTTTTGATGGCCTCCATCACGCGGTCCGAATGGCCGTGGGCGGTGTCGATGGCGAGGACGTCGGCTTTGGACTTTGCCAATTCCACGGCGCGTTCGAGAAAATCTCCCGTCGCGCCGATGGCCGCGCCGACGCGCAAGCGTCCTTGGTCGTCTTTGGAGGCGCGCGGATACTCGAGCTTTTTCTGGATGTCCTTTACGGTGATGAGGCCTTTCAGATTGAAGTTCTGGTCCACGACGAGGAGCTTTTCGATGCGGTGCTTCTGGAGGATGCGCTCGGCCTCCTCGAGCGTGGTGCCAACGGGCACGGTGACGAGATTTTCCTTCGTCATCACGGCGCTGACCGGGAGCGCATGATCCTTCTCGAAGCGCAGGTCGCGGTTGGTGAGGATGCCGGTGAGGCGCGGGCCGCGGGTGACGGGCAGGCCGGAGATGCGGTACTTGGTCATGATCTCGAGGGCCTGGCGGAGGGTGATGTCCGGCGAGATGGTGACGGGGTCCACGATCATGCCGCTTTCCGAACGCTTCACGCGGTCCACTTCCTCAGCCTGGCGGTCCACGGGCATGTTGCGGTGAATCATGCCGATGCCGCCCTGGCGGGCGATGGCGATGGCGAGACGCGATTCGGTGACCGTGTCCATGGCCGCTGAGGCCAGCGGCACGTGCAGCGGGATTTTTCGCGTGAAGCAGGTCCGGGTATCCACTTCAGTCGGCAGGACCGAGGATTTGCCCGGCAAGAGCAGCACGTCGTCAAACGTCAATCCCTCGAGAATCTGACCGTCAATCATCGTTATCTGTGACCCCGCGCGGCGGGGTCAACCCATCCTCTCCTGGAGAAGTTGGCGCGCAAAAACAGCGCAGCCCAGCGGGTGGCCGCTGGGCCGCACGAGCAATTCATTCCATCGAAAGAAATGGCTCACCGTGAAACTCCCATTGTAGAAGCCGCCGCGCGTGCGGTCAAGCAGATGGGAAGGAATGGCTATGCAGGTTGCTAGCGGAGTGGGAGTGTCGTAGTCTGCGAAGCATGATCCGCGAGTTTGAGCCGCATCCGCTGCTGACGAACCGCCATGCGATGACGGTGGCGGCGGCGTTTTGGCTGCGGCGGTTTGCGCTGCCGGCGGCGGAGGGCCGGTTGTTTGAGGTCGAGCCGGGGTCGCGGCTGCTGGGCAAGTGTCACTGGCAGGCGGGGAAACGGCGGGATGCGCCGGTCCTCGTGATTGTGCACGGACTGGAGGGTTCGAGCGACTCGAATTACATGCTGGGGGTTGCCGAAAAGGCTTTTGCTGCGGGTTTCCACGTGGTGCGGATGAACCAGCGCAACTGCGGCGGCACGGAGGGGCTGACGCCGACGCTCTACAACTCCGGAATGAGCGGGGACTATCGCGCAGTGCTGGAAGAACTGGCCGGGCGCGATGGGTTCGAGGACATTTTTTTCGCCGGATACTCGATGGGCGGGAATCTGGTGACGAAAATGGCGGGCGAATTCGGCGAGGCGGTGCCGGGTCAACTGCGGGGTGTTTGCGGCGTCTGCCCGGCGATTGACCTGGCGGCGAGCGCGGACGCGCTCGAGCGGCGGGAGAATTATTTTTACGAACGGCATTTTGTTTCTGCGTTGATGAGCCGGTACGCGCGGAAGGCGCGACTGTTTCCGGAGCGATAT
>QHYP01000105.1:46747-52195 GCA_003224195.1 Acidobacteriota bacterium | reverse complement strand
AGTGCGGGGACCGAATAGATGGTTGGTGGAACCAGATTCCACCGCTGGATTCACGAAGCGAGCCTTGGTCGAAATGAAAGAGAGAGAAGAGTTCCTTTTAGGTGAAGAGAATAACGAACCCCCAGGTTCGGACGCTCTTCGTGTCTCTTGACAGAGCCGACGCCATCATAGATGGGTGCTCAACCCTCGGTTTTTGAGGATGGGGCCTTTGATTTTTCGGGGTAACATCGACGTGAAATGATCGGGCTTCTCCGCGGGTGGCAGAGGCTTAAGGCGCTAAGACCATCCGGGGTGGCCTTCGATAAGGGCGAAAGCCACCCTCGCCTCGATTCTCTGCAGTGAAATCCAAAAATGGTATCCTTTCCGCGTGTCATCTCGCCAAGCAAAAACCCAAAACCGGGAACGCTGCCCCATCCGCCCGGCCTGAATATAAGTGTCCTGGATGTAGCCTATGACCGAGAACCAAAAGCTGGACTCGGCCTGGATCGGTTGGAACGAGGTGATGCGAAAAGTCGCATCGCTGATGCGGGGACGAGATTTTGCGGCTGCCCTGTCTGAAGTTGAGGCTTTCCTTGCACGAGAAAGGAACCCCGAACTACGCAGCGATGCCCTCGGTATGAGGGCAGATCTTAGGGAAGAACTTGGAGACCTCAAAGGTGCTGAGGAGGACCTCCGGACGGCCCGCTCGCTCGTCGGTCCCACCTACGGAAGGTATGTACACGAACTCTCCCTCGGCTGTGTCTCCGAAAAGCGGGAGAGTGTCAACGAAGCGGTATCGTGGTATCAAACAGCACTCCGAACTTGCATAGAAGGAGAAGGCATTTCAGGGGGAACGGCTCTGCAGAAGCTTCTGAGGCTGAGAGCCCAAGAGGTTCTGACGGCAGAAGATCGAACACTGTGTGCCAGGGCTGCGCAGAAGTCTTGGCAGGTGCTCGGGTTGCCGGGCGAGCCAGACCTTGCAGATATTTCGAGGGCCGTATCCACGATCAAGGAGGGGGAAGCTAATCCGCCGAGGCGACGCCGCTCCCCAGATCCCCTCGAAGACTGAGTTGTCTGGGTTAGTGTGGATCCTACTCAATTAAATAACTTTAACAAGGGGCGGGTGGCATTGGCCGGGTGCCCCATTCGTGCCGCAGGCAGGAGTGGGGCTTTTCTCTTTATCTCCTCCCCATTTCTGCCGCGCGGCCAACCGGCTTGCGGTCGGCCCTGCCCCCGGTTCCCGCGAGATAACGTGTCCTCTTTGCTTGCGATGAAGCGAGTCCGCCCGGAAGCCGTTAGCAAGGTTTTAGCCGTCCTGGTCTTTACTCTTCCGCTGCTTTTCCACAGCCCTTCGCTGAAAATCACTTCGGCGTTCTATTCCTCTGTGGTAATCTTCGACGTGATGCACCACGCGGTCCTTCCAACTCCTTCAGTATCTTCACGCTCAACTTATTTGCATTCTTGCAGACGAAGCGCGTACGAAAATCCTCAATTCCCGGTCTTTGTTTTCAAGAGCTTGCGCACTCTTTCATTTTCCGTATCCTCTAAGTCCTTTCCTTGCCACTCTTACGAAAATTGCCGGGTGTGTACCAACAATTCCCATTCTGGAGCTTGCGGTTCGCCGGTCATCGCTCGAAAGCAAGTCAAGTTCTTTCTTTTCAAATTCTTGCGCACTATTTTGCACGGCTCGAAATGCCAACGCCTTTGTTTTCAAGCACTCCCGCACTCTTTGCGCAAAACACCAGGGGTGGCAGGAGGGGGTACTCCCCATCCGGAGGGAGATGCGGGCCCCGAGAAGCGCAACACCGAGGGGCCTCTCAAATTTTGTCTTGCCGGTTTCGTGTTCCCAGTTTCGCCCGCGCCTTGCTATATTTCCTCCCTTCTGGCCGCCTATCCGCCTGGAGGACTCGTTCATGCGTAAACTGATTCCCTTGCTTTTCGCTCTGGTTGCCGTCGCTTTTGCCGCCGGCGCGCAGCAGCCGCCCGTCACTCACTTCGACGGGAAGGCGTGGTGGGAACACGTAAAAGTCGTCGCCGACGACAGCATGGAAGGCCGCGAGACGGGCAGCGAGGGTCTGCGCAAAGCTCAAGCGTATATTGTCGAGCAACTGAAGCAGGCAGGCCTCGAGCCCGCGGGGACGAATGGCTTCTACCAGCCCGTCAAATTCATTTCCCGCGAAATCATCGAGAAGGATTCCAGCCTCGCCCTGGTGCGCAACGCAGCCGTCGAGCTGCTCACTCTCGGCGAAGAAGCCTTTTTCAGCACGCGCGTGGACCTCTCGCCCGACCCAATTCAGGCGCCGCTCGTCTTTGTCGGCTACGGCCTCGTTGTCCCCGAAAAGAGCTACAACGATCTCGCCGGCCTCGACTTGAAAGGCAAAGTCGCCGTTCTCCTCAGCGGCTCCCCTGCGGACATTCCCGGCGCTCTGGCTTCGCACTACCAGTCGGCAGGCGAACGCTGGAAGCCATTCCGCCAGGCGGGCGCCATCGGGATCATCACGATTCCGAATCCCGCTTCGATGGACATTCCGTGGTCGCGCATGTCGCTGAACCGCGCGCACCCTTCCATGGAGTTAGCCGATCCCGAGTTCTACGAAACGCCGGGCGAAAAGCTCGCGCTCACCTTCAACCCGGCGAAGGCTGAAACCCTTTTCACCGGCTCGGGCCATAGTTTCGCCGAACTCGCGGATTTGGCCAAGGACCGCAAGCCGCTCCCGCGTTTTCCTCTCTCGGTTTCCATCAAAGCCCGCGCTCGCGTGAAAACGTCCTCCGTCGAGTCGGCGAACATCATCGCCAGGCTGCCGGGGAGCGACCCGCAGCTCAAGAATGAATATGTCGTGCTCTCGGCGCACACCGACCACGTCGGCATCGGCGAGCCGATCAACGGCGACCGCATCTACAACGGCGCGATGGACGACGGCTCGGGCACGGCCGCGCTGCTCGACATTGCGGCGTCGTTCAAAGCGCATCCGGAAAAAGTTCGCCGCGGAATCCTGTTCGTGTTTGTGACCGCGGAAGAGAAAGGGTTGCTGGGCTCGAAGTACTTCGTTGCTCACCCGAGCGTCGCTCGCAAATCCATGATCGCGGACGTGAACATTGATATGTTCCTGCCCATCGTGCCTCTGAAATTCCTCAAGGTGCTGGGCCTGGCGGATTCCGATCTCGGCGACCGCGCCGGCGCCATCGCGCAGTCTTTGGGCGTCCGCGCGATTCCCGACCCGGAGCCCTTGCGGAACTCCTTTATCCGCAGCGACCAGTACAACTTCATTCGGCACGGCATCCCGGCGGTGAAAATGGACGTCGGGTTCGAGCTCGGCTCGCCGGAGCAGAAAATCTTCAAAGAGTGGCTCACGAACCGCTACCACGCGCCCTCGGACGACCTCAACCAGCCGGTTGACCTGGGAGCCGCGGCGCTGTACGAAGAGGTTGTGCGGCAGCTCTTGATTACGGCCGCGAATTTCGACGCGCGGCCGCAGTGGCATGTCGATTCGTTTTTCCGGCGCTATGCCGGCGGAGACAACTGAGAGAGGAGCGCGGCATATTAATTGGTCTTCGCGGCCACCAACTGGGAGCGGAATTCTGCCAGCGTGCCCGCGTGGATCTGGAACAGGTGGGCGTGGCTCATCAGATTCTTCGCCAGAAGCGAGCCGTCGTCGGCGTTCGCGGCGGCCTGGGCCAGATGTCCATTGATGGCATCGCGCCGCGCCACGGCCGAGGCTACCAGGGCCGCGGCAAACTCCATCTGTCCATCGGAGCCGCGCAGAGCCAGGGCCCGTTGAACGAGTTCATAGCCGTTGATCTTGCTGACTCCAGTGGGCGGACTGGAATTCCGCATCATTCCCGTTTGCCGGTAGGCTTCGGCAAAATAGCCCAAATCAAATAGCGCCAGGGCGTCGGATTTCGCCGCGTCGGCGCGTGCTTGCAGCTTGGAGAGAAGTTCCTGCGCGGCGCGCGAATCTCTCTCTGCATAGATCGCGGCGCGGCGCAATGTCTCCATGCGCACCAAGACCAGCGCGTCGGGTGTGAGCAAAGCAAGGGTATCGACGGCAAGGCGGTTCACATCGTAGTCTGCTTGCGCATCGTGCCATCCGCTGCCGCCCCACGGCAGAGACTTTGCCGCACCGATGTCGAACGGCCAGCAGATGAGCTGCGGGCCCGCCTGCGCCAGCGGCGCAAACAATGAAAGAATGATCGAAACGGCCAAGCCAATCACGATCCCTGTGATCCATTCGCGCTTCATGGCAGCCTCCTGTTGCGCACGGTTTCCTGTGGCCGCGCAGCAACTATCAAGACGCGGTGCGAGCGCAAGTGTTAACGACGGTCATGGCGGCGGCCATGTGTTAACAAAAGCGACTCGATAGGCGTCCTTATGGGCAGTACGTTCGCGTAAAAAGACGGTGGCGCGCATTGAACTATCTCTTCCAAGATTTTCGCTTCGCCCTGCGCATGCTGCGACGTAGCCCCTTGTTCACCTCGGTATCGATCCTGGCACTAAGTGTGGGCATCGGCGCGAATACGGCCATCTTCAGCCTTATGGACGCTGTACTGCTGCGCGCCCTCCCTGGTCTAGCGCGGCCGAACGAGCTGGTCACATTTGAGCGATGGCAAGCCGGGCAACTGCTCGGCGATATGGGCTATCCCGACTACTTGGATTATCGAGAACAACTGAAGAGCTTTTCCGGAGTCGTTGCCGAAGCCAGCACACGGCTCAGCTTCGCCGAGGGGCCGCTCGTTGAGCGCGTGGCCAGCGAGCTCGTTTCCGGAAATTACTTCGACGTTCTGGGAGTAAAACCCGCAGCGGGCCGGCTTATCGCGGAAGAGGATGACCGCGAAGGAAGAAGCGAGCCCGTCGCCGTGCTGAGTCATGCGTTCTGGCAACGGGCGTTCGGCGGCGATTCGCACGTGGCGGGCAAGACGATTCACTTGAACGGGCATAGTTTCACCGTGGCGGGAGTGGCCGCGAGAGAATTCCGCGGCACGCAACCGCAAGCGCAAACCGATTTGTGGCTGGCGATTTCCCTTGAGCCCATCGCAATGCCGCGGATGTCCCCGGACACCTTGCGGAACCGGGCCAACGGATGGCTTCGCATTTTCGGGCGGCTAAAGCCGCAGGTATCCCTCCGGGCGGCGCAGGCCGAGGTGAATACAGTCGCCGCGCGTCTGGCCCAGGCATATCCGGTGACCAACCACGTGCGGACGGTCACGCTCGTCGAAGGTGTGGGTCTGTGGTCCGATGACCGGGCGGAATTGCGGCGCTTTCTGGAATTGCTGCTGCTCTGCGTTGGACTGCTCCAGCTCATCGCGTGCGGGAACGTGGCGAATCTGCTGCTGGCACGTGGAGCGGCGCGGCAGAAGGAAATTGCAGTGCGTCTCGCTCTCGGCGCCACCCGTGGGCGCGTGTTGCGGCTGTTATTTGCCGAAGGCATGTTGCTCTTCTTGTTTGCGGGGATTCTCAGCGTGTTCCTGGCG
>QHYP01000105.1:44991-46726 GCA_003224195.1 Acidobacteriota bacterium | reverse complement strand
CGTATGCCATGCGCAACGCGGACGTACACCTGAGCGTGTCCGTGCTGACCTTCGCTCTGCTCGTCACGATGCTATCGGCGTTCCTGTTTGCGTCGGCGTCTGCGTGGAAGGCTTCCCTAGTGGACGTGGTCACCTGGCTGAAAGAAGGAGCGCGCGGCGGAAGCGGAACGAAATCGCGCCTGCGAGGCATCCTTGTCGCAGGGCAGATAGCGCTCTCCATCGCGCTGCTGGCGTCTGCGGGCACCGTGATCGGAAGTATGCGGCGGGCGCTGGCGGCAAATCCGATATTGCGGCCCGAAGATGTGGTGCTTTGTTCGTTCGACCTGAGCATTCAGGGATACTCGGCGGAGAAGGGCCAAGGATTCTACGGGGCTTTGCTCCAGCGCGTGCGGGCCATGCCGGGAGTCACATCGGCGAGTCTGGCGTTTACGATTCCTCCCGAGGAGTGGCCCGGGCGGCGGGCGATTTTCTATCCCGGGCAGGAGCCACCGCCCGAGGTTCTGCAGGGCCGAGAATTCGAGTTGGGCATCCGGGTGGACACCGATACGATAACGGGCGGATTCTTTCGGACGCTCGGGATTCCTTTGCTGAAGGGGCGAGACTTCGAGGAACGAGATCGCGCGGAGTCACCCCGCGTGGCGATCATAAATGAAAAACTTGCGCAGCGGCTGTGGCCCGGGAAGGATCCCATCGGCCAGAGGATCAGCGTCCCGGAATGGGATGGCCCGCAGCGGCCGCCCGTGGAGGTCATTGGGATGGTGAAAGACGTGGCAGCCCGATCTCTCCTGAGCGAAGCCCCCATGCAACTTTACTTGCCCTATTCGCAGGAATACGGCGGAAGGGCGACTTTAGTCGTGCGGAGCGGCTTGGGGCCAACACGTGCTGCCAGCGCGCTTCGCGGAGCGGTCGCGGGGCTTGACCCGCTCTTGCCGCTGTACGCGTTCCAGACCATGCCGGAACACGTGGCGGCTTCACTTTGGCGCCAGAGGATCGCCGTCGGGCTCCTCGGCGCTTTTGGCTTAGTGGCCGTGGCGCTCGCATCCCTGGGCCTTTACGGAGTCGTGGCGCATTCCGTGTCGCAGCGCACGCGCGAGATCGGCATACGCATGGCCATCGGAGCTCGGGCAGAACAGATCTACGCACTCGTCATCCGGCAAGGAATGAACTCGGTACTCGCAGGGGCAGTTGCCGGGCTGCCGATCAGTGTGCTGTCCACAGTGGCGATGCAAAAGAGCATTCCTGGTACAAAACCGCACGACCCCTGGGCACTGGGCGCTTCCCTCCTGCTGCTCGGCGGCGTGAGCCTCCTTGCCAGCTACTTCCCCGCGCGTCGCGCGGCCAAGGTGGATCCGGTAGTGGCATTGCGCTACGAATAAGGAGCCGGTGTGAAGGTGATCGCTATCGCGAAGCATTCGCTAATGAGCGCACTTTTGTTGCGGTATCCTTTGGAGTATCTAAAGGTAAGCGTAGCAGGACCGCTCAGGATCTAATTACGCAGCCGCCTACCGCAGGGACTCCTTTACTTTTTTTCCGTACTCCCGCGCCTTCGGGAGGATTTCCTCCTCTTTGAGCATCAGGACGCGGCGGCCGCGCATGACCACGCGTCCGCCAATCACGACCGTCTCAACGTCGCTGGCCTTCAGCGCGTACACGATCTGCGAGTACACGTCGTACATGGGCACTGCGTTCGGCGCGTCGAGCGTCAACACGATGAGGTCTGCTTTCTTTCCGGTTT
>QHYP01000105.1:44085-44954 GCA_003224195.1 Acidobacteriota bacterium | reverse complement strand
GCACCGAGCGCCTGCGGGTCCATCTTGGAAATTTTCTGCAGTTTCGCGGCCAGGTCCATCTCTTCCATCAGGTCAAGATCATTGTTGCTCCCGGCAGGGCCGTCCGTGCCGAGGCCGACGCGAACGCCCACGGCGCGCAATTCCGGAACCGGGGCGACGCCGCTCGCGAGCATCATGTTGCTCGAAGGATTGTGGACGCAGCCGACGTCGCGCTGGGCGAGAAGTTTGCGGTCGTCGGCGTCCACCCAAACGCAGTGCGCGGCCAGCACGTCTGGTCCGAGCACGTGCAGGGAGTCGAGCCAAGCGACGGGGGTCATGCTGTGCTTCGCGCGACTCTCGTCGAGCTCTTTCTTGATCTCGGCGACGTGAATGAGGATAGGCGCGCCGTATTTCCGGGCCAACGCCGCGGCGTCCTGCAGCGTTTTGTCGGAACAGGTGTAGATCGAGTGGGGCGCCACAGCGGCGTGGATGAGCGCATCCCCTTTCCAGCGCTGCAAGAATTTCTCGGTGTAGGCGAATGTCTGCGCGGGGCTTTTGCTGTCCGGCACGGGGAAATCGAGCACCGTTTCGCCGAGCACGCCGCGCATTCCGGTGGCCTTCACTTCTTCGGCGACGGCGTCCTCGAAATAGTACATGTCGGCGAAAGTGGTGGTGCCGCCGCGAATCATTTCCAATGCGGCGAGGCGAGTGCCCCAGCGGACAAAGTTTTCGTTCACGTTTTTGGCTTCGGCAGGGAAAATGTATTTTTGCAACCAGACGTCGAGCGTCACATCGTCCTTCAGCCCGCGCAAGAGCGTCATGGGGGCGTGGGTGTGGCCGTTGATCAAGCCGGGCAGGATGAGTTTTCCGCGCGCATCGATGCGCTGCGC
>QHYP01000105.1:23796-43983 GCA_003224195.1 Acidobacteriota bacterium | reverse complement strand
TCTGCGTGCTGTTTCTTCGCGGCGGTCTGCGCGGCCAATTTCCCTGCATCGAAAAACGCGAGCGCAAGAAGAATTACCGCTAATCCCCTCTTCACGTGGTCCCCCCTTTGCGCCGTTTGGTCAGAAACTGGATGAGTCAAACGGTTTCGGAAACAGATCGCGCATCTGCAGCACTTCCCTTTTGCCCTTCAAATTCGCCATGACAATGGGAACGTCGCCGCAGAACTCCCAGATGAGCTGGCGGCATGCGCCGCACGGTGGAGTGAGCGAGTCCGCGTCTGTGACGACAGCGACGGCGTCGAAGCCGCGCTCGCCTTCGGAGATGGCCTTGAAGATGGCTACGCGCTCGGCGCACACGGTGAGGCCATAGGTGGCATTCTCCACGTTGCAGCCGCCGAAGATGCGTCCGGACTTCGCGCGGAGCGCCGCGCCGACGCGGAAATTCGAGTAAGGCGCATGGGCGTTCTCGCGTGCGCGGCGTGCGGCGGCGATCAGGGAATCGTATTCGGTCATCGAATCGCCTCCGCGATGCGGGAAATCACGGCGCGCAGGAGCGCGATGAATTGTGCCTTGACGCGCTCGCCGGTTGCCAGGACCTCTTCGTGGTTCAGGGGCTGGTCGAGAATTCCGGCGGCCATGTTCGTCACGCAGGAAATTCCCAAGACGCGCAGGCCGGAATGGCGCGCGGCGAGGACTTCCGGCACGGTGGACATGCCGACCAGGTCGGCCCCGATGGTGCGCAGATAGCGGATCTCCGCGGGCGTTTCGTAGCTTGGCCCCGCAAGCGCGGCGTAGACGCCTTCCTGGATGGCGATGCCGAGCCGTTTCCCTTCCTCAACGGTGAATTCGCTGAACGCACGATCGTAGGCGCGCGTCATGTCCGGGAAACGCGGGCCGAAGCGCTCATCGTTCGGCCCGGCGAGCGGGTTTACGCCCTGGAGATTGATATGGTCGCGCACGACGACGAGGCAGCCCTGCGAGTATTCGCGATTGATTCCGCCCGCCGCATTCGTGAGGATCACGGCTTTGACGCCCATGCGGGCAAAGACGCGAATCGGAAACGCGACATCCTTCACGGAATAGCCTTCGTAGAGATGAACACGGCCCTGCATAGCGGCCACGGCGACGCCATCCACCGCGCCGAGGACGAGCTGGCCGGCGTGGCCGATTGCGGTGGAGCGCGGAAAATTCGGAATCTTCGCGTAGGGAATCTTCACCGCGCGGCCGAACTCGTCCGCGAACGCACCGAGACCGGAACCGAGGACGAGGGCGATCTCGGGCCGCAACTTCGTTTTGGCCAGGATAAATTTCGTGGCGCGCTCGGCCCGGGAGAACTCGGAATTGGCTTTTGATTTCGCGATCACAGCGATGTGTTCCCGTTTGCCGTTCAAAGCAGCATGCCCACGATGGACGCGGACATGAGATTGGCCATGGTACCGGCGAGCATGGCGCGGATGCCGAACTTCGCGAGTTGGCCGCGCTGCTCGGGAGCCAACGCGCCGATACCGCCGATCTGAATCCCGATGGAACTGAAATTGGCGAAGCCGCAGAGGGCGAAGGTGGCGATCGTAAAGGAACGCGGGTCGAGGGTTCCGTGCATGGTGCCGAGCTGCTGGAAGGCGACGAGTTCGTTGACGACCATGCGGGTGCCGAGGAGATTGCCGACCGATGCAGCGTCGTGCCAGGGGATACCGATCAGCCAAGCGACGGGAGCAAAGACCCAACCAAAAATCTGCTGCAGGCTGGAGGGAAACCACGCGATGCCATGCGCGGCGAGCCAGTTGTGCGCGCCGCCCATGAGCGCGTTGGCAAGGGCGAGCATGGCGAGGAAAGAGATGAGCATCGCGCCGACGTTGATGGCGAGATGCAGACCGTCGGTGGTGCCGCGGGCGAGCGCGCCGAGGAAATTGGCTTCCTTTTCCATCGGAGGCATTTCGACGCGGCCGCCGGTGAGCGGCTTTTCCGTCTCGGGCACGAGCATTTTGGCCATGAGGAGCGTGCCGGGAGCGGTCATGATGACGGCGGTGAGAAGGTGCTTGGCTTCGATGCCGAAGGCGATGTACGCGGCCATGATTCCGCCGGAGACGTGGGCCATACCGCTGGTCATCACAGACATCAGCTCGGACTTGGTGAGCCTGTCGAGGAACGGGCGGATGGTGAGGGGAGCTTCAGTCTGGCCCATGAAGACACTGGCGGCGACGTTGAGAGACTCGGCACCGCTGGCGCCCATGACGCGGGTCATGACCCAGGCGGCCGCGCGAATGAGGAGCTGCATGATTCCGATGTGGTAGAGAAACGCAAAAAATGCAGCGATAAATATGATCGTGGGAAGGACTTGAAAGGCAAAGGAAAAGCCGAGCTTGGCAAGCTCCTTGGGTTGGCCGATGTCCCCGAATACGAACGTAGAACCGACATAGGAGAAGCTGAGAAGCCGGTTTACGGCGTCGCCGGCGATCTGGAAAATGCGGCGGCCGAGCTCGAAGCGCAAGACGAAAAACGCAAAGGTTAATTGCAGGCCGAGGCCCCAGGCGACCGTTTTCAGGCGGACGGACTTGCGGTCGGTGGAGAAAAGGTACGCCAGACCGACGATTGTAATCATTCCGAGAAGTCCCGCGAATCGTCCCATGTGGGCTCTCCGTTCCTTCCGTGGAAGATTTACTGCGTCTCGCCAATCAACTTGCGAATCAGCTTGGGCCGCTCGCGTGGCGGCTCAGCGCTGAACTGATAGCTCGCGGCGATGATTGCCTGCGCTTCCGAGAGGCGGCGAACGTCGTTATAGTGAATGGTGACGAGCGCTTCGCCTTTGGCGACGCGGTCACCGATGCGCTTGTGAAATTCGAGCCCGACGGCGTGGTCGATTGAATCTTCTTTTTTTTCGCGGCCGCCGCCGAGAATGGCGAGCGCAGTGCCGAGGGCTTCGGCATTGATCGCTGAAAGATGACCAGGGGCGGAGCTCGTCACCTCTGCGCGATGCTTGGCCTTCGGCAAGCCGCCGGGCTCATCCACGACTCGCGGATCGCCACCCTGGAGCGCAATTCCCTGCTTGAATTTTTCCCTGGCCTTGCCGCTTTTGATGAGCGAGTCCGCGAGGGCGCGGGCTTCGTCGAGGGACTTCACGCGCTTGCAAAGGTAGAACATCCAAGCAGAGAGCTCGATGCTGAGCGCGCCAAGATCTTCCGGGCCGCGGCCACTGAGCACTTCGATGCATTCGGCAACCTCCAGGGCGTGGCCGGCAACGCGGCCGTTGCCGAAGCGGCGGCCGGTATCGACCATCAATTCGGCGAGGCGCACGGCGTCTTCCTCACGCTTGATGAACGCGCCCGAACCGAACTTCACATCGAGAACCAGCGCGTCAATGCCTTCGGCCAGCTTCTTGCTCATGATCGAGGCGCAGATGAGGGCATGATTCTCGACGGTGGCCGTAACATCGCGCAAGGCGTAAATTTTCTTGTCGGCGGGGGCGATTTCAGGCGTTTGGCCGATCAAGCCCATGCCGCATTCGCGGAGAACGCGCCGGAAGCCGGCGAGAGAGAGATTGACGTTGAAGCCGGGGATGGACTCGAGCTTGTCGAGCGTGCCGCCAGTATGACCGAGCCCGCGGCCGCTGATCATGGGAACAACGAGACCGCCGGCGGCGACAATGGGAGCCAAAATGAGCGAGGTTTTATCGCCGATGCCGCCTGTCGAATGCTTGTCCACTTTCTTGGCGGGCAAGTCGGATAGATCCAATATCTCGCCGGAATGGAGCATGGCTTCGGTGAGCGCGGCGGCCTCGGCGCGGGTCATGCCGCGCAGCCAGACAGCCATGAGCCATGCGGCCATCTGATAATCGGGAATCTCACCGCGGGTGTAGCCGTTGATCAGGAATTCGATTTCTTCGCGGGAGTGTTCCGCGGCATCGCGCTTCTTGCGGATCAGGTCAACGGCGCGCATCGAGAAAGGCGAAGGGATGCGCGAGAGTAGCATCGGAGGCACGAGGCGTCAACGCAAGCTGAGTCTCATGACCACCGAGCCCAGCGGCCGGTTGCGCAATCGAAAACTCAGCGCTGGGATCCTGGACGAAGTTTCCCGGCTGCTCGGGTAGAATAGGGGGCACCCAGCCATGCGGATACGGGGGTAGCCATATGCCCGAGGCCTGGAAGCAGTGGGAAGGCCAAGTCATCGAGGGGGAATTCCCCTTACGCGAATACCTGGGCGGCAGCGAACACAGCGCCGTTTTTCTGACTGAGCATCGGGAACGGGAACTCGAAAAAGCGGCGATCAAGCTTATTGCGGCGGATGCAGAGAACGCGGAACTCCAGTTGTCGCGGTGGAAGCTAGCTGCGGAACTCACTCACCGACACTTGATCAAGCTCTTCCGCTCCGGACGATGGCGGCTGGGCGGCACGGACCTGCTCTACGTGGTAATGGAGTACGCCGAAGAAGACTTGTCCCAAATCCTCCCGCAAAGGGCGCTCACGCCCGCCGAAGCGAGCCAGATGCTCGAGCCGGTTCTGGACGCGCTCGAGTATGTGCACAGCAAGGGATTCGTGCACGGACACTTGAAGCCTACGAACATCCAGGCGACGGCCGATCAAGTGAAGATTTCAAGCGACGGGTTGCGCCGGATCGGCGAGGCGAACGGCGGGTTGTGGAAGCCGAGCGCGTACGATCCACCTGAGGCTGGGCACGGAGAAGTGACGTCAGCGGGCGATAGCTGGTCGCTGGGCATGACGCTGATAGAGGTCCTGACACAGCGGCTGCCGATTTGGAAAGAATCGCAGCAGGCTGATCCCGTCTTGCCGGAGACTATCCCCCAACCATTCCTGGACATAGTGCGCAACTGTCTGCGGCGAGACCCGCAGCGGCGGTGGACGGTTGGCGACATTGAGGCGCGACTGGAGCAGCCGACGCGTCTGCCACCGGCGCAACCGAAGTCGATAGCTAAGCCGCAAACGGAACGCGCGAAGCGGCGGCAGCTTGTTCCAGGGGTCGCGGTTGCGGCTGTGCTTGTGCTGGCGGGACTCGCGCTGGTCCCAAAGCTATTCAATCACCGCACTGAGGCCCATCGAGAGACCCCGGTTGCGCCGCGACGGCGCAACGGATGATGAAGGCGGAGAACAACTCATCCGCCCCGAGAATTACGGAGAAGCGGCAGACTGCGGACAAACCTACGGCGTCGCCGACCTCTCTGCGGATGGATACGGGCGCGAAAACGCCGAACGTCAGTGGTGTTCAAGACGAAGTCCTCCAAGAAGTCATGCCCGAGGTGTCCGAGAAAGCGAGAGACACGATTCGGGGGGCGGTGAGGGTCGGCGTAAGGATCCATATCGACCCTGCCGGCAATGTGACCAGCGCCGAACTCGAATCTCCCGGACCGAGCAGATATTTTGCCGATCTGGCGCTAAAGGCAGCACGACGATGGGAGTTCGCGCCGGGAAAAGTCGATGGGCAGTACGTTCCGAGCGAGTGGCGGGTGCGATTCGAGTTTCGGCAGAGCGGAACCAGGGCTTTTCCGGCGCGAACAGCTCCCTAGTGCCGTTCCAACTTTTTGAAGCTAACTTCTTTCTCCACAGAGAAGAAGCAGCAGGGAGGTTTGGGCAGCGGGTATTTGGCTGAATAAGTTGGAACGGCACTAGCTCTCCTGCGAATCGAAGCTCCGCGGCCGGCCGTTCCAGTGCAACTCCGCCCGCTGTGGTTGCAAGTCGAGTGTTTCCTCTCCGGGCTTTGCCTACCCTTCCAGGGTCGGGCATAATCCTCCCAGAGACATGATTTCCGGCGCACCCTCTTCGGGGCTCCTCACCGACCTTTATGAGCTGACGATGGCGGCGGGTTATGTCCAAAACCGCTTCGACGCCCGCGCCACGTTCGAACTTTTCGTCCGGCACTTGCCTCCGCGGCGAAATTACCTGGTTGCAGCCGGACTGGAACAGGCCCTGGACTTTTTGCAAAACGTCCAGTTCTCTGCCGAGGAGATTACCTACCTTCGCGGGTTGCCGGTTTTTCGTCATGTGGACGACGCCTTCTTCGACTATCTGGCGGGATTCCGCTTCTCCGGCGATGCCTGGGCGCTGCCCGAAGGCACGATCTTTTTCCCGGATGAACCGCTCCTGCGCATCACGGCACCGATTGCGGAGGCCCAGATCATCGAGACGAGCCTGCTTTCGATTCTGCACTTCCAAACGCTGATCGCCAGTAAGGCGGCGCGCGTCACGACGGCGGCCGCGGGGCGTCCCGTAGTGGAATTCGGCACGCGGCGTGCGCACGGTATCGAGGCTGGCATCTTCGCCGCGCGCGCTGCGTTCATCGGCGGCTGCGCCGGGACGTCCAACGCGTTCGCGGGCCATCGCTTCGGGATTCCCGTCTACGGAACGCAGGCACACTCGTGGATTATGGCCCACGAGGACGAGGCGAAGGCTTTCGGCAGCTTTCTCGACGCCTTCCCGGATGAGGCCACCTTGCTCGTTGACACTTACAACGTGCGCGGGGCGATTGAGAAGATCCTTGCGCTCGGGCGAAAGCAAGTGTTCCGGTTTACCGGCGGGGACGGTAAGTATTCGAGCGATACGGTCGGCCTGGAGAATGAAGCGTACCCGGAAGCGGAACCGCTGCTCGTTCCAGTCATGAGAGAGAGCAAGCGCCTCGAGGCGTCACCGCAGAAGCCTGGGGCTCTGGTAAGCGCGGCGCGGGAACGCTTTCTGGCTTCACGGGAGCGCTTGCCAGAGCGCATCGTGTCGCTCAAGGCCGCGCAGGAGCCGTTCCCGGTGCAACACAGCGCGCGTCTCGAAGAACTGTTCGAGCAAGTGCGGCAGACTCGCGTGAAGTCGGCGCGCACCTGAAAGGGGCAGGACGTGGTCTCCCGAAAGACGGTCTTCTGGGAAGTCGATGCCCAAGCAGACTTCATGCTGCCAGGCGGCAAGCTGTACGTGCCCGGAGCGGAAAAGATCATCCCGAATCTCCGCCGCCTCGTGGAGGCGGCGCGGCAGGGGCGCGTCTTTGTTGTCTCCTCTGCCGATGCGCACAATCCCGATGACGCTGAGCTGCGCGAATGGCCGCCGCATTGCCTGAAACGAACGCCGGGCGCAGAGATTCTTCCGGAAGGGCTTGCAGCGCGACGGCTGGTGATCCCGAACGACAAAGGACTTGTACTGCCGGAAAGCTTGGGCGGCTATCAACAGGTGACGCTGGAGAAAAACACGCTCGACGTTTTCGACAATCCACACGCAGACGCACTGCTCGGCCGATTGGGTCCCAATGGTTCGCCGTCATTCGAGGCAAATGTTGAATTTCTGGTTTTTGGCGTGGCCACAGACTACTGCGTGCGGTGCACGGTAGAAGGCTTGCTCGCGCGCGGACGGCATGTCGGCGTCGTTCGCGACGCCATTCAGCCGCTCGACGCCGCGAAGGGGGCGCAACTGATTGCAGAATGGGAGTCGCGTGGAGCCCGCTTGCTCTCGACCGATCAAGCCCTCGAGCTGTGCTCGGACTCCGCCGCGTCTTCCCGTGTTTCGTTCTTGAAAGCCGGAACGAGCCAATAGCATTTGCGCCTCGGATGGAGACGCCATGATCGCTCTGCTAAGATACGGCGCGGAATGCACGAATCTTCATACGGAGGAGCCATGACCGACCTGTCCAAGCCCTTCACTCGCCGGGATTTTCTCGCCTCCACGTCGTGTTTTGGAGCCGCCTACGCCGTTGCGCGGCTGATTCCGCTGCCTGGGCTGAGCGAATCGGTGGCCGGGGATGCGCGCGTGGCGCAGACGCCGATTGTGGACAAGGGATTCGCATCCGTGCGCAAGATTGGAGAGGGCGCGTACGCGACAATTTCGGACCCGAGCAAAGGCTACACGACGCTGTGCAACGGCGGGTTTCTTGCGGGGAAGGACGCGGCACTGCTGATCGAGGGCTACGCTTCGCCGACGGGATGCGCGTTTCAGATGGATGCTTTGCGTATGGTCAGCCAAGTGCCAGTGCGCGCGGCGCTGGACACGCACTACCACTTTGATCATTCGATGGGCAACTCCTTTTACGGCGCGCACAACGTAGCCGTGTGGGCGCATGCGAAAGTTCCAACACTGATGGCGCAAAACTACGGGGGAATGCAAACGATGGAGCGCGCGGCATTTCTCGAGCCGCTGGAGAAGAAGTTGCGTGAAGCGAAGACCGAAGCCGAGCGGCAACACGCGCAGAGCGACGTGAACGCCGCAACGGGAATGTACGAGACCGTTCGCGCGAATTTGGTTTCGCTGCCAAGCCGGCCGCTGGACCCGGCGAAGCTGCCCGAAAAGATCGACTTGGGCGGGCTCACCGCCATCGTGGAGAGCTATCCGGGCCACACAGCGGGCGACCTGATCGTGCGCGTTCCCGAACAGAAGATCGTCTACACCGGCGATTTGCTCTTCAGCGGATGGTATCCCGTGGCGTTCGACGCGACGATTTCCGGTTGGCGCGCAACGCTGAAGAAGTTCGCGGCATTCGACAAGGACACGATTTTCGTGCCCGGCCACGGACAGATCTGCGGGCAAGAAGGAATTGCAACGGAGAGCGCGGTGTTCGACGACATCGCCGAACAAGCACAGAAGATGTACAAGGCGGGCGTGCCGGCGGAAGAGGCCGCGCACCGCTACGCCGTGCCGGACAAGTTCAAAGGCTTCCCGATTTTCGCGTGGGGATTCACGATCGGCCCGACGATCGCCAAATTGTACGCGGAGTGGAAGGGCAGCACCCCATAGGACACTTCACGCAAATTTGACCGCGAGGCCATTCGATTGGGCGATTGGGCCGCGAACGCGGTGCAGCTCCGCACCGAAGCGAAAATTGAATTGTGCGAATTTCGGCTGACGCCCGCCCCTTCCAGCTGTATACGGCCGACTCGACGCGAGACGAATCCTGGGAGGAAGCCATGCTGAGAGCAGCGGCGCGGATGGGCGTGTTGGCCCTGGCTCCGTCTCTGCTGATTTCCCCGGCGAAAGCAACTCAAATACAGGTTTATGGCGCGTGGCATTGTGGCAACGACTATTGCACGTGGGCCAGCGTCCGGGACATGGCGGACTTCGACACCAAGAATCACTGGCTGATTGACCGGGGCGACGGCGTGCCATCGGTGAATCTGGTGGTTCTGAGTTTCGTGAATCCACTCAAGTTGCTCAATCTCACGAACGATTCCCAAACCTCACAAGGGATACCGATTGGCATGAACTCGGCGGTGATCGGCTATTTCGCGAGCCACAACATCCGGGTGATGCTTTCGATCGGGGGGATCACGTTTGTAAACGACTGGGACACGGCGCTCGAGAGGAATGCGACGCAGCTTGGCATCAATGCCGCGCGAGCAGCGCAGAGGCTTGGCACAGGGATTGAAATCGATTACGAGAAAAATGCCAGACCCAATCTGGCGGCCCTGCAAGCGTTCATCAATGCTTACCGCTCGATCCTGCCCTACGATGCGACGGGAGCCAATCCGGCGAGCCGTCTGACGATCGATCTCGGTGCCGACGACCGTTTCCTCACTGATTTGTGCCGCAAAGCAACGGCGGACTGGCTCAACACGACGAATCCAGTGCTCGATTACGCCAACGCGATGGTCCCCAACAAGCAGCCGACCAGCGCTTCCGCGGCAAGGTCAAATTGGCAGGAGCATATCGACGGCAGGCCGCAAAGCAGCACGCCGGTCGGCCCGCTGGCGCCGGCGAAGTTTACGGGCGGACTCTTTATCGTCACGGGACGGAACCCGTGCGCCGAGTGCGTGAATTTCAGCAATTCACTCGAGAACAGCACGGGGAACTATGTGCAAACTGTCGCACCAAACGGTGCGGGAACGACGCCCGGAATGCTTGGCTATATGTTCTGGGCGGCAGAGTGTTCCACCGCAAGACAGGTCTGTACGACGCCGCCGAATACATGCCAGGGCGGAGTCAGCGTCGGGTCGAAGACGTACAGGATTCCGTTTCCGATGCCGGCTCTTCGACAAAGCTGAGCCGAAGTGGCGGGCATCGGAGGCTGCGACGGCGGCACTGCTTCAGGATTGAAGAGAAAGACGTGCAGGCCGAAGTTTGCGCGCCCACGGTTCGAGGCTCAGCGTGGGAACGGGGCGGAGGGGTCACGCTGGGCGATTTCAGCGGCGACGCGCAGCATCTCCTCGTGAACGAGACCGTTTGTCGCGAGAAGGGACGGGCCGCCGAGATCGTAAGGCTGTCCATCGAGGCTGGATACGCGGCCACCAGCCTCTTCCACAAGCAGGACGCCTGCGGCGGTGTCCCAGGGCTTGAGACCAAATTCCCAGAAACCTTCGAAGCGACCCGCGGCGACAAAGGCGAGGTCGAGCGCAGCCGAGCCGTCGCGGCGGACGCCGTGCGAGCGCAGGGTGAAATCCCAGTAGTAATGGATATTGGGATTCGCTTGGCGCTTGTGCGTGGGAAAGCCGGTGCAAACGAGGCTCTTTGCCAGCTCGAGGACTTTTGAGACGCGGATGGGCTTGCCGTTCAGGGTGGCGCCTTCCCCGCGGGCGGCAGCGAAGAGTTCGCCGCTCAGCGGGTTGAACACGACTCCCGCGATAAGCGTCCCGGCATCAGCGAGCGCGATGGAAACGGAGAAGCAAGGATAGCCGTGGGCGAAATTGGTGGTGCCGTCGAGCGGGTCCACATACCAGCTAAAGCGGGAGTGCATGGACTGGCCGCCGCCTTCTTCGGCAAGGATGGTGTGCTGGGGGAAGAGTTCTTTCAAACGACTGACGATAAGTTCTTCAGAACGGCGGTCGGCCTGAGTGACGAGGTCGACGTCGCCTTTGTAAGTGATATTCAGGGGACGCGCATACTCCTCAAGAAGAATTTTCCCGGCCTCGCGCGCGATCTCGACGGCGGCGCTCAGATAGGTGCTCGGCATCGCGGTGATTATTCGGCTCCGGTGTAGTAGCCGCGGCGGTAACGAACCGAATACTCGCCTTTGACGCGGACCTCGACGCGGCGGAAAGTGTTGGCCGGCCCGTGCGGATTGGGATAGTAGGCCAGGCGGTACTGCGTGCGGAGCTCACGGTCGATGCGGTCGAAGATGGCGTCGAGGTCGGTGGGCTGATCGGGGAAGAACATCGCGCCGCCGGTCACGTCAGTGATGGTTTCGAGGGCGTGCTCCCCCGCGGTGTTGCGCCCGCTCTCACTTTTTACCGGCCGCAGAACAATAGTGTAGAGCAACGCGCCAGAGAGCACAGCTTGCTTCTGGGCAGCCTGAAAATCGATGCGGCTGGTAGTTTCGCCGGCGTCGGTGACCAGCACGATGACGCGGCGGTTTTCGCTGCCGCGGCGCTCGAGAGCCTTCGCGCCGAGATAGACGGCATCGTACAGAGAAGTTCCGGCACCCTCAGTGATGTGTCGGACGGCGCTCTGCAACCTCGGAACGTCATCGGAAAAACCGGCGAGCTGGGTGACCGAATCATCGAACTGGTACACCGCCAGGTGATCGCCGGGCCGCAGAACCTGGCGGATGAAATGCGCGGCCGCTTCGCGCTCCTCCGCCATTTCGATCTGAGTACTGAGGCTCGAGTCCACCATGAGGACAAGATCGAGCGGGCGCTGGGTTTCTGCCTCAAAAAGCTCGAGTTTCTGCAGGACACTCTCTTCGTACAGCTCGAACGCATCGCGCGGCAGATCGGGAGCGGGGCGGTTGCGCCTGTCGAGAACGCTGACGAGGATGTTGACGAGGTTGACCTGCACGCGGATCTTGCTTCGATCTGGGGCCTTTTCTTGTTCATTGTCGTCGGCTTTGTCCGGCAGCGGCTGGGAGCGTCCCGTAGCGGTTTCCGGATGCCGGGCCCACGGCGGACGATCCTGCTGGAACTGCCGCTGTTCCTGTGCGGCCTGTGTGTGAGGAAGCGCGCCGCAAGGAGAGGCTGCAAGGCCGGCGAGCAGGACGCATGAGTAGGACTGTCGGAAGGTCATCGAAGATTACGATGCCGACTTCGCGGAAGGAGTCTCGTCGGGAACGGCGGGGAACTCGCCTTCGGCCCAAACGGCCCCGTCTTCAAAGTACTCCTTCTTCCAAATGGGCACCGTCCGCTTGAGGGTGTCGATGGCGAAGCGGCAGGCGTCAAAGGCCGCGTGGCGATGCGGAGCGCTGACGGCGATGAAGACACTTGTGTCCCCGATTTCGAGCCTTCCAAGGCGGTGGACGATGGCCACGCTGTCGATGGCAAATTGGCGATGGAGCTCGGCGCCGATCTCGCGCATCTTGGCAAGCGCCATGGGTTCGTAAGCCTCATATTCGAGAAACAAGGTGCGGCGGCCGGCCGAGTGGTTGCGGACGCAGCCATCGAAGGTGACGACGGCGCCGTCGTCATCGGCGCGGACGAGACGCGCGAGAGCCGCTGGATCGATCGGTTCGTGGACGATGCGAAAAATGTCCTGCTCACGGGATGTCATCGGTGGGCGGACCTCAGCCTCCGCTAACCGGCGGGAGGAAGGCGACCTCGTCGCCGGATTGGAGCGGGGCGCTCCAGGGCGCAAATTCCTGATTGCGGGAAGCCACGACCGAAGAGCGATATTTGACGAGTTCGGGAATGCGCGTGCAATAGAGAGCGAAGAGTTGCTCGACTGTGGAGGCATCGGCAAGGTCGAGGGATTCCTCGGACTGGCCAACCACGTCTTTCAGGCGACCGAAGAACAGAACCTTCACACGAACGGTTTGTGAGACGGGAGGCATATCAGGATTGTAGCGCGAGCCGCCGGAAGCAACCAGTGCTCTCAACTGGAGATTTACCCTCTCCACCGTCTTCGCGCCTTAGCTGGGGCTGTTCGGTGTCACTTCACTGCTTGCGAAAGCAGGTGTCCTGGCGTAGTATCCGCACCTGCGCAACCCCCATGGTCAGCAAGCCCGGAATATTCGACGATGCCTCGCCGTCGCGCGCTTCCGTGCCGCTCGAGGATTACATCCAGCCTACTTTGAACTACGGGCTCCGCGTCTGGTGGGCTTACTACTGGCCGACGTCGCTAATCTCCGTCGTTCTCATAGCGACGATTGGCGTTGCTTTGCGCATGGCGTGGCAAAACCTTTTTGTATCCGCGCATTTCGTTCGCTGGGCCAACCGCATTTTGCCCTATGCTGTCATCTATACCGTCTCGCTAGGAATGATCTATTACGTTCTGGCGAAGAGGTTCCGCCATTTCCGCGTTGCGCTTTTGCCGCGCGGCGTTTCCTCTGCCAACCAGCCGCTTCCCCGCACGTTCTCACGGACAATCCGTGTCTGGTGGGCATTCTCGTGGCGCGCGGTAGTTTTCTCCGTGATCTTCCGTTTCGCCGGCGGCATTGCGATTGGCTTTGTCGTAGCAGCTCTCTCTATGATGGGTCCAGTAATGACCGCTCTAGTGCCCATCGTTACTCAAGTCATCATCGACGGCGCTGTCGGATTATTCGTGATGTATTCCGCTATCCTCGACGAGGAATTCGGGGATTTCCGCGTCGCGCTCCTGCCCCAGAAGGACATAGCCCCTGTCGCTGCGGCGGCTCCGACTCCTTCCGCTGCACCTTGACCCGCGCCCTCCCCTTCGTCGTTCGCCGGACACCTCTCGCACCCACGTTTGCTTCGATGGCGAAAAACATTTTGAAAGATTCGATGGCTTGACCTTCCCGGCTGGGTTGCGTACCGTCAAGCAGCGATGGGCGATTTCCGTCCGGTGACGCGCTTCGGCGGAGAGCTGGATGAAAATTTTAGTCACGGGTTCGACGGGACTGGTAGGAACGGCTCTGGTCAAGGCTCTGTCCCAAGAGGGTCACACCCTGTGCCGACTCTTGCGGCCGCAGAGTGTGGTAGCTGGGGGAACGAAGACAGGGTTTGATGTGCCCTGGAATCCGGCGACTGGGGAACTCGAAGGAGCTGCGGCGGGGGCGGACGCGGTGGTGAATCTTGCCGGGGCGTCGATCGCAGGCGGACGGTGGACGGCGGCGCGGAAGAAACTTCTTGCGACAAGCCGCGTGGATGCGACGCGGCAGCTTGTAACGGCGGTCGGGCGCTTAGCTCCGCCACCGAAAGTATTTGTTTCCGCCTCCGCAGTCGGATATTACGGCAACCGCGGCGACGAAGAGCTGACGGAAGAAAGCGCTTCGGGGAATGACTTCCTGGCGGGCGTTTGCCGCGCGTGGGAAGAAGAGGCAGCGAAAGCGGAGAGACACGGGATGCGCGTGGTGCAGTTGCGCTTCGGGATTATCCTGGCGAAGCAGGGTGGGGCGCTGCAAAAGATGTTGCCGCCCTTCCGTATGGGCGTAGGCGGACGGCTCGGGTCGGGGCAGCAGTGGATGTCCTGGGTGACTTTGGCGGATGTGGTGCGTGTCATTCAGTTTGCGTTAGAAGGGAGCGGGATGCGTGGCGCGACTGGCGTAGCCCCGCTAAGGAGCGCCGTAAATGTCGCCCCGGTAAGAGGCGCCCTAAACGTTGTTGCGCCGCAGCCGGTGCGCAACGTGGAGTTCACGCGGGCGCTGGCGAAGGCGCTGCGGCGGCCGGCGATTTTCCCGGCGCCGGCGTTTGCGCTGCGACTGGCGCTGGGAGAGATGGCGGAGGCGCTGCTGCTCTCGAGCCAGCGGGTATTGCCGAAGAAGCTTGAGCAAGCCGGCTACACCTTTCTGCACCCGGAGATCGGGGGCGCGCTGGCTGCCATTTTGACCACGAGGTAGCGAAGGCATCTGATACTACTTGACCACATTCAAAGTTACTTCGACCTTCGTGACGCGCCCCGAGACTGGGTCGGTCGCCATGGTCGATTGGATTGTTTGCCCGTCGCGAATAAGCAGATTCACTTGGTAGTTAAATCGCTGGATCACCGGGGGAGTTTCATTTCCCACAGGTGAAGCTGGTTTCTGACTGGAAGCGGACGAGTACACGGACGACTTCTCAACACCCAGCTGCAAGCGAAACCGACCGTCTTCCGCCCTCTCGGCTCTCCCATCTATATTGGTCCCGACATCCTGATACGTAAACTGGCCTGCTGCTCCTGTCGGGGTCACAGTCCCTATGGGCACCCGCAACCCCATGCGGAGGATAGAAACGACCAAGCGTGTTCCGTCGCGCTCGTCTGCGTTCACCAGCAGTGTGTATGGCAAGCTGCTTATTTTCTTCTCGCCATCATATTCAGTGAAGACTACCTGGACTCGTACCGGCGTGATCCCTTTAGTGCTTTCGGATTTCTTCTCAGTGTCCTCGGGCTTTGGCTTGTCTTGCGCCGACACGAACGCAAGTGGAATGAACAGCGTGGAGAATAAGAATGACAAAACCAACCGTTTCATGTGCCCCTCCTCTAAATTCGCTTGCCTGCAAGACGGCGCCGCACAGACAAAGGTTCAGTGAAGTTCCGGCTGCGCGGTCTCCAGCGGTTTCACATCTACGGGTTCGAATTCCAGCGGAGCAATCGCGGGCAGGGGGAGCTCGGAGTTGCGGCGGTCGGCCAGCAGCACCTCTCCTTTGACATCACCGCGCTGCAGGCCAGAGAGGAAGCGGGCGACAGCTTCCTGTTGACCAGGGGACACGAGCACCTGTGGCTCGCGCGCCGTGACGGCCATCGTGTTGCGGGGCATATAGGCTTCCCTAGCTGCCGGGCGCCGCGCGGCTCGAGCGAACGATTCCGGCTCTGCGGGTGCGGCGCTTTTGACCGACGGGACCTCTGTGGCGATGTTGGCCGGCTTTGGATTCCGAGGTCCCGACGCGCGCCAGTTGACTTGAACCCATACAAAGCAGGCGGCGAAGACTGCGAACGCGGCGGCGAAGGCCCAGGCGGGAATTGAGCGCGGCAGCGGCACAGGTTCGCTCTGAACAGAGGCGCGGATTCGGGCCGCAAGACCGGGGGGCAGAACGGGATTGAGTTCCTTGCGGAGGGCCGCATCGAGCCCGCGGAAGAGCTCCAATTCGACGGCGAGAACGGCGCGGCAGGCGGCGCAGAGTTCGAGATGTGTGCGCAGCGCGGCCTCGCGACGGGGCGAAACCGCTTCCGCCGCCAGTTCCTTCAGGTCGTTCTGGTAGGCCCGGCAATCCATGACAGTTTCTCCGCAAGTTGCTTTCTCGCAAGGTGCATCCGCGACTTCACGGTTCCTTCGGGAAGGCCTAGCATTTCGGCGGCATCCGCGATCGTGTGGCCTTCGATGGCCGTGAGGATCAGGATGATCCGCTGCCGTTCGGGCAGGGCGTCGAGCGCTTGCTGCAAATGGCGGTGAAAATCGGCCGCGGCCGCACCGTGCCCGATCGCGCTCCCCGGCGCCATTTCCATCCACGACGTCTCGCGTAAAGTGCGGCGTTTGGCGGCGCGCAAGCGGTCCAGCGCCAGACGAAACGTGATGCGCACGAGCCAGGCCCGGAAGTTCTTCGAATCGCGCAGCTGATTCAGTTTGCGGTAGGCGCGAAGAAAGGCCTCCTGGGCGACCTCTTCCGCGTCGGCGGCGTTGTGCAGAACGCCGCAGGCCACACGAAAGGCCAAGCCCGAACATTCAGCCACGCGCTCCTCGAACCCGCGCTCCAGGGCTTCTCGCTGGCTCTCCTGGCTCACCTCGCTCTTCGCCTGGCCAAACGCTCGCGCAAGCTTCCACCCCGGTCCGGCAGGCCGGAGGCCCACCGCCATGTCCGAGACCAGCTCCTGCATTGTGTCTCCCTGTCTGTTCACGAGACGCCGCCGTGGCTGGAAAGGTTCATCGCTTGGGGGCCCAAATCCTTCTATAAGTCGAGCTGCTGTAGGAAGCCGTCCAGATTTGCCTGATCCACGCGGAGATCGATGCTTGCGGCGCCGCCAGCGTCCAGAGGAGCGTTGAGCTCGTCAAACGCCTGGAAGAGGCGAAGTTTGGCGACGGCATACTCTTCCGTGCCGGTCAGGCCGCGGCGGGTGCGCCGTGTCGAGGCGCCAAGCGCGTCCTTTTCCACGAAGATCTTCAAAGGGAAAACCGACCGGCGGTCGGCCGAGACCATGTAGGTGTATTCGCGGCCCTCTTTGCCGGTGCGGCGCGCGGGGAGCACTTCAAAAAAGTAGTACTGGTAGACGAAGCCCGAAGCGGCCGAGTAGCTCTTCACGCGACGCACGGCATCCGGACGGGCCATGCACGGAGTATCCAAGGGGAAAAGAGCGCTGTCAACCCGAGCAGTGAAGGGCGCGGAAGGATTGCAAAATGGGAATGTGCCATCCCGGCGCAGTTCCAAAGCGGAATTCCCGAGCGGGACAGTTGGACGGATAGCCCCAACATTCAGCCGCATTCGAGTCCATTAGAGAAAAGGAAATTAAGTCAGAAAGGCCGGCAAAATATAAGGGTTGCGATGAATTAAGGCAGCGGCGCGTGAGCCAAGCGCTGCGGCCATTGTCTACAAGCTTTCGATGGCCCTTCGCCTGCTATTCGCGGCGGCATGCCGACCCTTCCATGGGATCGCCGACAGCGCGGGACCGGCCGAGCGCTTCGGGTTCTCCTCATGGCGAGTGCGTGGACACTGGGCTGCGGCGGGGGAGGCGCAAGCCCTGTAGCGCCCCCGCCGCCACCACCTCCCTCACCGATCTCGGTCAGCGTGACGCCCACGAGCGCTGCGGTCCTGCTCGGCAATACACAGAATTTTTCCGCGGAAGTCGTGAACGCCACCAACACGCAGGTCACATGGAGTGTGAACGGAATCGGCGGAGGTAACGCGAATGTAGGCATGATCGCAACGCACGGGCAATACACAGCCCCCGCTGATTTGCCGTCACCTGCGAGCGTGGAAATCCGCGCGACAAGCCAAGCCGACCTGGCGAAATCCGCCAGCGCGCAGGTCACGGTGACGAGCGATATCTCCCTCAGCGTGGCGCCGGGGGCGGCAAGCGTCGAGCTCGGCGCGATTCAGGCGTTTCGGGGTTCGCTTGTGAGCAACGGACACCCCGACCCCGCAGTGCGCTGGAAGCTCGCCGGCGCGGCGTGCCCGGCGAATTGCGGCGCAATCGACGCCAGCGGCAATTACACCGCACCACAAATCATGCCGACGTTCGGGAGCGTCACGATCAACGCGCAGAGCGTTGCCGATTCTTCGAAACAGGCGAGCGCTAACGTCACCATCACCAGCAATTTTGCATTGAACGTCACAGCGCCCGGGAGTGTCGCTGCCGGAAGCTCGACGAGCATTACGTCCACACTGCAGCCGGTGGCCGGCTCGAATCCGAGCACGGCGTTGAGCTGGACGCTCGCCGGAGCGGGCTGCACGGGCGCGGCGTGCGGCACCCTGACGGGCGCGACGATTCAGTCCGTCGGCGGCGCACTCACTGCCACGGCGGCGTACACTGCGCCCAACACACGTCCCAATCCTAACAGTGTGACCATCACGGTCACTCCCCAGGCGGACCCCTCGCGAATCGCGCAAGCTACATTGACGATCCTGCCTGGCTCTTCCGGTGTTTCGGTGACCCTCTCCCCCGTGTCTGCGACACGCGCCTCGAGTCATCGCTTGACGCTTTCCGCGCAGGTGAGCGGCACGAACAACAGCACGCTGAACTGGAGCGTGAATGGTGTCGCAGGAGGAAACGCAACCTTCGGGCAGATTTGCGTGGCGGGCTTGAGCCCATGCCAAACGGTGACTGCGAGTTCCGCCGCCCAGGTGGACTATCTTGCCCCGGGAGCGATTCCCCTGCCCAATCCCGTGACCGTGCAGGCCGCGAGCCAGGCGGACCCGACGGCGAGCGCGACCGCGCAAATCACGGTTATCGCGCATATTCAGGTGACCGTGTTGCCTGCGAGCGTGACGTTGGCTCCCGGGGCCGTCCAGGCATTCACGGCCGGCGTCCTCGGCACGGGCAACCAGGATGTCGTCTGGGAAGTGCAGGGAGCGGCGTGCGCGGGCTCGCCCTGCGGGATGATTGACGCAAACGGCATCTACACGGCTCCCCCCAGCGCGCCGGAGTCAAATGGTCTCCAGGTGGTGGCCGTCAGCTCCGAAGACACGACGCAAACCGGCGCGGCAAACGTGAGCGTCTCGAGCGGCGCAAAGATACAGAAACTGCTTCCTGCGAGCGTTTACGCCGGAGGCACAGCGGGCTTCACGCTGAAGGTCGAGGGCAGCGGATTCGCGCCGAGCAGTCCGGGTCCCGGGTCGTCGCTCGAGATTGCCGGCACGGTACGCACGACGGCGTGCAGTTCCGCGAACCAATGCACGGCGCCCATGCAACCGACCGATGTCGCGGTGGCGGGAAACATCTCCGTCCAGGTCCAGAACCCCGACGGAACGCCGTCGAATCAAGTTGTCCTAGTGGTGCTTGCGCCGTCGGATATGGATGACGTCATCGCATTGAGCGCGGCATCGCCCTCGGCGGGCGGAAAAGACATTGTCGTCGTGGAGCCGACGACGGCTGGCGTAGATCTTCCCGGCGACACGGTGGATTTGAACGTCGCCGCCATGGGAGTTTTTTCCACCGCGAATAATTCCTGTACGCTCGCGGGGAATCCAGTCGTTCTGGTTCGCCCGGCGAGCGGGACCGCTACTGCAGATTTGTGTCTGTTTTCTGCCAGTGGGCTGGACGCGAGCATGAACTACACGGTCTCGGGCCCGGGCGATATCGCGGTCATTGCCAAGCAGCCCGCGGGGCTCGGCATCATTCACCTCACGCTGCAGATTGCGTCGAGCGCGCTGCCGGGCGCGCGCTCTCTCTTCATTCAGAACGCCAATCTCGATAAGACCGCCGCCAGCGGGGCGCTGGAGGTCGAATGAGATGAGTTTCGCCGATCGACGACGATTTTTGTGGATTCTGTTTTTGGCCGGGCTCGTGCTGATCGCGCTGGTCGCGCAGGCCACCACGTTCTCGCGGCTGCGGTTCGAAGAGCTTGCGCGACAAGCGAGCGGCGTCGCGCGACTGCGCTGCCTCTCTGCGGAGAGTCATTGGGAAAATGGAGAAATCTGGACGGAGACGCGCTTTGCAGTCGAGGAGACGGAAAAAGGGCTGCTCGGAGCGCTCACCATGGTGCGCCTGCCCGGGGGCCGCGTTGGACACATCGAGGCGCACGTGGACGGTGCGCCGCGCTTCCATCCCGGCGAAGAGGTCTATCTCTTCCTCTGGGGAAAGCGGGGAGAACCTTTTCACGTGCTGGGCTGGGCACAGGGCACTTTCCGCATCACGCGGAATCCGCGCACGGGACGCGAGAGCGTGACGCAGGATTCCGCGGCGACAGTGATTTTTGATCCTGAATCGCGGACGTTTCGCCGTGACGGAATCTCGAAGATGCCGGTGGCTGAATTTCGAGAGC
>QHYP01000105.1:5579-23745 GCA_003224195.1 Acidobacteriota bacterium | reverse complement strand
AGAGAATGAGAGGCGTTGAGAGATGATTCAAGAGACTGCGCGCCGCCTGGGTCTTGGAGGGCTTGCGCTGGCCGTCGCAACTTTCTCCGTGCAGCAAGCGCAAGGCTATTCGTTCAATCAGGTCGTGCCGGACGTGCGCCAGCCGGCCTCGCTTTCGGGCGGTTCGGCATGCCCGGTAAGGGCACATCGCCCGACGGGCAGCGGAAGCGTTGCGGTCCAATGGAGCACGGCGTTCGGGACCAACCCTGTCGCGATCTTAACGCAGGACCAGACCACGAGCGGCCGGCTGAATGAGATCGAGCAAGCGATTCAGCAATCGCTGGGTGTTTGGACGGGAGTCTCGGGCACAACACTGACCCCGGCCTCACCAGCGCCGCTGGCACGCACGGCAGTGGCCAACGCCTGCGGCTCCGACGGATTGAACTCCATCTGCTTCGATCAAAACGACGCGGCATTCACGCCCGGCGTGCTTGCCTTCACCCGCGTCATCACGGCCGACCGCATCGGCGAGCAAATCGGGAGCGCCATTTCGGCGGAAGTTGGACAGATCCTCGACGCGGACATTTACTTTTCTTCGAGCGACCCGCGAACGGCGTTCGCAACGCCGCTTGCACTCTTCACGAATCCAAATGCGTACGACCTGGAGTCCGTCCTGACGCATGAACTCGGGCACTTCTTGGGGTTTTCTCACTCCGCAGTCTGGAGCGCCATCATGTTTCCCTTCGCGCCGGCGCCGGGAACGTATGCGGGGCCGCGGCCAACCGCACAGCAGCCGGACGCGCCATTGGCGGAGGACGACCGCACAGGGCTGCGCGCTCTGTATCCCGATCCGAATGACATGGTGCATACGGGAACGATCACCGGAAGGATCTTGGCCGCGAATCCATTGTCATTGCTCATTTCGCCGCCCGGAGTAACGGGAATCTTCGGCGCGCAGGTCGTTGCGGTGGATGCGTCAAGCGGAGCGGCCATGGGCGGAGCAATCGGCGGATGGAGTTGTAGCGGAGCAGGTCCCGCGCAATTTGATGGAACTTACGTGCTGGAGCGCCTTGCGGCCGGGGGCGGCACGAGCTACAAAATTTATGCCGAACCGTTGAATGGAGCCGTGAACCCCGCCGCGGTCAGCAATGCGACTAGCTCGCTCTGCCGCAATGCGATGACGGATGCGGGCTGGCCGGCGGCAGCTTCCTGCATCGTCCCGCCAGTGGACACTAGCTTGACAACCCACATGCGGCCCTCACCCTGACCAAGGAACTACAATTTTCAGAAGAGGGGCGATCAAGAGCTTTTCTCGGGCGCCGTGGAAACGCGAATCAACTCCGCGAGGACCCGGGCACACTGCTCGACGGAGCGGAGCTCAACGTATTCCTCCCGGCCATGCAAGCCGCGGCCCGAAGGGCCAAAAACCACTCCCGGGATTCCCTTCTCTGCCAGCAACGCCGTGTCCGTCCAAGGAGCCATGCCCGCGAGGCGAACATCGAGACCCGCGGATTGCATGGCGCGCGACACCAGTAGGACCAAAGGCGAATCTTTGGCGATTTCGTACGGCGGGCGCGAGCCGAGCGCGGCCAGCGTCGCCGAAAATTCCGGCAGAGCGGACTGAAGTTGCGCAAGAAGCCCCTCCAGCTCCTGCTGGGCATGGGGTTCGGTTTCACCGGGAAGCATGCGGCGTTCGAGTTGCAGCCGGCATTCGGCGGGATAACTCGAGAGCTCCTGCCCGCCCGAGATGAGTGAGGCGTGGAGCGAAGCGGCGCCGAGCAGCGGGTGGGGAGAATTCGCACGCAATTGGGACTCGATCTCGTCGAGACCGCGCAGGACGCGGCCCATGGCGCGAATCGCATCGCGTCCCTCGGCGGGGAGGCTGCCGTGAGCGGCGCGGCCGTGCGTGATGATTTCAAACCAGGCATAGCCTTTGTGTGTAATGACGAGCTGGAGATCAGTGGGTTCGAGGACGACGGCGTGCTCGGCCGTGGCGTGCTCGAGGAGCGCAGCCGTGCCGATGCTGTTGCACTCCTCGTCCACGACAGCCGCGAGCAGGACCGGCCGCGCGAGCGTTGCCCTGGACTGCGCCACCGCAATCGCAGCGGCGCACATGGCAGCGACGCCGCTCTTGATGTCCAGCGCACCGCGGCCAAAAAGCTTGCCGTCGCGTTCGACAGGCGTAAAGGGATCGGGCATGTCGCCGGCGCCGACCGTATCGATGTGCGCGAGAATGGCCAGAGATGCGCGAGCTTTGCCGGAAGCGTCCCGCGGCGGGGATGGACCAATCCACGCGACAACGTTGGGCCGGCCCAGCACCGCTTCCTGGGGCTCGGCGGCAATTCCGTGCTTGCGCAGGAATCCGCAAAGAAACTCCGCAGCGGCCCGTTCGCCCCGCGCGCCGGGCACGAGAGTGGGGTTGACCGAATCGATTACGACCAAGTTGCGCAAGAGGGATTCGAGCAAATCACGATCCGGAAGAATCTTCATCGGTGCCCCGAATCGACCCAACCTCCGCCCCAAAGCAGTCCGGGGCCGAGAGAGGCCAGAACGATGGGCCGGCGATCCGTCACATCGAGGCGCGATTGCGCTTCGAGCGCGGCTTGGAGTGCGGCGGCACAGGTCGTCGAGCCAAGATTGCCGCAGCGCTTCGCGATCGGAGGGAATTTCCGTGAGGGCGCGTCGAGTTGGCGCGCGAGAAGATCGACGAGACGTGGATTCGGCTGGTGCGTTGCAAACGCGGCGACTCCCGCGAGCGGAAGTCCGCTGCGCAGCTCGACATCTCCGATGACCTTCTTCAGCCGCGAGACCGCCGCGCGGGACAATGCGTCCCCGTCAAACTGCAGGCCGAGCGAGCCGCGAGCGTCGAGCGAGACCTGGATGGCCCCGGCATATTGGCTGGCACAGCCGAACTGAAACGCGCCGAGCATGTGGCCGTGCCCGGCCTCGCCCGCAGATTCGCCCCGAAGCAGGAATGCGCTGGCGCCGTCGCCGAAGAGACCGCCGAATTCGCCCACGACTCGATCGGGGGTGAGGATGCGGCTATGGACATCCGCTGTGACGACGAGAATCGCGCGCGCCGGACCAGCAGCGAGGAATGCCTGCGCCGCGGCAAAGGCATTGAGGAGACCAAGGCACGCTCCGCCGATGTCGAGCACACCGCAGGTTTCGCGAGCAAGCAGGCGCACATGGAGCTGCGCGGCGAGAGAGGGATAGGCGAGGTGCGTCTCGCTCGTGGCTAGAATCCAGTCGAGTCGCTCGACGCCACAGCGGGCTGACCGGAGCGCGCGGCGGGCGGCTTCTGCGCCGAGCGACGCTTCGTTTTCATCTCTAGCGGCTCGCGATATGGATTCGATCCCGGCGCGCCGGCGCAACTTTCCCTCGGGCATGCCGAACTCGCGGTCCACGACTTCCGGTGGAATAACCTGCGAGCCCGGAACGAAAGCCGAGCCGGTGAGAAAACTCGTTCGCTGGGAGAATTTCCTGCGGGAGATCATTCGCCGTCTGGAAGCAGCATGGAGACCGAGCGGATCAGATTTTTGGAGCGAAAGGCGCGCTCGTATCATGTCCGCCTCTGGGTATTGTGAAGGAAGAGAACGACGGCGGCAAGGCGGGAACGCCTCATGGGAGCGTGCCGCTTCGAGCCCGGCGGGAAGTCTCAGAGCTCCGGGCGGGCACCAGAAAGAAATTCGAGTTCAGTGACGACTCGGTCGAGCTCCTCAACGAGCGGGTTCACTCCGGCTTCGCGGAAGGATTTCACGAGGGCACGGTAATACCAGAGAGTTCCATCTTTCTTTCCATTGAATCGCTCGAAGACGCCATCACCTTGAAGACGGAGATCACACAGAACTTCGCGGGCGTTGGAAAGCTTGTCGGCAGCCGATACGAAGCGCACATCCGCGGATTCATTGCGCACGCGCTCGAGGTAGGTCTTCTTACGCTCGAGCCAGGGACGCTTCGGAGTTTCCCAGGCGTCCGTGCAGCCTTCGACGATATCCCCCACGCGCGAGCCGAATTTCTTTCTGATTTCCAGGAGGCGCGGCAGGCCGCCCTGGTCCTCGACGGCGTCGTGCAGGAGCGCGGCGATGGCCATTTCTTCATCGCCACCGTATTCCATGACGATTGAGGCGACGCCCAGGAGATGGCCGACGTAGGGGTGCTCCTTCCCTTTGCGCTTCTGGGCGGCATGCAGCCGCGCGGCGTAGTCCAGCGCGCAAAAAAAGCGCTCGGAAAGCGCGCGCTTGTCAGGCTCGATCGCGATCCCTCGCCGCCGCGAGTTTTTCATGCGCATCACATCCGGGCAGGCGCACCACAGACGAGCATTGCTAAAAAGAAATGCGCGCTGCAAACCGCATGAAAAAAGCTTACTTGTTGGTTCTCTCAAATACCAGGATATGTACGGCGCGGGTGCGGAAACTGCAAAGGCCCGTCCGGTGACGATCCCATTCGATATACGCGGGCCTGGCGGAGGCGGCTTTCCCGCCATCCGGCGATCCGTGGCGTGCGCGACTTACTCTCCTTGATTCGCGATGCGCGGCGCGTGTTCGTAGGCGATGCCGAACCAGCGCACGGCTTCCTCAAGGTTTGCGCGCGACGCAAGCGGAATCTCGACCCAGGCCCTCCCCCCGAGGCGAGCCGGCGCAACGGAGGGACGCCGCAAAGCTCGGGCCGCGTCGTCCTCTCGCAGCCGGATGTAAACCAAAGTGGGTTCGCCGGGCAGATTCAGCCAGGGCGGCTTGCGCTTCGAGAGGTCGCGATTTACGTAACATCCGAGCATTCGCTTGCCGCGCCAGAAGCCAAGCGTGCCCATCATCGGCCTTACGGTGACTCCGGGCCAGGTGAAAAGCTCGGCGCGAAGCGCCTCCCCGAGCTCATCGTCGAGAGGGCGCGTGCGCCATTCGCTTTCGCGCATGGGCTACCTCGCTGGGCAGTGTGCCATATTTCTTGACATTCGACCGAACAGCAGACGAGACTTTGCATTTTCCAGGTGGACGTGCGGATGCCGGAAGAAAATCAATCGGTGCGTCACGGAAGCATATCGAAGCAAGCCCCACCGATACAGGTCGCGCATCTGTTTCCCATCGTTGAGGCCCGCCTGAGCGAGCTACTGCGCTCGCTCGCACCGGCCGATTGGGAGAGGCCGACGATCTGCCCCGGCTGGACGGTGAAAGAAGTCGCCGCGCATCTGCTGGACACCAACATTCGCAACTTGTCCATGCGGCGTGACGGGTACTTTGGGGAAAAGCCGGCAGGAGCGGACAGTTACGAAAGCCTGGTGAGATTTCTAGACCGGCTGAACGCGGAATGGGTGAAAGCGGCGCGGCGGATCAGCCCGCGCGTGCTGATCGATTGGCTGGAGATGACGAGCCGCGAAGCGTGCGAATTCTACGCGAGCCTCGATCCGTTTGCGAGAGCACCCTTCCCGGTGGCCTGGGCGGGTCAAGCCGAATCGCTGAACTGGTTCGACCTTGCGCGGGAATACACCGAGCGGTGGCATCACCAGCAGCAAATACGTCTCGCGGTCGCCATGTCCGGCAGCCCAATGTTCACAGAGATTATGACACGTGAGCTGTATCACCCGGTGCTCGACGCGTTCATGTACGCGCTGCCGAGGACCTACTCAAATGTTGCCGCGGCAGAAGGGGCGGCGCTGAAAATTGTCGTAACAGGCGAGGCCGGCGGCACATGGTTCCTCGTGCGGAGCAAAGATCGGTGGCGACTCAACAACCCCGCGCCCGCTTCCATCGCTGCGGTAGTCTCCATACCGCAAGACCTGGCCTGGCGGCTCTTCACCAAAGGTTTGGACGAGCAGGAACGCCGAAGCACAATAAAGATGGAGGGGGACATTGCGCTGGCTGAGCTGATCGCCAACGCAATCGGAATCATGGGTTGAATGTTGATCGCGATTCTTAGGTAGCACTGAAGGATCGATCACCCCGACCGGCGTTCCCCTTCGATCTGCTTCTGGACCTGTTCTCGAAATTCGAGCGGGTGGTAAATGTTTTGAAAAACCTCGGGCGTGCCACCCGTACCGCGAATCGTCACCGTCCCATAGCCCAAGACCCTTCCCAGCGCGGGCTCTTCGACCGAGATGCTCTCGATTCGCGGCAAGAGCAGTTCGATCGTTCGCCGGGTCGCGAGGCCCACTTTCACGATGACGCGTTTGTTGGTGACGGCAATCTCTGTCGCTCTGCGTTTCAACACCCCGAAAACAACGAGGTAGGCAGCGATGGCGAAACACAGTAGTCCGAGCCAAATCATGACGCCGGAGCTATCGCCTTTCCCGTGTTTTGAAGACCACGCTCCCGTGAGAATGGCGATTCCAGCAAGCATGGAAATCACGCCGAAGGTGACATGCCAGAACATCACATGCCAGTGCAGTTTGGTCTGGTACGTTACTGCTTCGCCGGGGATCAGATGTTTGTCGATGTAGGTCAAGTCCACTCCTCGAGGGCGCAGGCGCGCCAAAGCCAGGACTACTTTGCGGATTATAACTGGAGCGGATTGCCCGTCAAATGCGGGCCGGCCCAGATAGGTCACGTCGAAAACAAATTGGCAGCGCCAACGGGAATCGAACCCGTATTTCCACCTTGAAAGGGTGATGTGCTAACCGTTGCACCATGGCGCCGCCGAGGCGGATCCGCAACCATTTTAGGATAAGAGAAACTCCGTGAATCGACAAGCGGTACGAGGCAGCCAAGAAGTAAGATTCCTTGCTCCGCTACGACATCGGGGACGCAAAGAACGCGCTTCGCGCGGAATGAGGAAAGGGAGCAATTTAAGCCTGGCGTTCCTGGAACTCTTCATGCCAGGCCATCTGGATGGCTTCGAGCTTGCCTTCGTTTGACCCCATCGGGTCGCCGGAAAAGCCCGACAACTCGGTGATCCATTTGTGCAAATCGGTGAAGCGGACGGTCATCGGATCGGTGTCCGGAAACTTGTCGGCCAGCGCGATGGCAATGTCTTCGGCGTCGTCCCAGTCAAATTTCGCAGGCATTTTCGCTCCTCAGTGGTCTGCCTCTTTCGCGTAATTTTTGTTCCAATCGGGGATTTCGACGACAATGTCCGTCGTGCCGTCGGGAACGCACTGGCAGCCGAGGCGCGACTTCGGCGTGATGCCCGGCGCTTCGTCGAGTTGGTCGAGTTCGGCGTCAATGGCTTCGTTGCACGATTCGAGGCCCTCATGGACGATCACGTGGCAGGTGGAGCAGGCACATACGCCCCCGCAAGCATGATCGAGGCCAGCTCTGATTCCTTCCGAAAAATCCAAGATGCTGCCCGGCAGGCCGTTGTGGCCGTAGGGGATCTTTTCCGGATCAACCTCGATGGTCTTGCCGCTGGGAAGAAACGTCACCTTGAATTTCTTCGTGGCGGGTTTGTATTTGACTTCTTCGATGTATGGATTGCTGCCGCCCATGCGTGTCTCCCCTCCAGCCTCTTGCCCGGAAATGCCGGGCGTCCCGGTCAATAGCGCCGGGACGCAAAATCCCCGGAAGCCCGGCGCTATACCTCCGCGACTTTGCGGCCCTCGAGGGCCGCCGAAAGCGCGCTGTTCATGACGACTTCCGCGAGGTGCGTCGTCGCCTGATTCAGCGCGTCAATGCGCGAGCGGATCAATTTGTAATCGTCGCCCGCCGCAGCCTCTTTCAGCGTCGCCACTGCCGCGTCAATTCTGCGTTTTTCCTCCAGCGCGAGGCCTGCCACCTGCTCGGCGCTGAGCGCCTTGGCTGTAGCGGAAAGGATCGCCTCTGCTTCCGTGCGCGCTTCGGTGAGCTGGCGCTCCGCAAAGTCCTGTTCGGCGTACTCAATCGACTCTTCGAGCATGCGCTCGACCTCAGAATCGGAGAGGCCGTAGCTCGGCTGGACTTCGAGCGAATGCTGCTCACTGGTGCGCACATCGCGCGCGGACACCTGCAGGATGCCGTTGGCGTCAATCAGGAATTTCACTTCGATGCGCGGCAGGCCGGCCGGCGCCGGCGGCACCTTCAAAGTGAAGCGCGCGAGCGAGCGGCAATCGCGCGCCATTTCGCGCTCGCCCTGCAGGACGTGAATGTCAATGCCGGTCTGATTGTCCACGCCGGTGGTGTAGAGCTCCTGCGCGCTCGCCGGAATCGTCGAGTTGCGCGGGATGATTTTCGCCACGGCGCCGCCGTAGGTCTCGATTCCGAGCGAGAGCGGTGTCACGTCGAGCAGCAGCATGTTCTTCACGCCGCGCTCCAGAATGTCGGCCTGCACAGCCGCGCCGAGCGCGACGACTTCGTCCGGATTCAGCTCCGTGTGCGGCGGGCGATTGAAATACTCCTGCACCGTGCGGCGGACGAGCGGTGTGCGCGTGGCGCCGCCTACGAGCACGACTTCGTCCAAGTCCCCGGGCTTCAGTTGAGCGTCGGCCAGCGCCTGCTTCACCGGGCCCATCGTGCGATCGACGATGGGACAAATCAACGCCTCCAATGCGCCGCGCGTGAATTCGTGGACGAACATCGCGCCGTTCGGCAGCGGGAACCGCAGTGCGGCCGCATCTTTTTCAGAGAGTTCATGCTTCACACGGATGAGCGCTGTGCGCAACTCCTGCGCAAGCTCGGCGCGGGGCGAAAAATCTACCTGGTGCTGCTGAAGAATCTTTTCGTGGAAGAGTGCCTGGAGCAAATTATCAATATCGTCGCCGCCGAGATGTGTGTCTCCGTTGGTCGAGAGCACCTGATAGATGTCGCCCTCGCTGGTCGAGACGAGCTTCAAAATCGAGATGTCGAACGTGCCGCCGCCGAGATCGTACACGGCCACTTTGCCGCGCCGCTTCTCGTGGAGGCCGTAGGCGAGCGCCGCGGCAGTGGGCTCGTTGACCAGCCGCAGAACTTCCAGGCCGGCGATGCGACCGGCGTCTTTGGTGGCCTGGCGCTGCGCGTCGTTGAAATAAGCGGGAACTGTGACGACCGCGCGATCCACGGGTTCGGCGAAATAGGCTTCGGCCCAAATCTTCAACTCGCGCAGGATGAACGCGGAGATTTCCGGCGGCGTGAACAGCTTGCTGCCGAGCTTTACGCGGATGACGTTCTGGCTGGCGGAATCGATGCGGAACGGAAAGAGCCTCAGCTCGTTCTGCACGTCGGCGGGCCCGCGGCCCATGAGCCTCTTCACGGAATAGATTGTTCGCTCGGGCTGCGTGTGGAGACGGCGACGCGCCGGTTCGCCGACGATGATGCTCCCGTCAGGATCAAGGCTCACAACCGAGGGGCAAAGCGTCTCGCCGTATGGACCCGGAATACACTTCGCCGCACCCGTCTGCGGATCGAAGTACGCGACGAGGCTGTTCGTGGTGCCCAGATCGATTCCGACGATGCGTCTCATTTCCGTCGTCAGTTATCAGTTTCAGTTTTCGCCAAAAGCGATCAAATTCGTCTTCAGCCGGTCAATTCTGCCGCGACGTTGCGGACAAGGTTTCGAATATATGAGCGGCGGTTGAGCAGGTCGTTCATCCGCGCCATGAGTTTGTTCCGTGCGACGTTCTCGACGTTATTGTCGAGCGCAGCATCCCATTCCCGCGCGATACCCTGAAGTTGCTCATCCACTTCCGCAAGCTTCTCCTGAAAATTATTTTCCGCCGCTTCGAGCCGCGTTTTCAATGCGCTCAAATCACCGCCACCGGCTTTCGCCTCCCGCAGCTCATCGAGCGATTCGTTCAGGCCGAAGACTTCTTCGAGCAATTCCGGCGGCGCCTGCTGTTTCTGCTCGCCCTCCTTGCGCGCGCCTTCTATGGCCAAGAGATACTCAACGCGGCTCACGGGCTCGCGCAGCGTGCGGTAGGCGTCATTGAGTTGCGAGCTGCGCTCGAGCGAAAGGTCTTTCTCCCGCTCTGTCGCATGCACAAAGTTATCCGGATGCAGTTGCCAGCTCAATTGCAGAAATTTTTTCTCCAGCTCGGCCCCTTCGATCCACAACTTGCGGGGCAGGCCGAAAAAGGCAAAATAATCGACGTCGCGCGGAAGCTGCTGGATCTTGCCGCAATTGGAGCAGAAGTGGGGGCCGAGCGCGCGCTCCCGGCAACTCCAGCAGATCAAGGGAGACATTGATGCGGTGCGCGTTGCACTCATTTCGGTTCCGATCAGGATTCACGTTGAGGCACAAAAAAAGTGGCTGGCGGGTCCGGCTGCCAACCACTTGTCAGGCCCGGTCTCGAGCGTTTTCCCCGCCGCGATTCCCCCGTCCACAGAATTAGGCGGTAAACGAGCTGCCGCAGCCGCAACTGCGCTCGGCGTTGGGATTCTGAAAGACAAATCCCTGGCGCATCACGCTCATCTCGTAATCGAGCGTCGTGCCGCTGAGATACAGAAAGCTTTTCGGGTCCACGAAGATGCGCGCGCCATGCTCTTCAAAGATCTTGTCGCGATCGCGCGCTTGCACTTCGAGCCGCATAGCGTACGACAGGCCCGAACAGCCGCCGCCCTGCACGCCGACGCGCAACCCGCCGGTTTCCGGCGACACGCCTTCCTTGCCGAGCAGGGCGCGGATACGTTCCGCGGCGCGCTCAGTCAGGTGAATCGCGGCAATCTTCGGGTTGGCAACGTCAACGGCCATCGGTATTCGCCACTTCACAACGGTGCGCGCGGACCGGCCGGGGCGATCCGCAAACCGCGTGCTTAGTGCGCGACCTTCTCCTCGGCAGCCGCCTCGACCCCGTGTTTGGTTTTCCAGTTGCGGATCGCAGCCTTGATGGCGTCCTCAGCCAGAACCGAACAGTGAATCTTCACCGGGGGGAGTGAGAGCTCGCGGACGATGTCCGTATTCTTGATGGAGAGCGCCTCGGAGACGGTCTTGCCCTTCACCCACTCGGTGGCGAGCGACGAGCTGGCAATCGCCGAGCCGCAGCCGAAGGTCTTGAACTTCGCCTCCTCGATGACCTGCGTCTCGGGATTGATCTTCATCTGCAGCTTCATCACGTCGCCGCACTCCGGCGCACCCACCAGGCCGGTGCCCACGTTCGGGTCGTCCTTCGGCAGGCTGCCGACGTTGCGCGGATTGTTGTAATGGTCTACGACTTTATCGCTGTATGCCATTAGCCTACGCTCCTTGCGAAATTATCGATGTTTTCAAAACCCGCCCGGCGAAACGCCGTGTCCGACAAGCTGACGTTTGGCAGGGACGCCGAACGGCCAGCGGCGAGCTGCCGCAGCGCCTCCCGGATGTAGTCCGCACCAATCCCGAGCACGCGGAGAAACGCGCGCACGTGCTGGAGTTCCTGGAACCGTCGCACGCCGGCGGTTCCGGCATCGGCGTCATACGGGGCGAACGTCACGTGAAACGCGGCGCCGGTGCCCGCAATCGACCGATGGATATTGATTGTTCCTTCCTGTGCCATTCCTCTTTTTTCTTCCCTTTCTCCCCGTTACGCTGTCTGCCACTTCATCTTGCTGATGTCGATGCCTTCCTTGGCCATTTCATAGAGCGGCGAAAGCTCGCGCAGCTTATTGACCACCGTGACCATCTTCTCGATCACGTAATCGACCTCTTCCGGCGTGTTGAAGCGGCCGAGGCCGAAGCGGATCGATGTGTGCGCGAGGTCTTCGCCGACACCCAAAGCCTTGAGCACGTAGCTCGGTTCGAGCGTGGCCGAAGTGCAGGCCGAGCCGCTCGAAACGGCGACGTCATTGATGCCCATCAGGAGCGATTCGCCCTCGACATAGGCAAAGCTCATGTTGAGGTTATTGGGCAAGCGGTGCTCCATCGAGCCGTTGATGTAAACCTCGTCCAGCCTGTTCAATAGGCCGTCCTTCAGGCGGTCGCGGAGCCCGCGCATCCGCACGCTCTCTTCCGGCATCTCCTTCTGGCAAATCTCGCAAGCCTTTCCCAGACCCACAATGCCAGTCACATTCAAGGTGCCCGAGCGCATGCCACGCTCGTGGCCGCCGCCATCGATAATGGCGGAAATCTGCACGCGCGGGTTGCGCCGGCGGACGTAAAGCGCGCCGACGCCCTTCGGCCCGTAAATCTTGTGCCCGCTGATGGCGAGCAAATCGATATTGTCCTTCTGCACGTCAACTGGAATCTTGCCGACAGCCTGCACACCATCCACGGCAAAGAACACGCCATGCTCTTTCGCGATTTTGCCGATTTCGGCGATGGGATTGATGATGCCGATTTCGTTGTTCGCATACATGATTGTGATCAAGATGGTCTTGGGCGTGATCGCCTTACGGAGGTCGTCGAGATTCACGCGGCCGTCGCGCTGGACAGGCAGGTAGGTCACCTCGTAGCCGTACTTTTCGAGGCGCTTACACGTATCCAGCACAGCCTTGTGTTCGATCGCCTGGGTGATGATGTGGTTTCCCTTCTCGCGGTACATCTCCGCGACGCCCTTGATCATCAGGTTGTCGGACTCCGTCGCGCCGCTGGTGATGATAATCTCCTTCGGCGTGGCGTTGATGAGCGAAGCGATCTGCGAGCGCGCGTTCTCCACCGCTTCTTCGGCGCTCCAGCCAAAGGAGTGGTTGCGGCTGGCGGCGTTGCCGAACTTTCCGGTGAAATACGGCAGCATTGTATCGAGCACGCGCGGATCGACCGGCGTAGTGGCATGGTTATCCATGTAAATCGGCAGCTTCACGGCCATTTCCATTCTTCCCCCTTACTTCTGTAATGCCACGAGCGTGGGCTCTTGTGGATCCTCACTCATCTGCGAAATCGTCACGCTGCTCAGCACCTGCAGGATGCTCTCGTTCACCCGCCGCAGCGGTTCCCGGACCGAGCATCTGGGCGTCGCGTCACAGTTGCCGTGATTTGTCACGCAGGACGTGATCAGGACCGGGCCGTCAATCGCGGAAATCACGTCCAGGGCGCTGATCTGCTCGGGGTCGCGCGCCAACTGATAGCCTCCTGCCGCCCCGTGCCGCGCCTGAAGTACGCCCTCGCGCGCCAGCTTTTGCAGAACCTTAGCCATGAGTGTGCCGGAAATGCCGTATTGATCAGCGATTTCCGCAGCGCTGTAGGCCAGGGCATTGCGATGCGTGGCCAAGTGCTTGACTGCAATCAGCCCGTAGTCCGCTTTTTTTGACAGTTTGAACATCCGCTCCCTGAATCTAATATGGGACTAAATCAGTCCGATATAAGAATAACGCTTCCGGGCAGTCTAGTCAAGCCTCTTGGAGGTCTTTCAGAATCCCTCATGATAATACGACGGGTTTGGTCTTACTTGCCAAGGCTTGTGCGCCAAAGAGTAATTGGATGCAGTAAAGGGCAAAAATGGTCGTTAAACAGTCCGCCTGACAGATCTTTGGCCTCTGGTGATAGGCTACTTGAATCGAAGGAGCCTCTCCGTCATATGGGCCGCGGCGTCACCTTAAGAGGGACTCGTTTTGGATTCGCTTGCCGTCTGGGCGCGATCGCGCTGGTCCTGCTCGTAAAGCCGGCAATCGTACAAAACCCTTCCAAATCAGAGCCCGCGCAACCAAAGCAGGGACGCGTGGCGGCCCCGGGGAGCAGCAGCGACGATACTGCCATCCTGGTCGGAGCGGGAGACATTGCCAGTTGCAAAGCTCCCGAAGGGGCCCGGGCCACGGCGGAGCTGATCGAGAAGATTCCGGGCATAGTCTTTGCCGCCGGCGACCTGGCGTACGAGTCGGGCAGCACTCGCGACTTTGAGATGTGTTACGGCCCCACCTGGGGGCGTTTCAAGGGACGGACACGTCCGGCACTGGGCAATCACGAGTACGCGTCCTCGAAGGCTGCCGCCCCGTACTTTCAGTACTGGGGAGCCGCTGCGGGGCCTGAAGGCAAGGGTTATTACAGCTATGACCTGGGCGCATGGCACATCATTGTACTCAACACGAACTGCAACGCTCCGGGCCTCGGCGGTTGCGGAGCCGGGTCGGAGCAAGAGCAATGGCTGAGGAAAGATCTGGCGGAGCATCCAGCCGCCTGTGCGCTGGCCTACGGGCACCACGCGCTATTCAGCAGCGGCGTTTTCGCCGAGCATGCCATTCATCCCGAATTGCGGCCGCTCTGGCAGGCGCTTTATGAAGCGCATGCTGACATGATCCTCGCCGGGCACGAACATTCCTACGAACGGTTTGCACCTCAGGATCCCAATGGGCACTCCGATGCTCAGCTTGGCATTGTCGAAATTGTAGTGGGAACTGGAGGTCGAAGCCACACACCGCTCGGCGCAGCCCTTCCGAACAGCGAAGTGCGCGACTTCGACACTTTTGGGGTGCTGAAGCTGAGCCTGGGGCCGGGACACTACCGCTGGGAGTTCATCCCCGTCGCGGGCGGGCAGTTTCACGATTCGGGCTCAGGTACGTGCCACGGCCGTTAAGTCGCCTTCAGGATGCGCGCGCTTCAAGGAAGGTGTAGAGCACGGGCATCACGAGCAGCGTGATGAATGTCGAGAGGAAAAGCCCGCCGATGACCGCCAGGGCCAACGGCTTCTGAATCTCCGACCCGGAGCCCAAACCGAGCGCAAGCGGCAAGAGACCGAACAGAGTCGCAAGCGTGGTCATCAAGATCGGCCGCACGCGAATACGGCCGGCACGCACCAGGGCTTCAATCAGGGGCAACTGCTCTCGCTCGAGGAGCCTGTGAACATACTCAAACAGGATGATGCCGTTCTTGACGACCAGGCCGATCATCAGGATGATGCCCATGAACGAGGACACGTTGAGCGGCGTGCCGGTTAGTTCCAGCATGGCGAAGACGCCGACGAGCGAGAGCGGAGCGACGGTCAGGATGATGATTGCAGGGCGGAAGCCCCGGAACTGCACGACCAATACCGTGAACACGGCGGCCAGGGCCAGGCCCAGCACGCTCAGGAGTTCGCGGAAGGAGCTTTGCTGGCTTTCGTATTGGCCGCCGATCTCGTAGGTTACGCCGGTTGGCAGCCGCGTCTCGCGCAGCACCTGCTGAACATCGCGGATAACGCTGCCGAGGTCGCGGTTTTCCAGGCGCGCCGTCAAAGCCAACATCAGCCGTTGATTTTCCCGGCTGAGTTGTGAGGCGCCGCGTACCTGGCCGACTTCGGCCAGACTTTCGAGCGGCACGATGGCCTTTGCCGGCGTGACGATGGGAAACTGCCGGATCAGGCCGTAATTGAAGCGGAAGCTGTCGGGGAAACGCACGCGGATGTCGATTGTCCGGTCAGACTGGCGCAGGGAAGTTTCGGTGATGCCCAGCAGCCCGGCGCTTACCTGCTGCGACACCTGATCCGTGGTGAGACCTACGCGGCCGGCGCGCGCCGGATCCACCTGGAAGACAATCTCCGGATTGCCCTTCTGGATGGCCTTGTAATCCACCAGACCAGGAATCTTTTCGAGGCGCGGGCCGAGGTCGTTGGCCACCTGCTCGAGCACGGGCATGTTATCGCCGAATAGTTTGACTTCGACCGGCTCCGGCGAACCCTCCAGATCGCCGATCATGTCCTGCAGGATTTGGACGAACTCCACGATGATCCCCTTTTGGGGAGAATTCTGCTCGATCTGCGCCCGCAGATCGTTCATGACCTCTTCGGTGTCGCGGCGGCGTTGGGAGCGCGGCTTCATCTTGATGAGGATATCCCCGCGGTTCTGTTCGGTGACAAACATGCCCATTTCCGCGCCGGTGCGGCGAGAGAAAGAGGCGACTTCGGGAATCTTTGCGATGCGTTCTTCAAATCCGCGGACGATCCGGTCAGTTTCGGCAAGTGAAGTGCCCGGCGGCGTCCAGTAATCCAGAACGAAACCGCCTTCGTCGAATTCGGGTAAAAAGCCGGTTCCGAGCCGCGTGTAGAGGAATACATCGAATGCGACAAGAACAAGGGTGGCTCCCGCGACGAGCAGCCTTTTCTTTAGCGCCCAGCGAACCATTCGCTCGTACCCTCGAAGCACCGGCTCGATGAACGATTCGGCGGAAGCCCTATGGGCACGGCCGGTGAGAAAGCGCTCCGAAAGAAGCGGAATCAGCGTCACTGCAAAAATCAGCGAGAGAAGTACGGAGATGCCGAGCGTAAGGCAGAGCGCGCGAAAAAACTCGCCGACGACTCCTGAGAGCAGCCCGAGCGGAAGGAAAACGACCAGCGTGGTGGCAGTTGAGCCTATGACCGGGCCCAGGAGTTCGCGCGTGCCGTTTTCCGCGGCCTTCGTGGGCTGTTCGCCAAGACCCAGATGGCGATAGATGTTCTCGATTACGACCACGGCGTCGTCAATGATCAAGCCGATGGCGATGGCAAGGCCGCCAAGCGTCATCAAGTTCAGCGTGCCGCCGGCAAGATAGAGAAAAAAGAAGGTGCCGATGACGGAAAGCGGGAGGCTTGTGGCGGCAATGACGGTCGTTCGACCCTCGCGCAAGAAAACGAACAAAATCAGCACAGCGAGAAATGCCCCGATCAGGATGGCATCGCGGACGTTGGCGATGGAACTTTCGACGAACTCCGCAAGGTCATACACAAGAGAAAGGTGGAGCGTTTCGGGTATCGCCGACCCGAGGTGCGCGGCGATTCGCTTCACGTCGGCAGCGAGCTGAAGAATATTGCCGCCGATTTGGCGGCTGATGTTGAGCAGGGCCGCCGGTTGCCCGTTCCCTGTGACGAGGATGGCATGGTCCGCAATGCCGTCGCGCACCTCCGCGATGTCGCGCAATCGCACCACCGACGAACCCTCCACCGCCACGACGGCATTGCGCACTTGCTCGATGTCTTGATCCTTCTGCAAGCGGCCGACCGATTGGACCTGGTTGACCGCGCGCAGCCGGTCCGCAATATCCACAAGCGATAGGTGGTGGGCCAGCAGTCTTTGTGGATCGACAATGACGGAAACTTCTCGCGTGTCGCTGGACTGCACTTCAATCTGGCCCACGCCCGGCACACGACTAAAGAGCGGCCGCAGCACGTAGAAAGCTTTGTCGCGCAAGTCGGTCCCGGGAACGTCGCCGTTCAGAATGAGGCTGAGCACCGGAAAAACTGACGGGGTCAGGCGCGAAACCAGAATATCCGTGTCGGGTGGCAGCAAACCGCGCGCTTCGCCCACGCGCCCTTGCACCAACTGCAGCGCGTACTGCATGTCCATGTCGGGCTTGAAAAGGACGGAGATTTCCGCAGCGCCGCGAATCGTCCGCGAGCGCACGCGGCGGACGCCCAGCACCGTGCTGGCGGCCTCTTCCAGCGGCCGTGTGACCGTCAGCAGCATCGCCTCGGGAGCAAGGTCTCCGGCATGTACCAGGATTGCGATACGAGGGAAATTCAGCTCGGGATAAATGTTGCTGGGCAGGACGAACATCGCCCAGAGGCCCGCCGCCACCAGGAAGCCCGTCACGAGGTACACCGCGTAGCGATTCTCGCGGCAGAAGCGAACCACGTTCATGGCTTCGCTTCACCCTGAACGCGAACCTTGGCTTTGTCGGCTAGCCCGTAGCCGCCAGTCAATACGACGGTGTCGCCCGGCTTCGCGCCGGAAAGAAGCTCTACTTGCGAGGGCGTTTCAATGCCGATCTGAACGGCCACGGCCGTCGCCGTGTCGCCCTCGACGCGATAGACGTGCCGGTGGCCTGCTTCATCGAGATAGACCGCCTGCGGCGGAACGACGGTCGCCCCCGTGTGCGTTTCGATGGCGGCCTGTGCGGTCACGAACATACCAAGCCGCAATGACCCATTGGGATTCGCGATGCGGATGCGCACCAACCCCGCGTTGCTGACAGGGTCTACAGCCTGGGAGATGGCAACGATGCGTCCTTGGAGATCTGCGGTGCCGGGAGCGTCACCGATGAGGGAGAGGACCTGTCCAACATGAAGCCGGCTGAGCGTCGGCGCAGGTAGGTTGGCCAGAAGCTCCACTTCAGCGAGGTGCGCCACTTCGACGACCGGCTGCGCCGCCGTGCCGTCCACCTGCTCACCCATGCTGACGAAACGCTTGACAACCGTGCCGTCAAGGGGCGAGTGCATTTCCGTGCGCGCGAGCTGGAGCTTGGCGAGCGAAAGCGCGGCTTCCGCCTGCTGGAGCGTCGCCTGTGCGACTCTCTCTTGCGTGCGCGCGTCCTCAAGGTCTTTTTTCGCGGATATACCCCGGGCAAACAGCGTCTCATTGCGCGCGCGGTTGAGCTTCGCGTTTTCGAGATTGGCGGTGGCTTGCGCCGCAGCCGCTTCGGCCTGCTTGAGCTGGTCGCGGAACGGCGGATCATCGAGCGGGGCAACGAGTTCTCCCGCGTGCACGTGGTCCCCTTCGGCCACCTTCAGCTC
>QHYP01000105.1:0-5547 GCA_003224195.1 Acidobacteriota bacterium | reverse complement strand
CGAACGTCGGCCTTTGCAACGCGCGTCACGGTCACGTTTGCTACCGCATCGGCAGAGGACTTCACATCCTCGTCAGTGTCGGCCGAAGACTTGTGCGAGCAGGCTGGCAGCGCGAGCGCCACCAAGAATGGCAGGCCGAAAGCAATGCGGGAAAATCTTTGCGTTAAGATGGCCATCAGTCGAGAGGCGCTCCTACGGTTTCCTCCAACTCGGCAAAGGCCTCGTGCAAGGTGAATAGATTTTCAAGATACTCGCGTTCGAGCTGCTGGGCATTTCGCCGTGCATCCAGAACCGTCAAAATACCTGCTTTCCCCGAGCGGTAACTCTCCTCGGCGAGGTCGGCGAGCTGGCGCCCCGCGGGCAGCAGCTTATCGCGATACTGCTCGACTTGCCGCCGGAGCGCGGCGAAATTCAGGTAGGCGCTCTGCGAGCGCCCTGCGACGGCGCGCCGCGTGGCCGCCGCTTCGCTTTCCAGCAGCCGAGTCGCGGCCCGCGATTGCGCAATCTCGCCTTGATTACGGGAAAAAATCGGAACCTCTACTGCGAGCTGACCGCGGGGACCGACGCTGAAGCCCTTTCCTGGCTCGCCTTGGGTCCTGGCATTCAAGTCGGTGCCGGCTTCCGCCGTGACCTTTGGGAAGCGTTCTGCCTGAAGCAGCAGCCGGTGGGCCTCCTCGACCCGCAGCTCCTGTGCCAGCCGCTGCAATTCCGCGTTGGACTGCTGGGCGCGCGCGATCAGCTCGTCCATGGTGAAAGCCCCTGGAGGCTCTTCGATCGGAGTCGCGAGCTCCCATTCTGTTTCCGCCCGCTCGTTCATGAGCGAATTGAGTTGGCTTAGAGCAACCAGTTCCTGCTGGCGCGATATATCCAGATCGGTTTCCGCGCGCGCCAGGACCAGGTTGGCTTGGAATACTTCCAATTGAGGCACGTCCCCAGCCTCGAAACGCGCCTGGGCAATTTCCTGGAGCCGCTTGGCAAGATCGAGTTGACGCGTCTGATACGCCGTGACTCCGCGAGCCAGGGCAACCGCATAGTAGGCGACGCGCACGCTGCGGCGAACCTGGCGCTCGAGAGCGGAGTACTCGGCATCGGTGAGGGAAACCTGGCGCCGGGCAAGCTCGATGCGGCGGCCTCGCTGTCCGCCCAGCTCGAGAGGCTGGTCGAGAAGCAAGTCCTCATGTGGTAGATCGCGCAAAGCCCCAAAGGTGACGGTCGGATTGGGCCGCTGGCGAGCAATCCGGATACCGGCTTCGCTCACCGCGCGCCGCAGGCGGGCAGAGGCGAGGTCCAGATTCTGCCGATTCGCGCGTTCCAGGGCCTCATGGAGCGTGAGCTTCTGCGGCGCCTGCGCGCGCAGGGATGGAGCGGAAAGCGCCAGGAACGCAAAGGCAGGAAATGTCCAGAGCCACACTTGGCGGATGATCTCGCTCTGCAACCCCGAAAAGATTCGCCGCATTGGGACGCGCACCACGACACCGTCTCTCTCGCCAAAGCCAAAATGAGGTCTCGCCTTCCAGCGAATCATCGCGGATCGTTGCGCCGCGGAATGCACGCCCAAGAGGCCCCGGTTGCTTTGGACTGCTCTGAGTTTACGACAAAACCGAGATGCCCCGAAACCGAGACAGAAAGAGATACGCACGCCAGATTCAAGGAGTTTCAGGTGTTCGGATGGCGAGAGAGCGGCGCTGGCAGCGCCCGGGCGTTGAGGAAAGCTAGCGCGGCGGGCGGCCCGCCTGAGTTAAAATGCAGGTGCGACACGCAGCTCGATGAAACCGCCGATTGCCATCTATCCCGGCTCGTTCGATCCGGTCACGAACGGCCATCTGGACCTGATCGAGCGCGGCCGGAACATTTTCGGCCAGCTCATCGTTGCGGTTTTGCGTAATGCCGAAAAACAGCCGCTCTTCACCGTTCCGGAGCGCGTGGAGATGCTGCGCGAGGTGACGCGCGATTGGCCGAACGTAGAAGTCGACATATTTGAAGGGTTGCTCGTGGACTACGCGCGCCGCAGGCATGCCGGCGTAATTCTTCGCGGAATCCGCGCCGTTTCGGACTACGAGTATGAACTCCAGATGGCGCTGATGAATCGCAAACTGGAGCCCGGCCTGGAAACGGTTTTCATGATGCCCGCGCTGAAGTATTCTTATCTCAGCGCGCGGCTGGTGCGCGAAATCGCGCAGCATGGCGGGCCGCTGGAAGGGCTCGTGCCGACGGTCGTCGAACAGCGGCTGCGGGCGAAGGTATCGTGAGCCACGGCTCCGGATTTGCGGCCGCGGATGAAAAGGTGACTGCGGCGCTCAGGCGCCGGTTATGTTCGTAGGAAGACCGAATGTGGCGGAGGAGCAGCAGTGCAACTAACGGATCGCATCAATCGCATACAGATTTCGCCGACTTCGACGGTCATTGCCGCAGCCGATACGTACAAGTCTCGCGGCGTGGACCTGGTGGACTTCGGGCCCGGCGAACCGGATTTTCCCACGCCGGACCACATCAAGAAGGCCGCGATTCGCGCCATCGAGCAGAACAACACGAAGTACACGGCAACGGGGGGAATCCTGCCGCTGCGCGAGGCGATTTGCGCTTGGCACAAGCGCGAGCTTGGCTCGAACTACACCGCGAAGGAATGCATCGTCAACGTCGGCGGCAAGCACGCTATCTTCAACGCCGTGAGCGTGCTTGTGCAGGCCGGCGATGAAGTGATTATCCCCGCGCCCTATTGGGTGAGCTTCCCGGACATCGTGAAATATGCCGGGGCGAAACCCGTGCACGTGGAAACCCACGCTGAGGATGGCTTCATGATCCGCGCGGCGGCGCTTGAAAACGCCGTAACGGCGAAGACGCGCATGATCATCATCAATTCCCCCTCGAACCCCACCGGCGGTGTCGTTCCGCCCGACGAGTTCGAGAAAATCCTGGCGCTCTGCAGGAAACACAAGATTTGGCTCATGGGCGACGAATGCTATTCGCATTTCGTGTACGAGCCGCACAGGCCGTTTTCGATCGCCAGCGTGGCGGGCTCGAAGGAAAACGTAATCATCATCGGCTCAGTCTCCAAAACGTTTGCGATGACCGGCTGGCGCATTGGCTATGCGCTCGCGCCGGAAGCGCTTGTACAGGCCATGACGAAGCTGCAAAGCCAGTCCACATCGAATCCGACATCCATCTCACAATATGCGGCGCTCGAAGCCATGACCGGGCCGATGGATTCCGTTCCCGTGATGCTGGCGGAATACGCGCGGCGGCGGAGACGTATCGTTGACGGCCTGCGCGCCATTCCCGGCGTGACCTGTGCTGAACCCGGCGGCGCCTTCTATGCCTTCCCAAATGTCGCTGCGCATCTGGCGAACGGCTCGGCGGTATCCCACGCGCGCGCAAAGGACTCGATGGAGCTTGCGCGACTCCTGCTCGAGCAGGCACACGTGGCGCTCGTACCCGGTGAAGGGTTTGGCGCGCCGGGTTACGTGCGCATCTCTTACGCAACTTCGCTCGAGCGGATTGAAGAAGGCCTGCGCCGCATCGCGCGCTTCCTGAGCCGCGCCGAAGCCGCATCGTGAAGTTGGAGCCAGTCCGGGTCGAACCGGAGTTCGCGCCGCGAATCTGGGGAGCGCGGTCGCTCGCTCCGCTTTATCCAGAAAAAACGAATCTGACGGAGCCCATCGGCGAAGCCTGGCTCACTGGACTCGGTTGTAAATTGGCTACCGGGCCGTTTGCGGGACGCGATCTGCGGGCCGCCTGGGAAACGATGCCGCCGGAATGGCGCGGCACGCGGCTTGCCGCCGTCAGTGAATTCCCCATCCTCGCAAAGTTCATCTTTCCGAAGGAAAAGCTTTCGATTCAGGTGCACCCGGACGATGCTTTCGCGCAACGGCACGAAACAGCTGCGGGAGGTCGCGGCAAAACCGAGATGTGGCACGTGATTTCCGCCGAGCCTGGCGCGCAACTCTTGCTTGGCACAAAGCCCGGCGTCAGCAAAGAAGCTTTTGCGGAGGCGCTCGCGGCGGGCACGCTGGAAGAGCCTTTGCAAAGCTGGCCCGTGCGCCCCGGCGATACGTTTTTCGTACCGGCGCGGACTCCGCACACGATCGGCGGGGGGATGATACTCTGCGAAATCCAGCAATACTCGGACGTCACCTACCGCGTGTACGATTATGGCCGAGTGGACGCGCACGGCAAGCCGCGGGAACTGCACATCGATAAGGCGCTCGCAGTGATCAACTTCGGGCGATCTGCCGGCGGAAGAGTTTCGGCGCTGCCGCTCCGCGCGGAGGGAATGAAAAGATTCCTGCTGTCGGCTTGCCGCTATTTTGCCAGCGAGCGATGGGAGCTTGCTTCGCCGGCTGCGACACAAAAGCATCCCGAGCATTTCGACGTGTTCGTGATCTTGAGCGGGCGCGGTACATTCGCGTGGGATCACGGTGCCGCTGGATATCGGCGCGGTGAAGCATGGCTCATTCCCGCGGCCTTGGGGAGGTTGCGCGTAACACCGAACGAACTAACGACTCTGCTGCGCACGTACGTTCCGGATCTTGACGGTTTGGAAAAACAGTTGCTGGGCGAAGGCGCGGACCCCGCAGCGCTTTCGCAGGTTGTCTTCACATAGACGCTAGGCAGGAATGGCGAAAGAAAAACTTGTAACGCACGCGGTGGTCCTGGCCGGAGGGCGCGGCACGCGCTTCTGGCCGCGCAGCCGCACGCGTACCCCCAAGCAACTTCTGAACATCGTCGGCAAAAAGACGATGCTCGAGCAAACTGTCGCTCGCCTGACTCCACTCATTCCGGCAGAACATATCTGGACGGTGACGAATGCAGAGCAAGCCGCCGAAGTTCGCCGGCAGATGCCGCCGAAGCTCCGGAGGCGCATCTTGACCGAGCCCATCGGCCGCAACACGGCGGCGGCGATCGCGCTCGCTGCGGTGCATATTCGTCGCGCCGAAGGCGGTGACGCTTTGCTTGCCGTCCTGCCCGCGGACCATTACATCGCCGACGCAGCCAAGTATCGCAAGATTGCCCGAGCGGCGCTCGAAACAGCGCGCGAGCCCGGCCGCATGGTTGTCCTTGGAATTCCTCCCACGCGACCCGAAACGGGCTTTGGCTACATCGAAAGTATGGGCGAAGCTCAGCAGATGAGCGGCTTCCCCGTTTTCGCCGTCCGCCGCTTCACCGAGAAGCCCGAGCCGCAGCTCGCCAAGCAATACATTGAGTCCGGCCACTACCACTGGAATGCGGGAATGTTCTTCTGGCGCATTTCAACATTTCTCGACAATCTGAAACGATTCCTTCCGACAACGCGCGAAGCCTTCGAGACGCTCGCCGCGGCGATCGGCACGCGCCAATACAAACGCAAACTTCGCGCAATTTACCCGAGGCTCGACAATATCTCTGTTGATTACGCCCTCCTCGAGCCCGCTTCGCGCCAGCCCGGCCCGCCACATGTTTTCGTCATCCCGGCGGAAATCGGCTGGAGCGATATCGGCTCGTGGGCCGCGGTGCACGGCCTGTTGATCAACTCGAACTCCGCCGATCAAAATGTTTTCGTGAGCCCCGGAT
>QHYP01000088.1:395-8082 GCA_003224195.1 Acidobacteriota bacterium | reverse complement strand
AATTTTGTCCCCGGAAATAGCGTCCGGATAGCCCGAGCCGTCGAAGAATTCGTGGTGGTGGCGGATCATCCCGCGGACGCGGGCGAGGGGAGCCAAGGGCTCGAGAATTCTTGCGCCGAAGTGGACGTGGGACTTCATGGTTTCCCACTCGTCGGGATTGAGCGGGCCGGCCTTGTTGAGGATGGTTTCGGGGATGGCCACCTTGCCGATGTCGTGGAGGATGCCGGCGAGGCGAATCTCGTCGACTTCGGCGTCGTTCATGCCCAAGGCTTCGGCGATGAGCGCGGCATAGGCGGAAACTTTCTGCGAGTGGCCCTGGGTGTAGTGGTCCTTGGCGTCGATGGCGAAGGCCAGCGAAGTGACCGTATCGAGCACGGCCTGGGGGAGCGATTGCGGGCCATCGGGAATTGGCGCGGTGACGGCGGCAACCCCCTCGGATGGGGCAAGCGATTCGGTAAATTGCTTCAGGCGCTGGTAGATCTCCTCGAAGGCGTCGGGGCCGGTGGCGAAAAGGCGCTTGAGGGTGACGCCGAGATAAGCTTCGAGAACGTCGCGCTTCCATTTACGAGCTTCGTTGGGATCGAAATGATCGGCGGTGGATACGGCGTTCGCGCCCTGATGCTTCGAGAGGTACATCGAGGCGTCGGCAACCTGGATGAGCTCCTGCGGGATCGAGCCGTGCAAGGGGAAGCTGGCGATGCCGAAGCTGGCGGTGATGTTCTTTTCCCGGAGGAGGGGATCGGCGGAGACCCAACCGCGAAGCTTCATGGCGAGCTGGCGGGCGTGCTCCATGTTGGTTTCGGGCATGAGGATGACGAACTCGTCGCCGCCGTAGCGAGCGACGACATCGGAGCGGCGGCAGTTCTGCTCGAGGATGTGGCCGACGCGCTGGAGGACGAGGTCGCCTTCGAGGTGGCCGTAGAAATCGTTGACGAATTTGAAGCGGTCGAGGTCCATGAGGACAAGCGAGAAGGCGCGGCCGGCGCGCGTGGAGCGCTTCCACTCGGCGGAGAGCCCTTCCATGAAGAAGCGATGCGTTTTGACGCCGGTGAGGCCGTCGGTGATGGCCTGTTCCTGAGCCTTCTGGAAGGTCAGGGCGTTGTGCAGAGCGCCAGCGATCAAGTCGGCGAGCGTGCGTAGAAGGAGCACTTCTTCATCGCTGAAGTCGAGGGGCCCGGAGGATTCGACGTACAGAGCGCCGTGGAGTTGCTCGGCGTAGAAGATAGGCAGAGCGATGGCAGCCAGCGAGTCTTCCAGGATGGGGCGGAGGGCGGAATCGCCGGGATTCAGCCAGCGGAACGTCGCCATCTGGCCCGAACGCGCGACATGTCCGAGCAGACCCACCCCGAGCGGGATGCGCCGGCCGAGAGCGTTGCGGCGCTTACCCGCTTCGGCCTGGACGACCACTTCGCGCGTGGAATAGTCGAGCAGGGCGATGCCGATGTGGTCGTAGGTGAGGCCGATTTCGAGCTGCTCGGCGATTTTGGCGAGCATTTCGTCGGGATTGAGCGTGGCGATGGCGTTGCGCGAGATGTTATTGAGGAGGGCCAGGTGGCGCGCCTTGGTGCGCTCATTGTAAAAGAGGCGCGCGTTCTCGATGGCGATGCTAGCCTCGCTGGCGAGAACCCGGAGCAGCTCGAGGTGGCCTTCATCGAAGAGACGCTCCTGATCGGCGAACACGGCCATGGCGCCGATGGCGTGGTCATAGGCGACAAGCGGAACGCCGCAGAAGCAGCCGCCTTTGCGAATGGGCTCAACGCCGAGCTTGCGCGCCTGGGCGACGTAATTATCGCGGATGAGGATGGGCTGGCGCGTGCGAATGATGTATTCGGTGAGGAAGTTGCCGACCGGGCGCGTGCGGTGAGGCATGCGCGTGCCGTCGATGATCTCGAGGTCGAAGTGCAGCTCATCACGGAACGGGTCGAGCGCGGCAATATAAAAATTTTCAACGTCGAAGAGACGCCGCAGCTCTTCCCAGATCTTGCCTAGAAGGTCTTCCTTGTTCAGCGTGGAGCTCAGCGCGCGGCCGATCTCGTTGAGGACGTGAAGCTCTTCGGAACGGCGCGAGGTTTGCTGGATGAGATAACTGTTTTCGACGGCCATGCCGATCTGGTGGCCGAGCGCGAGAAGCAGGCGAAGCTCGGCGGGAGTAAAGCGGCGGCTGTCGGGCGTGCCGAGGAGGAGGACACCGAAAACCTGCTCCTTGGCTTGCAGGCTGATGCCGACGACGCTGCGGAGTCCCTGGGTCAGTGCCAACTGGCGGAAGCGGCGGATGGGCTCTTCCTTCTCGTCGAGGGCGGCGAGGGCATCGTCGCGCAAATCGCGGAAGGCCATCAAGCCGCCAATGCGAGCCACCAGGCGGACGAGGTAGTCGTCCAGGCCCTCAGTCTGCGCGGCGCGGCAGAAATCGTCGCTCAGGCCAACCGCGACCACGGAAGTGGGACCCTGGGGATCGCCGTGATGGAGGAACAGCGCGCCGGCGGGAAGGCGCACGACACCCAGGACACGATCGAGGGCTTGCGAGAGCATGCGCTGGATTTCGCCGCCGACGAAGCTCGATGTAGCCAAGTTCAGGTTCGACAGGGCGAGCATGTTCCGCTCGACGCGGCGCTTTTCTTCTTCGTACAGCGCCATGACCATGACCGCGGCCACGAAGGCGCCGGGAACCGCGCTGACGGACATCAGCGCAGACGCTGGAAGCTCATTCGCGGCGGGAAGCAAGGTGAGCGCGAGCTGCAACACCGCCCAGGCGGCAAAACCGACGGCGAGCAAACGCTCGGCGAGTGTCTCTTCGCGGCGGCTCTCGCGATAGAAGACGACGGCGGTGGCGAAGAAAATCAGAGCGGTGGGAATGGCGGCGGGGACGCGGAACCAGGTGAAATTGTTGGTCACCGCCCACACGAGCATGAGCGCGGCGGCGGCGCCGATGGCCGCAAACCAGGGCTTTTGCTGCGCGTAGAGCTGCGCGCCGAGCAAAAAGATCAAACCAGCCACCGCGGCCAGCCACTGCTCGAGCGCCACCTGCATCGGCGCGACGGATGTCCACTGCTCCACGAAGCGCGCGAGGTAGTGCAGCGAGAGGGCGGCCCAGCCGACGGTCCAAAGAAGGAGATACGGCTGGCGCTTGAGGGAGTAAACGTAGACGAAGAAAGCGGCCACCAAAATGGTGGCGATGAGCATGCCGAGGGAGATGAGAGTTCCGTTTGTCACGGCGATGTCATGGCCGCGAACCGGCACGCGCTTCGCCAGTGAGCCGGAGGGCGAGCCTATTCTCTTCGTTCCTGCGCACGATGGGCTGGAAACAGCGGGGCGGAATTGCGCGGCGGCCCCGACGCGCACCTCTCCCCTTCCCTCTATGCAGGAACAAAAGAGGCTAAGACTATAGACCACCAAATTTCATGGAATCAAGCGTACCAGGGTACTGGTGGCGAAAGAGGCAGCAGCGCACGCGCGGTAGGGTGCGGCTGATTTGCCCCTTGCTTGCTCCCCGAGCCACTGCAAGAACGGGATGCGGGTTGGACGGGGCGGGGAGCCTCGGCTAAACTGAGCGATTCACGAAGTAGCGAGAAACGCGATAGTTATGAGCACATTGAGTGGCACAACCCGTGAGCCGCGCGTGCGGTTTGCTCCATCGCCAACGGGTTATCTTCACGTGGGCGGAGCGCGCACGGCGCTCTTCAACTGGCTGTTTGCGCGAGGGCAGAGGGGGGCCATGATTCTGCGTGTCGAGGATACCGATGCGGAGCGGGATCGATTGGGACGAAGGGCCGTACTACCAGTCGCAGCGGCTGGTGCTCTATCAGGAAGCGGCGCAGAAATGCCTGGCGAATGGAAGCGCGTTTCTTTGCTTCTGCCCGGCGGACCGATATGCCGGCGGCGACGCGGCGGAAGAGGGCGCGAGCGGCGGGACGGTGAGGCGCGTGGTCCGCTGCAGTTGCCGCGACGGCAAGCCATCCTCTCAGGACACAAAGCCCGCGATCCGCTTCAAGGTACCGCTCAGCGGGAGAACCGAATTTCAGGACGCGGTTTTTGGGAGGCGAGAGTTCGCAAACGAAGAGATCGAGGACTTTGTCTTGCTGCGCTCCCCGCGCGGCGATGAGGCTGCCGGGCTGCCGACGTATCAGCTCGGCGCCGTGGTGGACGACATCGAGATGCGCATCACGCACGTGATTCGCGGCGCCGACCACCTTTCCAACACGCCGAAACAGGTCCTGCTGTACCGCGCGCTTGGGGCGGAGCCGCCGCTGTTTGCGCACGTGCCGCTGATCCTCGGCCCGGACCGCACGCGGCTTTCGAAGCGACACGGCGCGACAAGCGTGATTTCCTACCGCGACGAGGGCTTTTTGCCGGAAGCGTTGCGCAATTTCTTGGCCCTGCTGGGATGGTCGGCGGGAGGCGATCAGGAATTTCTGCGCACACGCGAGCTGGTGGAGAAATTCTCGCTCGAGGGAGTGAGCCGGACGAACGCCGTCTTTGACCGCGCGAAGCTCGAATGGTTCAACACGCAATACCTCCAGAAACTACCTGTCGAAGAGCTGCTACCGGAAGTCGAGCGCGAGTTGAAGCGCAGCAAGCTTTGGCGGGACGAATGGGCCAACGGGGCGGGCCGCGAGTGGTTCGCCAAAACAGTGGATTTGTTGCGGCCGCGCATCCGGCTGCTGCCGGATTTTTCGACCTGGGCGCGAGCCTTTTTCAGCGATGAGTTTTCTTATGACCCGGCCGCGAAAGAGAAATTCTGGAAGGATGAGCGCCTGCCGGCATTGCTCGCCAAACTCGCAGACGCGCTCGAGGCGCTGCCGGAGTGGAACCACGACGCCTGCGACCACGCACTGCGGGCGCTCGCCGAGGCCGAGGCCGTAAAGGCCGGGCTGCTCATCAACGCAACGCGCGTGGCGATTGTCGGGCAGGCGGTCGCGCCGCCGCTTTTCGAGACGATGGTCGTGTTGGGCCGCGAGCGAGTGATTGGGCGGTTGCGGCGCGCGCTCTCCGTACTGACCGCGAAGTGACGGTTCCCCGCTCCGAATTACTTCGGCGAAAAAATTTCCGGGTGAACAGATTTGGCGGCAGCACCCGCGGCGGCCACTTCGAACGCGGCGTCCACATCGAGCGTTACCGGGGGCAAACAAACTTCCATGCTGCATGCCTGATAGCGGAGTCGCAGCGCCACTTTCACCGGGCCGAGCGGCGCGTTGGACTCTGCAGCGAGCGGCACGAGGATTGTCGCCCTGTCCGCATAAACGTTTAGCGGCGTCTTGGAAAACGCAAATTTCTGCAGCGTTCCCTTCGGATACACCGTTTCTCCCGCTTTAATCCCGGCCGGCAGGTCGGCGCGAAGTTCGGTGGGAATCAAGTAGTCTGCGGACGCTTCGCGAGCGTTGATGTGGAAGCCGGGGCGGATCTTAAGCACGACGGCAAGCTCGAAGCTGCGCCCGCGTGGGACCGGCGCGAGCGACACATACGCGCTGGGAGAGACGACATCCTTCGCGTTTGGCAGCCGTGACTGAGCAAAGAGAATCCGAGGCGAGACCGTGACTGCAACCGCCCAAAGCAATGCGAACGCGGTGAGGCGGAGGAAAGCGCGGCGCATCAAACGGTCACTCCCGTTCCAAGCTGCTGGGAAATCACGCGGCTCATGACTTGGAAAAAATCCTCGCCCGTTTTGTCCAGCACGAAGGCGCCTTTGGCGTCGGACCAGCCGAGCTTGAAGCTCGTCGAGAGCGCCGAAATCCAGATTTCGCGCACGGGTGTGTTGGGTGAAATGACGAACGTGGCTTCTTCCGGCTCCTCGAAGATGACCTCAACCTTTCCGCTTTCGCCCTCAACGTCAAAGCCGTGTTCGTCGCTGAGAGGAAGCAGCCGGCGCTTCAGCTCCTCGAAGGCCGCGTCGCATTTTTTCTGAAATTCTCGCTCGTCCATCATGAGTGAGCCCAAATCACGCGCGTATCAGAGAAGGGATTGGATTGCCTGATCGATCTCTTCGTAGCTGATGAGCCCTTCGATGCGCTTCACCACCCGGCCGTCCCGACCTACCAGAACGCTGGTGGGGTAACCAAACACTTTGTAGGACTCGTCGGCAACCTCATCGCTGCCGAGGAGGATCGGATAATTCATTGACCGCGGCTGGCCATTTACCGTGAAGCGCTCTTTTTCGATGTAGGGCACGACGGCCTTTTTGCCGTCCTCGTCCATGGCCACGCCCAGAACGGTGAAGCCTCGCGAGCTGTATTTTTCCTGGAGCTCGATCAGCCAGGGAATCTCGATGCGGCAGGGAGTGCACCAGGTGGCCCAGAAATTCACGAGCACAACTTTGCCGCGATGCTGGCTCAAGGAAACATCCTGGCCTTTTAGATCCTTCAGCCTGAATTCCGGCGCGGGCGAACCCGCTCCGGGACTATCCAGGAAGGCGGCGTGCGGCACGCTGTGGCGCGTGGCACGATCTGCCAGAATCACCGCGAGCAAAAGTGCAGCCACCGTCCCAGCGATCATCAGGAACTTTTTCATTCACGGCTCCACATATCAATATACTTCCAAATCTCGCTTCGCCGCATCCCGGAAACGTCCGCGGTTCTACTTCCCGCCCGTAGCGGCCTTCTCCAGCCACAGAACTACGTCGTTCAAGAAACCGAGCTTTCCCGAAAGCCACGTCAGGCGGTTGACGAATACTAAAGAGCCCACGGCAAGGAGCAAAGCGCCGCTTGAGACTTCGACCGCATGGAGATATCTGCGGAAGCGCTGATAGAAGCGCAAAAACCAGCCGATGCCCACGGCGGCGAGGAGAAATGGGATCGCGAGGCCGGCGGAATACACGGCGAGCAGGAGCACGCCGCGCGCGATGGTATCGCTCGCCGCAGCGAGCGCGAGCACCGTCGCAAGAATCGGTCCGATGCACGGCGGGCTCGGTTCGATTCACTTTTTCTCGCCCTGGCGCAGATGGACGTCGCGATTCAGCCAACGGGCCATCGCCGGACCGAAGAAACCAATCAGCGCGAGCGAGAAAAAGTGAATCGAACCGAGCCCGGCGAAGAGAGGTCCGCGAAGCCAAAGCGCGGCGATCCCTAAAACGACGAGCGGGCCGCCAAGCACGTACCCGATTCGCGCGGTGAGCTTCGCCAGCCACCCGAGCAGATGCAAACCAAAGAGGAGAATGAGCGCGCCGGCAACGGGTGCCAGCAGATTGCGATTCTGCCGCAGGAACTGACCGACGGCGCTCGCCGAAGCGCCGAAGCCGATGAACACGACCGAGAAGCCGACGACGAAAGAAAGCGCCGACGAAAAGAGGCTCCCGCGCGGCTGCTGGCCCTGGCGCAACTGTTCCATGCCGATGCCGCTTAGCATCGAGACGTAACCGGGAACCAGCGGCAGCACACACGGGGAGAGGAAGGAAACCAGGCCCGCCAGAAATGCCCCGGCCAGCGAAACGTCCGTCATCAAAGATCTCTCTCCATCAATTTTCCCTCTTTATCAGACGACCACGCGCTCCCTGGCGAAGCCAGCACGAAGGCTGTCGTTATTCTCCCATAAAGCCTGTGCTGAAGCCCGAGGGCGGCACGGACCGGCGAGCGCGACAATGTTTCCCTCGCTTCGCGCGCCTCTCTGAAGGAGAGTACTGCTTTAGACGCGGAATTGGATGAAAGCGACTCTGTCTTGCAGGGAAAAAGAGACAGATGGCGCGCGCCGCTGGCGGCGG
>QHYP01000088.1:0-260 GCA_003224195.1 Acidobacteriota bacterium | reverse complement strand
GCTGTGGCTCTAACGGTCGCGGCGATCGCCCTCGATGCGCTCGATGGGCACATCGCCCGGCGGGAAAACCTGGCGACGCCGCTCGGGGCACAGATCGACATCCTGGGCGACCGGATGATCGAGAACGTGTACTTCACGTATTTTGCGGTGGTTGGGATGGTTTCGCTGTGGCTGCCGGTGCTGTTCTTCGCGCGCGGAGCGGTGACCGATTTTTTGCGCGGGCTGGCCATGAAGGCGGGACGCTCGGGTTGGGGCGCCCA
>QHYP01000256.1 GCA_003224195.1 Acidobacteriota bacterium | reverse complement strand
AGCGCTTCATCGCGCTGGGCGGCGGCTTCCTGGAGAACAGCCAGATAGCACAATCGGTCGAGACTCTTGGATTCATTGAGATCGGCCCCGTCGAACAGCCAGCGGAACGTGGCGACGTGCTCGCCCGGCGGGACGGCGTTGATAAAAGGCGTGGTTTCCGGACGCGGCGGCACAATCTTCGTGTAATAAATGAAAAAGACGTGGTCCCGCGTATACTGGTCAACCGATCCCCGTTCCTTACGCATGGCGTTCAGCACGCGGACAATCTCATTATCCGATTCATCGTCGCTGCAATCGAGCAGGGCGCTCAATTGCATCCGGCGAACAAAGCCTCGCTGGCGGCCAGAGGCCAGCGCAGAGGAGAAGTGCCGTCCAGCATCGCTGAGGTTGCATCCATTCCAGAGCGCCCAGTGTCCCCACATGGCTTCGGCGTAAGGATTGTTCCGATCCATTTGGACGGCTCTGGCGTAAGCTTCCGCCGGATCCAGGCCGCCTCTTCCTTCGCGGGAGATTAGAAAATATGTCCAACCGACGTGAGCCTGAAGGTCAGCCTTTCGCGGAGCAGATTTCGACGACACAACGCCCCGGGTCAAGACCGGCTCCAACTTTTGAGTGATGTCGGAAAACTTCTCGCCTTCCAGCACGCGAATGTTTTCCAGCCACTCCATCGCCAGGTTCTCCCGCGCGTCGAGGACTTCGGCCGAATGGGGATCGATTTGAGACGCCTGTTCGAGGCTCCGCCAGGCCGACCCATAATCGCCACCTTGGCGTTGGACTTCTTCGGAGGAGAGAAGGGCGCGAATGTTTCGGCGGGCTTCCACACGGTCCGAGATCACTTTCGTGATCTTACCGAGCCCGGCGACCAGCGACAGGATCGCCGTGCCGTAGCCAACCCACTTCAGTATTTTCGGCAGCGTGCCAGCTTTCATGGGCTTGCTCATTGTAGTCTACACCGCGGATTTTGTTCGAGTAGAACTGAGGAATCGAACAGCCCAAGGAGGAAAACGCGGGGATGTCCGAGCGGAAATGTGAAGACCAGCAATGCCTGGCTGAAGCCCGGCCTCTACATGAAAAGAGGGTCAGTCGGCGGGGAGGGGCTTGGGAGAGACGGCAGGAGCGGAACCGTTGTCGTTGCGGCGAGGGCGCTTGGGCGGGAGGCCGGCTTCGCGGATTTTGTAAAGTAAGGCGCGGTAGCTGATCTTGAGCTCTTCGGCGGCGCGGCGGCGATTCCAGCGATTGGCCTGCAAGGCGCGGAGAATGACTTCGCGGCCGAGCTCGCGGCAGGCCTTTTCCGTGATGCGCTTCAAGGAAATTGTGCCGTCCACCTGAATTTTCATCGGCCCGGCAAAGTGGCGGCGAAACGACGCTGAATCTTCGGGCATTTCCTCGGCGCCCAAGAGCACGTAAGCGGCGATGCGATTCTCGAGCTCGCGAATGTTGCCCTTCCATTCGCGGCACTGGAGCAGCTCCAACATGCGCGGGGGAATCGGGGGGACTTCCCGCTGAAAGCGCAAACTGAATTGCTTGAAGATGTAAGCGGCGAGCACCGGAATATCTTCGCGGCGATCCGAAAGCGGAAGAAGGTCCACGCGGAAGACGTTAATTCTGTAGAACAGGTCGCGGCGAAAATGACCCGATTGGACGGCGTCTTCGATGCGGCCATTGCAGGTGCAGAGGACGCGCGCCTCCAAGCGCCGCTCTTCTTCGTCGCCCAGGCGGCTGAAGCGGCCGTCCTGAAGCACCTGGAGGAGTTTGGCCTGAAGGACGGGATCCAGATCGGCGATCTCATCCAGCAAAAGGGTTCCGCCGTGTGCCATTTCCACGCGGCCCGGCTTGGCAGCGTAGGCGCCGGTGAAGGCGCCCTTTTGATAGCCGAACAGCTCGCTTTCGAGAAGGAGGGAGGGAATTGCGGCGCAACTCACTTTGACCCACGGGCCGTTGCGCCAAGGGGAGCGCGAGTGAATCCAACGCGCGAGCAGGCCTTTTCCCGTGCCCGGCAGGCCTTGAATCAGGACAGGAATATCGGTAGCACAGACCTTCTCCAGGCGCTTGCGAAGCCGCTGCATTTCGGGCGAGCAGCCGAAAATCACTTCGTCGGGCGGCAAAGGCGACGGCGAATTGCCCGGGAGCGCGGCGGATGATCCATTGCGTAACACGAAAAATCAATTCCCCAGACTACGATGGCTCGATTGGAATGCACACAAATCGCCAAATTTCTTGCCAAGAACTGGACAAAAAACTCGCGCGAATGGCCCGCCTTTCAACCGGCAGTCAGCGGATAAGTCCTGTGTTTATGCGGCGAAGAGAGCGTCACGCATTTCCGCTGAGGGGAGATGGGAACAGTAGAGGGAAAGGAAAAGAACTACCACGGAGGAGAAAGAGAGTTACTCGGGAGAAAGAAAAGGGCGGCGACAACAAATTATTGGCACGGCTGGCGAACCAATTTTGAATCGAGGGTCGCTTGCTAGCGCTGCGGGAAAATGAAAGCTTCGAGGAGATCGGCGCGAGCTTTTTCATCCAGGGCAATGACTTTCAGCAAGTCCGTGACGGAAACCATTCCGTGATAGACCTGTTTTTCGTCGAGGACGAGCAGATGATAGATGCCGTGCTGATCCATCAGGCGGAGGCAGTCCTCGATTGTCGTTTCGGGCGTAACGCAGATGAGATCGCGCGTCATGATGTCAGAGACTTTCATCCAGGCGGGGCACTTGTTCTCTGCGGCGACCTTGTCGGAGATGTCGCTTTGCGAAACGACGCCGAGCAGCTTTCCATCCGCGCCCCGGACGCCGACCGAGCGCAGCTGTTTTTCCCGAAGGTATTGGGCAGCCTCATGAACACTTGTGTCTTCGATGATGGAGAAGACATGCTTGCGGGAACCAATCAGTTGCGAGACCTTCATGGGTCCTCCAGGCGGGGATTTAGCGTGAGTCTAGGCCCAAGAGTGGTTTTGATGCAACTGGAAAGCGGAGCGTCATACCGGGGGAGTCTAGTCCGACGGTTAACACTCGAGTCCAGGAAGCGTCTATGGTCTTGAGGCGCTGCGGGTGCAGGACTGGCCGCGGGCCTTTGACAGCACATGCAGGGAGAAGCCGCAATTCGACTTGAGGGAGAGATGCCAGGTGGCTCCGCGGATGAGGGAGCGATGGCCGAACGGCTGGCCCGGGAGGCGGACGCCGGTCGCGTGGGCGCGGCACGCGAGGGAGACCGAGCCGCGTTTGGATGGCTCTACGAACGATACTTCGGCATGGTGCACGGGATCCTGCTGGCGCGCGTGCCGCGGACCGACGTGCGCGACCTCGTGCAGGATGTGTTTCTGACGGCGTTGCGCAAGCTGGCCGCTTTGCGAGATCCGAGAGCGTTCGGCGGATGGCTGGCGCAAATCGCGCGAAATCGCGCCAACGATTACCACCGGCGAAACGAGAATCCTCCGCAGGAGGAGCTGAGCAAAGCGCAGGCCCCCGAACGCGGCAAAACTGCGCTGCAATCGGCCGA
>QHYP01000255.1 GCA_003224195.1 Acidobacteriota bacterium | reverse complement strand
GCAACTCGGCAGGGGCGTTGGCGCAGACTTACACGTTCGATTCATTCGGAAATCAAACGGCGCCCAGCGGCTCGCTGACCAACCCGTTCCAATACACGGCTCGGGAATCGGACACGGAAACTGGCCTGTACTTCTACCGCGCCAGATACTACGACCCAAACGGTGGTCGCTTCGTCAGCGAAGACCCGGCGAGATTCACCGCCTCAGTCAACTTCTACGGCTACGTCGATGGTGACCCCGTCGATTGGACGGACCCTGCAGGGCTTGACAAGGGCCATGTCTGTTGTCGGCCCCTGCGTAAGGCGAGACCTTTTCTCAGAATATGGCATCATTGCTATATCAAGATAATTGATGCCAATGGAAACCCGACTACCTGGGGCGTTCTTCCTAACAAGCAGGGTGTCCAGGTGCCGCAGGAAGGCGGCGCAAACTCCGGGGGGAAGTGCAAAGATATAGGCTGCGGAACCTGCCAAGACAGCGGCAGCCTGGACAAGCTACGCCGTTACCTAAACAATGCGGTCGATTCAGGGACCTGCCCTTCTTGTGGATCGCTTTATCACAACTGGTGGTGGGTATTCGACGGGAACAATAGCAATACTTTCGTGTACAGCGCCATGGTCTTCGCCGGTCTATGCCCACCGCCCGAGCCTCGATCTCCAGGCTACCACTACTACACTCCTGTACCCATGCGATGAAAGAGAGGCGCGATGAGTACAAGACGTAGCCTGCTGTGCATTTTCATGATGATAACCATCGCCGCGGTTCTACATGCAGCGGCAAGCGGAATCTTTTCGATGCGGGGTTCTGTGCTGCTATTTGCAGATCGTGGTTATGGGCTTCAGGTAGTGACTCCGTCCGGCTCGCAAGATATGCAACTCCCTGTTAAAATCCCGGTAAATTATGGGGACTTCAAGTTTCCGAGTCTTGCGCCTGACGGCGAGAGGGTTGCGTGGGGCTTCGCGGTAGCCAGAAATCCCAGCGGCCAAGCCTCTCCGCGCTTCGTACTTGGAATTCGTTCCCCGGCACAGCAAGAGTGGAAAACCTTTGGCCACTTCCAAGAGATTGGTGCAACCGCTTTCTCTCCGGACGGCTCAAGAGTCGCGTTTGTCAGTGAGCAAGAAGATAGAAAAAGCGCCCTCGCGATCCTGGACCTATCTACTGGAGCGATTGCAACGTTGAGTCATCCGTCCGCCGTTGCGATGAGCGCCAGTCTTAGTTGGTCACCCACTGGGACACAGATGGCTGTGGAGGTACAGCATGGCAATCAGCCGTCGGACATAGCCATCGTCGATGTAAAGACTGAGAATGTTAAAGTCATCGGTAAGGGTGTTGATCCGGTCTGGTCCCCCACTGGGGAGTGGATTGCATATTCGGACGAAGCGAGAGAGAAATGCAATCTCGTGCGTCCAGACGGGACGGAGACGAAGACCGTCCGTAACTTGGGCAGAATCTTTGGGTATCGCATGTTTGCCTCCGGGGTTGTGTGGTCCCCTGATGGTAAGCAACTACTACTAAACGAGATGAAGGGCGAAGGCCCGAAAATTGATGTCATGCTTTTGGATCTTGCTAGCGGTGAAGTAAAAAGGAAGTCGCGAAATGGCTTGCCTGTCTTCGGTTGGGTCAGGGTAAAACATTAGCCCGCACTCCCTTGACCCTGCGTCGGAATTTGCCTGGAACAAAATGTGGCTCGCAGTAGCGCGACCACCTTTGCGTATGACACGCTGAACCGGCTGCAAACGTTGACGCCGCCTGCGGCCATTGCAAACGGGAACTTTGGCTTCAGATACGACGTACTCAGCCGCCGCACAGTTCGGCACATCATATGTCAAGATAAGGGTTCCGAACCTGCGGCATTCGGCCCTTCATCTACTCTCCACCGAAAACTCGCGACGATAGCTCCGATTGCTCCATACAGGAGGAAATTTATTACTGCGATTATCAGCCACATTATGGCGGATGCTTTTGTGTGCGGGTCAATATCAATCCACGTGACAAATAGCAAGGAACCTGGGCAAAGAACAAGCGTAATAATTCCCGCCCAAAGCGCAGCCGTACTATCGGGCCGAGGGTCTGTTTCAGAGTAGGCTGCGAAAACTGCGGCGATCAACAGCCCCAGTACGGCAACGCCAATCGTTAGCTTCCGTCGTTTGCGCTTGATTATCGTAGTGTCCATAGTCAAACGACCTCCATCGCGTCACGGAACCTTCAAATTACAGGGACAGGGAATGTGCCCCCAAAGAACACGCTTGGGCCCCATGGAGTGTAGCCCGCGTTCTTTCCCCAGGCACGTGCTGGTAAGCTGAAGCCAATTCCAGCGTCATTGAGAATCAATGCGGCGGCGTCATTGCTCGTGCCGAAGTCCTCTGGACCGAAGCCATATGCCCCCAGGGTCTTGGGCAAGGAGTCGAAAGCCCTTTTGGCCCGGGCGTCGCTATCGCATCCCGGCACGTCTTTGCACTTCGCCTCTTTGGCATATGTGTTGTGATCGGACTTATCGTCCGGCCTTAGGACGACGTTGGCCAGACTGTTGTCAATGCTCCAACTGAAGTAACCACCTAGCGTGTGTCCGTCCGACAACTTCAGAAAACAGTGACACGGCGTAGGCTGGAGCGTTAGCCTGGCCCACGCCTGAAAAAATGGCTGATGAGCTGAACGACAACAAACCTGCAACAGCCCCTTTGGATCGACCAGATTCGTTGGATTATTAAGAACGTAGGCGTAGAAATCGACCCCGGCCCTAAATGCCATGGGGTCTTCGCTGACGAAGCGCCCACTGGACGGGTCGTAGTATCTGGCGCGGTAGAAGTACAGGCCAGTTTCCGTGTCCGATTCCCGAGCCGTGTATTGGAACGGGTTGGTCAGCGAGCCGCTGGGCGCCGTTTGATTTCCGAATGAATCGAACGTGTAAGTCTGCGCCAACGCCCCTGCCGAGTTGCTGAGTGAAGTGACGGAATCGAGACCGTCCAACTCGTAGTAGCTGGTGGTTGCGCTGCGCAGCATTGCCAGCGGCTCGTCGATCCTACGATCTTGAGCATAGCGAGCAACGACTGCGCCTGTTGCATTTGTTTCCTCGATCAGGTTGACATCGTCGTAGGCGAAGATGCTTGTTCCGGCACTCGAACTTTCTTGATGCGCCGACCGAATGGGTCATAGGCAAACGAAACCGTCCCGCCGCTGCCGGGCAGCGTGACGCTGCTCAAGCGGTTTTCATAATCCCACGCGTAGGTCGTGGTGTTCGAGCCAACCACTTCTGTCTGCGTGTTTCCGTTGTAGTCCTAGGTGTAGGCAGCGTTCGACGTGGAGGTCAACTCGTTCGAAGAGTTGTTCGTGTAGTTGGCAACGCCGAGCGAAGTCAGCCGGTTGCCCACGGGGTCATACGTGAAGTTAACTCTAAACCCGCACACGAAAAACCGGCCTATACCGCGCACCCACAAGCCTATTTGCTTTTGTCTCTGACGCCAGATTCTCTCATCCACCAACTGCCGGGAGGTTCAGAATCTAGCCGATCTCCTGGAAAAACTCCCCCATCCAAGTCGCGCCTGAAAGACTGTTGGGTTTCGTCAAGAATTCCTAGTCTCGTGCTGCCCCGAAAAACCTCGACGAGTGATCCGTTTTGTCGCAATAGGATTGGTGGATGATAAGTATCTTCAAAATCGAGCAGGAATGCCTTCCAAGGCCCTCCTTCCACGCGAGCGAACAATCCAGTCGCGAATGGCTCTGTAATCGCGTCATTCTTTCGTTGCCAGACTTCAAAAACGCAGTTCCCCAGATGCTCGCTGCTTATATGCACTGCGCGCCCCGCGGGCATCCAAGGCTGAAATTTCCAGCCAATCCACGTGATTAGAGCAAGGAAAATGATTCCAGCTAATGATCCGACGATCTTTTTCATTAGCAGTCCCTCATTGTGTCCAAGTGTAGCCGGGCGGTGGGGCGTTGCTTGGTGCGCCTCGGTCGGCGGGCGATTTGGAATATGGACCTGGGTTGGCCGGAGTCCACCGCCGCCCGTTGAACTTGCCACAATCTTTACCAGGATGCTTGCAAGCCCCGGCCGTGAGGTCACTGATGAAGTAAAAACCTCCCCCACACGTCTGTCCGTCGCAATCATCCCATGTACCTGTGCATTGGCCGGCCGGGAGCCTTTTCCACACACCGTCGTCTATCCACCACTCGTCGTTTGAGGTAAAGTTGCAGCATTTGCCGCCACACAATCCCCAGCACCGCTTCGTGAGACCTCCGGGGTCAATCTTGCGGACAGGGTCGTTTCCTACGTATGGGTAAAGGTTTGTTTCATCGCTGCGGAAGCGCACAGGATCT
>QHYP01000254.1:5756-9413 GCA_003224195.1 Acidobacteriota bacterium | reverse complement strand
CCCAGAGAGTTCTTGTCCTCGTACACCTTGATATTCATTTTGTTCCCCTGACGGTGGCACCAAGATCCCGTGGCCGGCCACGCCTGTCCACCTAATCGGGCAGGCCTAGCATCTGGGCTAACGTTCCGCCCATAATCATCCGGCGCGTGCGCTCCGGAACACCACACGCATCGAACAAAGCTCGGTATTGATTCACCACCGACTCGATCTCATCGAGACCGACATCTGATCCGAAGACGATCTTGATGAATGCGCTTGGATCGTTATTCGGCGTTTTCACGGTCCATTCCGCGCTATGCCATTCCGTAGCTGACCACCAGAAGATCTTCTGGAACTCTGCGAGGCGTCCTTGCATTTTCGTCAAGCTCGAACCGCTTAGGTCGAAAAACACGTTGGGATTCCAGCGGGCGATCTCCGCCGCCCATTCGTATTCCGGATTGCCGCAGTGCGCTCCCAGCACGGTGATCTTCGGAAAGCGCCGCGCAATTTCCTCCAGGTAAATCGGGCGCATCCGGCCAGAAGCTACGTCTTCCGGCGCATCGAAGTTTTTCCGCAGCACGATACCCGTGTGAAACAGAACGATCCAGTCGTAGCGATTCGCCAACTCGTACACGGGGAAATAGGATGGATCGTTGTAGGGTTTCTTCACGAACTCCAGTTCGCCGAGCCCGCGGTAGCCCATCGCGTGCAGTTCCTCCACCTGCTTGACCACATCCGGAGCGTCCAGGTCCACGAAGCCGAACGGGATGATTTGCTTGGGATGCTGCTTCGCGGCTTCGGCAACCACTTTCCTGTTGGCAAAGGGAGTGAGCAAACATGCGGTGAGATTCAGCCGGTCCGATAGTTTCAGGAGGTCGCCTATGAACTTGGGATTCTTTTCGTCAAAATGCACATGCAAATCGACGATGCGATCTGCCGTCTTGGAAGAAGCAGACTCCCCTTCGCCAAGTAGAAACGCACTGCCTGCGGGTACCCCAAGTAAACCCCATGAGCCGGGCATGGCCGCCAGAGCACTTGCGTTACCTAGGAACTTCCGGCGCGATAGTCGATTGCTCATTAGATCCCTCCATTTCCTCAATTCGCAAGCAGCGCAATCCTAGTACAAATCGGGGGTTTTCCGAGCCCCATCCGCGCACAACCCATGTCGCCAAAGCTGACTGGCCCGAGACCCATCCTTCCCGTGAACGCTACGGCCAGTGGTACACTCCCTGCCTAGAGGCCCAGAATGCCCTATTTGCTGAAGACAGAGCCGGAAGCATATTCCTTCGACGACCTGCGCAGGGCCAAACGCACGGAGTGGGATGGCGTGACGAATCCAGCCGCTGTAAAAAATCTCCGCGAGATGAGCAAGGGCGAACCCCTGATCATCTACCATACCGGCAAGGAAAAACGCGCTGTCGGCACGGCGAAGGTCGTCTCCGTAGACGCGTCCGACCCGAAATCACCCATCGTCGTTATTGAGGCCGGGGACGAGTTGTCCAAACCGGTCACACTCGCCGAAATGAAAGCCGCGAGAGTGTTCCGCGATTCACCTCTTCTGCGTCAGGGGCGCCTTTCTGTCGTTCCGCTAACCGAGGCGCAATACCGGTTCCTTCTGGGAAAGTAACCGCTCCCCGGAAAGAATTTTGGAGAACTCCGCGCCCCGGGCTGCTCCCTGACCACAAGTTTATGAGTCCGCGTACTTGAAAGCGCCGCACCCCGTCCGAATCAGTCTCGATCTGCGGAACAAGCGGCAACTCGACAGTCGGCCAGTCCCGTCATTCCGCTGCTTCTCGCGTCACACGTTCTTGCCGCAATCTTTGTTACGATGTCGGGTCGCGGCCGATTGCCCGAATAAGTATGCACCGGCGCAATATCTGTCTGCATCGAATACTTGATGCGCATCCTGCTTCTTAATCTCGGCACTGACTCCCTGGAGGCCGCAAATCGAGCCCTGGCAGGACAGGGCTATCAGATCGCGAAGGAAAGCGGCCTTACCGTCGATCAGGTGCTGACTCTTGCTCCCGAAGTGTTGGTCACCGAAGCGACGCCTTCGGACCTGAGCTGCTGCGGGATGATCACGCAGCTCAAGGCGCGCCCCGAGACCGAATCGCCACTCAAAATCGTGATGATCGTGCCCGGCGACGCGCTCGAGCGCGCTCGCGGGCTGGATCTCGGCGCCGACGACGTAATTTCTTTTCCGTTCGAGGCGGTCGAGTTTGCCGCCAGGATACGCACGCAATTCCGCGAGCGGCATCCGCAGGAAGAACTGAAGACCATGCTCAAATACGCGGTGCAGCGAGAGCAGTTGGCGGACATTGCCGTGGAATCGCTGAGCGGCGGCGCCATCAGCAAGCGCCGCTTCTGGCTCATCCCGGCGATTTTTGTGGTCAGCGCGGCGGCGATTCTGGCCGCGCTCGTTACGGTTATTTCCACGCGGCGCACCGGCAAAGATGCGCTGCAGCTCCGGGCGGAAATTGCTCGCCTCAATCGCGGCCTGGGTCAAGAGGGTGGACTCCTGCGCCGCATGGAGCAAGCGCGCGGCTCGATCGAAGCCGAGTCGCGCTCCGCCTTTGCGACGCGCGATTCATTGAAAGCGCAATCCGTCGATCTGCGCAAGAAAGTGGCCACCGCCGGCAGCGCCGACGCTGATGCGCTGAAGCAACAGCTTCTCGACACGCAGAAGCGTCTGAAGCTGCTCGAAAACGAAGGTAGGACCGCCGAAACAATCGTTCACAACTACGGCCCGAGCGTGTGCCTGTTGCACGTCGTCGTGGAATTTCTGGACAAACAGACCGGCAGGCCCATCCGAGTCGCCGTGGATGCAACCGGTAAGCCTAAAGTCGATGACAAGGGCATGGTGCAGCTCGACGAGGATGGCGCAGGTCCTCACCTGCAGATCGATGCCTTCGGCACGGGTTTCCTTGTGAGACGAGATGGCCGCATCGTTACGAATCATCACGTGGCGGAACCCTGGTGGAACGATGATGAACTAAAGCAACTGAGCGATCATGGCGCTGCGGCTTACGTTTTGTCTTATCGCGCTTACTTTCCGGGAAATGCTGAGGGCATTCCCGCCAAACTCGACCGAATTTCGTCGCAGGCCGATGTCGCGACGCTGAAGCTTCAAACGGCGGCGCCCCCGCATACGGAGCTGTTGGAAATGGACGACCGTATCGAAGCCAGTGTGACGGGCGAACCGGTTGTCCTGATCGGCTACCCGACCGGAATCGAGGGCATCCTTGCGCGGGCGGGCTCCGAAGTGGCCCAGAAGATTGCCGGCGGCACTCAGGATGTCAGCCAGATCATGTCGCAGATGGCCTCGCAGCAGCTCATTCGCCCTACCACTACGCAAGGTCACATCGGCGACGTGCTGAAGGACAAGATCGTGTATGATGCTGCCACGACCTCGGGTGGGTCCGGCGGCCCGCTGTTCAATCGCAATGGAAAAGTGATTGGGATAAACGTCGCCGTTCTGAAGGGTTTTGGCGGTTCCAATCTCGCCGTTCCCTCGCGCTACGCAAACGATCTTCTGAAGTAAATCCTGGCGCTTATTCTGTCCGAAGTGCCCGAATCAGATCGATGGAAGCGGCGCGCCGTGCCGGTAAGTATGCCGCCGGCGCGGTTTCTCAGATCTGGGTCATCGCCCAGACAACTCTCCGAATCGTTTCAATAATG
>QHYP01000254.1:2640-5449 GCA_003224195.1 Acidobacteriota bacterium | reverse complement strand
TACGCCGTCGTTTTTCCCGAGTATTACTTCGGCCAAATCTTCGAGGCCAAACAAGAGCCCGGCACCATCGCCTACAGCCTTTCTCTTCAGCTTCAACTCCTCCAGGAAACTACCGACGAAATGGCGCGCAACGGCTGCAAGAAAATCATCATCGTGAACGGCCACGGCGGCAACGAGCACCTGCTTCCCTTCTTCGCTCAGGCGCAGCTCGATAAGCCGCACGACTACATCGTCTACGTTCTCGAAGGCGAGCGCGGCCGCCCCGGCGGCCCGCCCAAAAAGTCCACCGGCATCGATTACCACGCCGGCGAAAACGAGACTTCGAACACGATGGTTTCTCGTCCCGACCTCGTCCATCTCGACCGCGCCAAAAACGAATCCGGGGCCGACCTGAAGCGCCAGAATTTACCGCAAGATCTCTACACCGGCATCTGGTGGTACGCGCGCTTTCCGGACCACTATTCCGGCGACGGCTCCGTCGCCACAACCGCAGCATCATGGCAGCCACTACGATGATCAGCAGGAGTAGAAAAAGCTTTCCTTTGCGGCGCGGCATCGATTCTCAGTGCGAGAGGTTCTCAACCCTTCTTGCCACGGCCGCCCGCGGCGGCCGAAGTTTTCGAGGATTGGTAGAGCGTCGCCTTCCCATCGGCGACGTTCGCAACATATCGTCCGCCGGAGAGAAACTGCATGATCTTCGCGCCGTCGCGCGCCATCTGCGCCCATCGCGATTGTGTCTCGGGATTTTGCTCCAGGCCTCGCAACGCCTCTCCGTCCAATTCAAAATCCACCTGCCGCAATCCCCGCTTGGCCGTCTTCCGCACGTTATAGCTCTTCCGCCCGATTTTCACAGCCGGCGCGCCGTCCACAAGCGCCTGGCGCCACACGCTCAACAGCGTTTCCACAAAGTCAGTGGATTCCCTGGCGGTACTCATGGCGCGACATGATAACGCGAGTCCGCCTCGTTCGCAGCAATTCGCCTGTACTCAGAGGTGCCTGGTCCCGCGTCCATTTCCTTGGCCTGTTTTCGGGGCGCTTGCGATAGACTCTTCATCCCGGAGGAAATTCAAATGAGAAGTATGCGTAGCGATCGACCCGTGCTCCTAAAGACCTCGCTGGCGGTTTTCGTGCTTGTTGCCGCAGCCCTGGCCGCTGGCCCCACGCGTTATTCAGTCGCAAAGACTTATCCCGTTGGCGGCGATGGCGGCTGGGATTACTTGACCTTCGACACGGGCGCGAATCGCGTCTTTATCTCGCGCGGCACGCACGTCATGGTCATGGACGCCGGCAGCGGCAAGGTCGTGGGCGACATTCCGGACACCCCCGGCGTGCATGGGATTGCGCTTGCCCCCGAACTCGGGCGCGGTTTTATCAGCAGCGGCCGCGCCAACAGCGTCACTATCTTCGATCTCAAGGATCTTCACAAAATCGGTGAGGCCAAAACGGGCGAAGGCCCGGACGCCATCGCATACGATCCTGTCTCCAAGCGTGTCTTCACCTTCAACGGCCGCGGCCACGACACAACTGCAATCGACGCGGCGTCCGGCGCCGTGGCGGGCAGCCTACCCCTCGGCGGCAAGCCCGAATTTGCCGCCGCGGATGGAAAAGGCCGCATCTACGTCAACATCGAAGACAAGTCCGAGTTGGTCGCTCTCAACACGCAAACCCTCAAGGAAGAAAAGCGCTGGCCCATCAAGGGATGTGAAGAGCCGAGCGGCCTGGCCATGGATCGCGAACATCGCCGCCTCTTCGCCGGCTGCGGCAATAAGGTGATGGCGGTAGTCAACGCCGACACTGGCGATGTCGTCGCCACTTTGCCGATCGACGCCGGCGTGGACGCCAACGCATTCGATCCTGGCACGCAGCTCGCCTTCAGCTCCAATGGCAGCGGCACGCTTACGGTTGTCCACGAAGACTCGCCCGACAAGTACACCGTCGTCCATAGCCTTGAGACGGCGCGCGGCGCCCGGACCATGGCGCTCGATCCCAACACGCATCGCATCTTTCTTGTCACCGCGGAATTCGGCCCGCCTCCAGCCGCCACAGCGGAAAATCCGCGCCCCCGGCCCACCATGGTGCCCGGCAGTTTCAAAGTGCTGGTCGCGGAATTGTCGGGAAAATAGCCGGAGGGCCTTCGGGCCGTAAATCCTGTGAAGCTCGCGAGGGTGAGTCGGCTGTAAGGACTCCTGGAGGGTCGGTTCCTCTCAGCGGGCGCTGCGCATGCTCTCCATCCATTTCAGAAGCGTAGCGTGCGAATCGGCGTCAAGGTCCAAAAACTCCAGCCCCATTCCAATGCGCGGCTTCACGACGCGCACCAGAGCCAGGATACTCACCTTCTGTTCCTTTCGCGTGAGCGTCAGGCGGATACGCGCGTGAACCGAAAGCGCGCGGTTCGTGCACACAAAGCAGCCGCCCATGGAGATGTCGGAAGTCACGCCCGTTGTGCGCTTGCCCGTTTCCAGATCAATCATCTCCGCTTCGGCGGCAAACGGATAACGAATGGCGTAGCGGCGGTCGCGCACCGAGGGGTTCCCGGCGCGCTTGGCGACGTGTTCGTCCATGGAAATCACGCTACTCACAGCCGGCTCCGGGCACACTTCAGGGCGTGCTGGTAAGTCTGCGCGTGCCTCCCTACTTCTTTAGTGTGAGACATTTACGGGCACCCCGGAAGCGCTTCTCGCTTTGGTGAGCACGAAAAGGACAACACGCCGGCGCCACGAGCCCCCTTACGCACGTCCCTGTTTCTCAGATGGGCAATACTCGTCCTGAACCTCGCAGCCGGCCCGCTCGCTCATGCTACGCTGAATTT
>QHYP01000254.1:0-2631 GCA_003224195.1 Acidobacteriota bacterium | reverse complement strand
GGGTCAGCCTGCGCCTCCCTGTTGAGGTGACTTGGCACGGCGCCACTGGAGCGCCCCTCACCCACGAGGCGGAATCGCTCCTTGTCAGCCGCAACGGCGGCGTACTCCGGCTGCCGGAAAAACTGCTTACCGGGCAGGAAGTCTTCCTCCGCCGCCAGCGTGGTCCCGATGACTGGAAGGCGGCTCACGCGCGCATCGTCGCCGAAATCGATCACGATCCGGACGGCTTCCTCTACGCCATCGCCATTCTCGATTTGCGCGTCGATTTCTGGGACATCGACTTCCCGCACCCGTCGCATTCGGCCGATGCCCTGGCCCGCCTCCTGATGGAGTGCAGCTTCTGTTTGCGCCGCGAGGTTTGCTACTTGAATGAGCTCGAGCTGAAATCGTTTGAGGCGCGCCGGTGCATCGCGCGTCTGTGCAAACACTGCGAGGCCCCTTCGATCTGGGTCGAAGCTCGCGAAAGCCGTGCCGACGACGGCTCTGCCCGTGAGCTGGAGCTTCCCATGAACGACAAACTTCAGCCCCGGCGCAACCGCACGCGCATAAAGGCCCGCGTCCTTGCCTGCATCCGGCAGCGCGGCTTCCAGGAAGAAGTCGCCGTCTGCGAAGACCTCTCCCGCGGCGGAATCGCCTTCCGCAGCCGCAATCATTATCCCGAAGGCACGCGCCTCGAAGTCGCCGTCCCCTATACTCCGGGCAATAGCGCCATCTTCGTCCCGATCCGCATCGTCTCTTCGCGCCCCATTCCCACCGCCGGCCTCTTCCGTCACGGCGCCGCCTACGTCTCCGCCCCTTCCGATTAGTCCTGCGACCAACTATTGGCCCGATCACACTTGTAAGGGTCGGCGAATTGTGTAAACCTGCGGCAACCGGGGAGAGCTCGTCGGTGTCTATATTTGCTGTAGGCCGTACGAATGAAATGGAAAACCAAGTGAGACCTCGTCTCCTGGCTCACGCAAGAAACCTCTTGCCGCAGGCGGTTTCTGCTGTTCTGACCATCGCGCTATTGGTTCCCGGGGCGCGAGCGCAGACCTTAACTCCTCCGAACCCGCCAGCGCAGACAGACGGCAGTTATGAGGCGCGCAAGCAACAGGCCATTGCTCTCTACAGACAGAACAGGATGACCGAGGCGATGCCCTTGCTGGAAAAGCTCCATGACGAAAAGCCGACTGACGCCGCGGTGTTGGGCCTTCTCAGCTTTACCGTCCTGGCGAATTCGGCGACCTTCAGTGATTCAGAGATGCGTAAGAAGGAGCGCGCCAGGGCGCGGAAACTCGCTGTTGAGGCACAGGCCGCCGGGGACAACAGCAATCTCACGAAGGCCGTTCTCGACATTCCGGAAGACGGCAGCGAGATCGTGTTTTCGGATCGCGCAGCCGTGCAATCTGCCATGGACGAAGGTGAAGCTGCGTTTGCCAAAGGGAACTTCGATGCCGCGGTTGCGGCTTACAGCCGGGCCCTTGCTCTTGACCCGAAGCAATATCACGCCGCGCTTTTTCTGGGGGATGTCTATTTCAAGCGCGGCGATCACGAACAGTCTATGCACTGGTTTGCCCGTGCGATTGAGATCGATCCCAATCAGGAGACTGCTTACCGCTATTGGGGCGACGATTTAGTCGCCCAAGGTCGCTGGGACGACGCCAGGGACAAATTCATCGATGCCATCGTCGCCGAGCCTTACCGCAGGAGTTCTTGGGTGGGCTTGAGCCAATGGGCCCCCAAGCAGAAGCTCACTCTTGCCTTTCCGCAAATCAATCCCAAAGGTAAAATCGAAGACAAGGGCGAGAAACACACGAACATCACGATTGACCCCTCGATGCTAAACGAAAATGCCAAGAAGGACGGAACGAATGCTTGGTTCATCTATACGCTGGCTCGCGCCACTTGGCACGGTGAGAAATTTCAAAACGAATTTCCGCAGGAAAAGGCATACCGCCATACTCTCCGAGAAGAAGTGGACGGATTGCAGGCGGTCGTCCGTCAAGTCAAGGAAGGCCTTGCCAAAAAAGAAATCAAGCAACTCGACCCCGGGCTCGCCGCGCTCGTCAAGCTCGCGAACGAAGGACTTCTGGAATCCTATGTGTTAATCAGCCGCCCCGACGAAGGCATTGGCAAAGACTACCCCGCCTATCGCGACGCACATCGTGATAAGCTTCACCAGTACATCGCCGTATGGGGCATTCATCCGCAGCCTTGATTCGCTTCTCGCTGGCTCTCACATTCGCTCTGTTCCTTGTGACTGTGACTACGGCTAACGCCGGTTCTCCGCGCTGGTCCGAAACCGCCGCCAACGCCTGGTACGACAAGCAGCCCTGGCTCGTCGGCAGCGACTACATCCCCGCCGACGCCATCAACCAGCTCGAAATGTGGCAGGCCGACACTTTCGATCCCGCGCGCATTGATACCGAACTCGGCTGGGCTGAGTCTCTCGGCATGAACACCATGCGCGTTTTTCTCCACGATCTTCCCTGGCAGCGGGATTCCGCCGGCTTCCAAAAGCGCATCGACACTTTCCTGCAGATCGCCGCGAAGCACAAAATCAAACCCATCTTCGTTCTCTTCGATTCCTGCTGGGATCCACTCCCGCAACTCGGCAAACAGCATGCCCCGAAGCCCGGCGTCCACAAT
>QHYP01000253.1:9334-13093 GCA_003224195.1 Acidobacteriota bacterium | reverse complement strand
GTGTTGGAAACGCCGTGCGCAATTCGCCCGCTGCGAGCAGATAGTTCGGATTGTGCGGTCCGCTGGGAAAGTCTTTTCTATGGGTGACGCCGACTCGGTCGGGGTCAACCTGCGCGCGCGTGTAGGTCTCGAAGAGCAGAAAACCGCCCGGTCGCAGCGCCTTCTCCATCCCGCAAAAGAGCGAACGCTGCAGATACTGGAAGCAAAGGATCAGCTCGAAAGAGTTTTCCGGTAGGCGCGCGCGCTCGAGGTCGACTTCGGCTATTCGGATGGTCCCGCGTGACCCATGGGGCGGCGCCAGGACGCCTTTATGGGTGACCGCAGAGCGGTCAACGGAGCGTTCGACGGGATGCCCGCCGGCGCGCGCCCGGCTCAATGCAGCCGCAGAGTAGTCCGCCGCCGTCACAGACTGCGGGCGGCCAGCGAGGAAGAGCGTGTTGCGCCCTGCACCGCAGGCGAGGTCCAGCGCCGGCCCCGCCGGCAGAAGTGGGAGACATTCCGCCAGGATTTCCGCGGGCCCCAGCGGCAAATCACAGGGCGCGCCGCGGTAGCGCTCATTCCACTGTTCCGCTGTGTGCGGCATGGCAAACAAAAAGGCCCTTGAACCGCTTGTTCAAGGGCCTGCAAACTCGTTCCGCGGCATCCTCGTTCTGGCTGACCCCGACCCGGCCGGGATCGACCGCAGCCCGCGGCGCCTTAGACGCTGAAGGAGCTGCCGCAGCCGCAGGTGCTCTTCACATGCGGGTTGTTGAACTTGAACCCCGCGCCTTCGAGCGACTCGATGTAATCAATCTCCACGCCGTCCAGATACATCGAGCTCATCTGGTCCACGGCAACCTTCAGGCCGTCGAACTCGAACACGTCATCCGACTCATTGGTTTGATTCTCGAAGGCCATGTGATACTGGAATCCCGAGCATCCCCCGCCCACAACCGCGACGCGCAGCGCCGTCGGCACCGGGTTCTGCAGATTCATGATTTCCTTGACCTTTGTAGTCGCTACTGGCGTCAGACTGATCATGCGTTATTCTCCGCTTGTGAAATCTCTCGCCGAAAACTTCCCACTCTAAGTATAGCAAAATTTGGGCTTCGCGGCATCCGCCGAGTTGCGCAGTCGCAAACTCTCCCCAGGGCTTTCCCCTGCCCGGCCCGCTTCACATACAATTGGATGCCCTGATGAAACATAAGGTCACGGGGGAAGGCATCGGCCCCGAAGTAGCCGCCGCAACGCAGCGCATCCTGGACGCCGCCGGCGTCTCCATCGACTGGGAGGTCGTCGAAGGACGGGCCGAAAACCCTTCCGAAACGGGCCAATACGTCCAGGAAGCGGCCGTCGAATCCGTTCGCCGCAACCGCGTCGCATTGAAAGGCCCCATGGCCACCGCCGTGGCCGAGGGCGCCCCGAGCATCAACGTCGGCCTGCGCAAGGCCCTCGATCTCTTCGCCAATCTTCGCCCGGTGAAGAACCTCCCCGGCGTGAAGTCGCGCTATGAGAACGTGGACGTCGTCATCGTGCGCGAAAACACCGAGGACCTCTATTCCGGCCTCGAGCATGAAGTCGTTCCCGGCGTCGTGGAAAGCCTGAAGATTATCACCGAGCGCGCCTCCACGCGCATCGCCCGATTCGCCTTTGAATACGCGAGACGCCGCGGGCGGAAGAAAATCCACGCCATTCACAAGGCCAATATCATGAAGATGGGCGACGGGCTTTTTCTCAAGTCCGTCCGCAGAGTCGCGGAGGAACATCCCTCCATCGAGTACAAGGAACTGATCGTGGACAACGCCTGCATGCAGATGGTGCTCGACCCGCAGCAGTTCGATCTCCTGCTCTTGCCCAACCTCTACGGCGACGTGATGAGCGATCTTGCCGCGGGCCTTGTCGGCGGCCTCGGCGTGGTTCCCAGCGCGAACATCGGCGATGAGGTCGCCATGTTTGAGGCCGTTCACGGCACCGCGCCGGACATCGCCGGATACGGTCTGGCCAATCCCACCGCGCTCCTCATGAGCGCCGCCCTGATGCTCGAGCATCTCAGCGAACGCTCCGCCGCTCTGCGCATCCAGGAAGCGCTGGAATGTGTTTACCGCGAAGGGAAGCGCCTCACACCCGACGTTGGCGGCACCGCCACGACCGCCGAATTCACCGACGCCGTCATCGCCGCTCTGCAAACGAGCTGATTCTCTCATCTTCTCATTGACACTCGGCGCCCGCTCGAAAAGAATAGACATGTCTATGTGTGACCGCGAAGCGGTCAACGAAGCCGATCAAGACTCGGCTTGGCGGAGGAGACCTTGGCCAGTTCATTCCCGGCAATCGCAGAGTTCGCGGCAGGCACCGTCGAAAAGCACTTCCCGGTGTCCCACGGGCAGAAGAGCGAGCGCCGCAAGCGCAAGCCGCACATCATTGCCTTCATTGAAGATAATTGCACCGGCTGCGCCGGCTCCCCTGCCTGCGTGGACTACTGCCCGGTCGAAGACTGCATGTATTGGGTGCCGGACGCCGACCATCCTCCCTTCGGCCGCATTGAGGTGGATCCCCTGCTCTGCATCGGCTGCAAACTCTGCACCAGCAAGGGCCCGGACGGCACTTTCCTCGAAGGATGCCCCTGGGACGCCATTGAACTGGTGCCCCTCGCGGAATTCGAGGCGCAGTACGGCGTCATGCCCTACTGAGCGAGCCGGTGCCCACCTGGGCGCAAGCACACCGCGTACTCTCAAAATTAGTACTTTTGACGGGAGTACCAGGATTCTCTTGTGTGGAAAACTCAAACGTGGCATTATGCATGCCCTGTGTCCTCTTTATCGGTGACCCCATAGCGGTCAACTTTATGGGTGACCGCGAAGCGGTCAACGCTTTCTTCTCAAGGGGTGCGTCATGCAGCTTGCTCGGCGTCCTGAGCGCCGTCGTTCGGTTCGCGTGCCTTTTCAGTTGCCGCTCATCGTGCAGTTCCACAATGCCGAAGGCGAGCTGATCCAACTAAAGGCGCACACGCAGGCGATGAGCGCCCACGGTGCGCTCATGCTTCTGGATGCTCCCGTAAAACCCGGCCAGACGATCCACCTGTTCAACGATGTCACGTCGGAATCCGTTCAGTGCTACGTCACTTCGGTGCGCGAGAGGCGCGATCGCCGGTACGTCGGCATCGGCTTTTCCTGTCCCGATTGCCATTTCTGGCACATAACCTTTCCTAAAGCCGCCACGCGCCCCGCCACGCGCTCGGGGCGCACCGGCGCGCTGATTCCTGCGGTCCGGCACCAGCCGACCTCCCTGGACGACTTAAAGTAATTTTTCTTATTGTGGATTGCGATTCCGGATCGCCCGCGCGGTGAGTTGCGCCTGCTTCCGAATGTAGTCCGGCACGCCAGCTCGGCCCCCCGCCAAGTTTTCCACCAGCGGCAGGTCGGATTTCTGGCCGATCAGGAATAGCGCGCGCAGCCCTTCCCACAATTCGTCCGGGCTCGGAGCAATCGCCGCTATCGCCGTACCGGGCGCGACTCCCGAATTGTCAGCGACGAGCCACCGCTCGAGCGTCCCCGGCACTTGCGTGCGCACTTCGATCGTATCCCTCCCAGACTCGATGCGCGCGAGCAGCGTCCCCGGATTGACCGAATCCCCCGGCCTCAATCGCTCGCGTAGCGTCCCTTGGACTCCCGCTTTCTCGATGTACGGATCCAGCATGGTGTGAATCTCGTCGTGCCCCTGCGCGTCGCGGAATCTAACCAACGAGAGTGCCGCATTTCTCCGCACCATGGGATTCGGATC
>QHYP01000253.1:4742-9288 GCA_003224195.1 Acidobacteriota bacterium | reverse complement strand
ACCCATGCGGCCGTCAGCCGGAGTTCCGCGCGCTCGCTGGATGCCAGCGCAATCACCTCCGGATACCAGCGCCGCACGGAGGCTCTGCCGCTCGAATCTCCACTGAGCCTGCGCGAGATCTCCGAGAGCGCATGCTGTGCTTTCCGAGGATGTTCACGGTCAGAGAAGTAGCGTGTGATCTCGTCATCGGTGAGCGGCTGGCCGAACCACGTGGCGCGCCAGAACAGGAATGGCATCAGGACGAACAGGAATGCGAGAACGAGGATGCCCGACAGCAAGGGACGGGAAAGTCCCGGCCTGGCAGCGCGCTCTTCGCCAGGCGAGGCCGATGGCGGATTGCCCTGTTCTGTAAAGTTCATCCGATGCGTGGCGCGTAGAGATGGTACAGCAGAACATAAATGATGACGCCGGTCACGGAAACGTAGAACCACAGGGGCAGCGTCCACCTTGCGATCCCGCGGTGCCGTTCAAATTGTCCCTTCCAGGCGCGCCGCAGGGTGATAATCGCCAGCGGCACAATCACCACCGCCAGAATCGTATGCGTAAGCAAGAGCGCGAAGTAGACAGGGCGGATCCATCCCCGCCAAGTGGTACACGACGTAAGAGACGAGAAAGGCCGTGGAGACGGAAAAGGCGGAAATCATACAGACCTTGTGCGCGGCAATACGCCGCCGCCGAATCAGGACGTAGCCGCTCGAGAGAAACACCGCGCTCAAGCCGTTGAGCGAAGCATTCAAGGCCGCCTGATCAAACATGGGGCCGGGGTACGGCGAGAAACAACCGCACGCTACCTCGCTTCCTGCGCTGGCGATTTGGATTGGGCGGAGGATGGCGCGGCCGCCTTTGGCGCTGCCGGCATGGAGGTTCTCGGCGTCTCCGTCGAGGCCGTGGTTGCGGCGCTCTCGCTTTGCTTGCGCCGCGTGGGGAGCCATCCTTGCTCGCGAGCAATGACAAATAGCATCAAAGAGAAGAGTCCTCCGATCAGCAGTCCGACGCAGACCATCAGGATGCCGTCGATGTTCAGTTCGATGCGCGTCGTGAAGGCTTCCACAATTCCCCACACGGCCGCGGCAATCAGGCTCAGACAGATGAGCGCCAGCCCGAGGCTTTCGCGCAAGATCTTCATTCTGTCCCTCCCCAAGACAGATTTCTGCTAACGGGGCAGCTTGTCGTACACCATCAGCCCAAGAAGCAAAGGGATGTGCAGCACGGTCGCGTGCATCAGCCACTTTGCGCGCGTGTTGGACTTCGCCGCCGCGGCCCACAGGCACACCTGCACAAGCGCCGTGCTGATCACCAGCGCCCCGAAGAAATAGCGCACGCCAGCGAGACCCACGACGGCGGGCAACAAGCTAACCGCGACGAGCGCCGACGCCGCCAAGAGAATCTGCCGGAAGGTTCGCGTCCCGCTGCGATCCACCACCGGCAACATTTGGATCCCTGCCCGCGCGTAATCTTCGCGGTACATCCACGAAATGGCGTAGAAGTGCGGAAACTGCCACAGAAAGAGGATTGCGAAGAGGAGCCACGCGCCGCGCTCGAGCCGCCCCGCGGCAGCCACCCAGCCAATCATCGGCGGAATGGCTCCCGGAAACGCTCCAACAAAGGTGGCCCAGACCGTGCGTTTCTTGAGCGGCGTATATCCCAGGAGATAACCGAGACACGTGGCGGCGCCGAGCCCCGCCGCCAGCAGCCCCGCGGTGTACCAGAGATCGAGCGCGCCTGCGACCGCGAGCGTTACGCCAAACCACAGCGCGCGCGCCGGTTCCAGTTGGCCGCTCGGCAAGGGCCGCGAAGCTGTCCGGCGCATGCGCGCGTCCGAATCCCGCTCGATCCAGTGGTTGAGCGCGGCCGTTCCGGCGGCGATGAGCGTCGTACCGAAGACGGTATGAATCATGTGCAGCCAGCCGATGGGGCCACGCTCGCCCATGTAGTAGCCCGCCGCGGTCGTAAGAACAACCAAGAAGGAGACATCCGGCTTCGTCAGGGCGACGTAAGCGCTCGCACGGCTGCCCAGGGTGATGTCCGTCGTGTGAATCGTGCTCATGAGAGAGCCGCCTGCTCCGGGGTTCGCGCCGCCACTTCCCTGATGCGCGGGACGAGGCGGCGGCAGACCAAAATAACCGCGACGCTACAGGCGAACAGGAGAGCGCCGAGGACCGTGTGGGCCACCGTGAACGCAATCGTGACCGGAAGGGGCTGCGGCGCGTTGGCCGTACTCATCCGGGACCACAAGGCGCCGATGCCCAACAAAAATTGCATGCCAAAAAACGAGTGTAGCAGAATCCGCGCCAGCCGCATTTCACGCGAGTGCTCGAAGCGCCGGCGCAGCGCAGCCCCCGTCCACGTCACCGTCGCCAAAACCGCCCCGGCCCCGACAAGGTGCGGCCAGATGGGAATGTCTTTATGACGGAAGCCCGCACCAAGAACGACCTGAAGAAAAATGACGCCGGCATTGAGAAAGGCCAGCGAATGGACCGATGGCGAGCCGCTGTCCTCGAGTCGCGGATGATCGGCGGTCCACCAATTGCTTGTGAACAGCGCAATGCTCACAACGATTCCGAAGAAAATCTGCGCCAAGCAGGCGTGCGCGACCGGCATTCCATAATGCAGATTGAGAAGCACCGTCAATCCGCCCAGGATGGCCTGTCCAAGCACCGCCGCAAAAGCAGCAAGACCGAGCCACCGCATCCACCGGCGCTGTTCCGCACGCCAAAGCCAGATGGCCAGAATCAGGGTGAGGAGCAAGACCGCGCCGGCAATCTTGCGGTGTGAATCTTCAAATACGATGCCGCCGACCATGGGTGGCAGCAGCGTTCCGTAGGAGAGGGGCCAATCGGGCACAGAAAGCGCCGCCTCATTCGAGGTGACGAGCGCGCCCGCAATCAACAGCAAGAGCGTGCACGCGACGAGAAACAGCGCGAACCGATGAACGGCTTGATGATAGGAAGGTTGCATGAAAAGTGGCCCGAAAAATTATAGCCACGGCCCAGAGGGACAGCAACCACGCCTCCAGGCCATGAGCAAAATTTGGAAGCTCAGTCGCCGCCGGTGGCGGGCTTAAAGCTGAACGTCACGGTCTTGGCCTCTTTGGCGCCGATCGTAACGGTTTGGTCGGAGACGCCGAACTTCTCATGCCAGGCCTCGAGCGTGTACGTGCCGGGAGGCAGATTCTTAATGTCGAAGCTGCCGTTCGCGCCGGTCACGGCGAAATAGGGGTGCTTGAAGACGGCAATGTAGCTCTTCATCCAGGGATGCACCTGGCACTGCACGGGAATGGCGACTTCCTCTCGCGCGAAGGTATCCGAAATGTCCGGTGCGCCGGGCGCCTGCGACTTGTTCCACTCACGGTTGTTCTTCGGCACGGGGTGAATGTTGTGCGTCGTCTGGTCGGCGTTTTTGACGTCAAACGTCTGACCGGCCATCAGCGTCACGATGTGCGGCGAGTACATGCAGCCTTTTTGGTCGAGCTCGACGGGTGTTTTCGGGGCGTCAAAGGTCCGGTTGCCCAGACCCTCCTTGACATACACGATCACGTTTGCAAGGTCGCCGGAGGCATCCGTAACGACCTCTTCCGTAGCGCCGCCGCCGGGATGGACGCTGGCGCAGAATTGGTCGGCTCCCATGTTGATCTTCTTCGGCTTTGGAGCCGGCCCTTCCAGCTTCACGGCTCCGCTCACCGAGCCGACCGTGGACATGTCGATGGGTGTAGCCGCGGGTTGCCCGGCCGGGGCGTTCTCCGCGGTCTCTTCCTTCTTTCCGCAACTCACAAGAACCAGGGCTAAGCCTGACAGACACGCCAGGCTGGCCCAGAAACGAGCTTTCATTGCGTGATCCCCCCTCTCCTGTTGGAGCAGATTTTCAACCGAATTTCAGACCGAGTCACCGGAAAGCTGCGCGATGCGGGCCCGAACAAGTACCGTTCCAACTTGCTCGCACAACTGCTTCGTTGGTGTTTCACAGAGCAGATTTGGAATTGCACCTCTTCTCGTTCGGTTCATTTAGTTGGAACGGCACAAGCAGGTCATTTCCCCGCCCCAGCCGCGGCCGAAGCGCGTCCGACGAGTGCGCGCTGTTCCTCCGGCGTGAGCTGGAACATGTACCGCACGAGAAGATCGGCGTGGTCCTTGCCGTACCCATGGAAACTTGCCGGCAAGGGTCCGGCAAACACCCAGCGACCTTCCTCGCGCCGGAACAAACCCGAAGGCATTGCCGTGCCGGGAATGATTTTAGCCGGATCGGTGATCCAGCGCACCGTCCAGGCGGGTTTCAGCCGCTCGCGCGCCAGGAGGAAGTTCGGAGCCGAGGCATTCTTGTCGTGCGCGGAGTCTCCCGTTGCATGGCACTTCAGGCACGGCGCCGTTTTGCTGGTGAAGAGCTGGCGCGCCATATCGCGCTCGGCGGTCGTCAACAGCTCCTGCTTTGGCGCAATATACGGGCTCTGCTGCGCGCTGAGCGCGGCGAAGAACCGCACGAGCTTTTGGATTTCGTCATCGGAGAAGCTAAACGTCGGCATGCGCACCTGCAAATACGAGCGCACGCCGTT
>QHYP01000253.1:4236-4709 GCA_003224195.1 Acidobacteriota bacterium | reverse complement strand
CGCATCAACCAGGCGGGATCGACGCGCGCGCCTTCGCTGGTCAACACGGGCGGCAGGTTGGTTTTGTTCTCGCCCTGGTACATCGGCAGGCTTTGCAAAGCGCTTTTCTCCCCAACGGCTATTTGGTGGCATCCCATACAGTTGTATTTCGTGACGATCCACCAGCCTTCCTGAATGTCGCGCCGCTGGTCGCCCGGCTTGTAGCTGTATTCGGGCGGGAAGACCGGATCGACGCTGCCGAGCAGGAACGTAGTCAGCGCGGTGATGTCGTCCGGTGTGACGTTCGGCTTGGGCATTTTCAGAGTGGGTTCGGCGCGGTTGTAATCAAACACGGCCGGATTTTGGAGCTTGGCCAAGAAAAAGCCGCGCTGGTCATACCAAGATTCACCGCGTTGCCTCGTGGGAGCACCGTCCGGCTGGATGATGGTGCCGCGCTTGGCAACTTCCGTTAGCCTGCCGAAGTCGAAGCGGTC
>QHYP01000253.1:232-4200 GCA_003224195.1 Acidobacteriota bacterium | reverse complement strand
AGCTCGGTGCCGATGCGCCCTTCTTCTTCGAGGCTGGCAATCTCGTGGCAGCCGGCGCAGCCGTAATTCTTCACGAGCGCCTTGCCCTTGGCCACGAGGCTGGGATCGTCCATGAACGGCGCGGGAGCGTAACGCGCGTCCGCATGCTTGAGCGTGATGAGATAGCTGGCGACGTCTCGCGCGTCTTCCGTGCTCAGCCGCAGATTCGGCATCACCGTCGGCTGTTGGACTTGGAGCTGGTGACCGTCATTCGGGCAGCGCGAGTGGTCGAGATCGAAAACGAATGGCAAGCCGCGCTTGGCGTAGTCCTCCGGCCCCAGGTCGCGCTTCTCGTATGGGCAGTAGGGACGCGTGCGCTCGCGGGGGTTGTGCACCCAGCGCACAAGATACTCGTACTTGTCTTTCTCGCCGACGCGGGAAAGGTTCGCGGCAAATTCCGCGCCGATCGCGTTCGATCCTTCGCCCACCGAGTGGCACCCCAGGCACCCGCGCGACTCGAGAAGCTGCTTGCCGTGAGCGGCATTGCCCGCAGGCTGGGAGGGCAAGGCTGGCCCAGTGAGCGCCGATTGCCAGATGAACGCCGCAATGGCCTCGGTTTCCTCCTGCTTCAGCCGGAACTGCGGCATCTTGGTGGTCGGGCGGAACTCGTGCGTATGCCCAATCCAATACGGAATCCACTCCTTTTTGATCTTCATGCGGACTTCTTTTAAGTCCGGGCCGACCTTCTTCGCCTCGCGGTAGAGGCTTTCGGCTTTCCGGTCGATCTGCTCGATCTGCGCGTCAATGTTGCTGATCTCGACGGTCAAGTTGTTGGCTTTCGCGTAGAGCTTCTGCGCGGTCTCGTTGTCCGGCGCGGCGTCGGCCTGTTTGTTCAGGCGCGGAACTTCCAGGGTGGAGTCCTGTTTTTGCTGCTCGAGCTGTTTGACGAGCTGGTGCGTGGCCTGAAGCTGCTCCGGCTGGTCGTCAAAGCCTTCAAACTTGTGACAGCCGATGCAGCCGCGCGACCGATAGAGCGCCTTGCCCCAGTTCAGGACCGGGGCGTACTGCGTCCAGGCATCGGCCGAATGACACTGCTGGCAGCCGGCCTCGAAATTGTCGCGGTGATAAAGCGGCCAGAGCCAATGTTCATATCTCCCGTGCGCTTTCTCAACGCTGGAAATCGCGCGGCCGTTCCCGCCGTGACACGGCGAGCATCCAAACCGGTCCGTGTCGTGGATCTTCAAAAGCTCGAGCTCCGGGTGGCTGGTGAAAGGCGCGTCGTGGCTCCGGGCCAGGCCCAGATCCGCTTTGGTCAATGTCATCGTCGGCGGCACAAGCTTTGTGTCCATTCCGAGGTGGCACGATTGGCAGCGGTCCACCAGCCCGCCCGAGCCAATGTTGTTCAAGCCGACGTTGGAAGGATTGACGTTGACCTGGTGAATGTCGATAGAAAGATGCTGAACCGCACTCAGGAGGCTTCCGAGCTGTTCGTCGGTCAGGCCAGTCAATTGCTCCTTTTTGTATTCATCCATTTGGGCCTGGAAGTCCGACTCTGACTTCGTTGCGGCGACTCGGTCGAGCGTGAGATTCGCCTTTTGATCCTTCAGGCTGGTGAAAAGTTCGTTGAGGGCGTCGAAATCGAGCTTCTTTTTCTCGGTTTTTTCGTCTGTTGTGTGCAGCTCGACGTCGTAGGTTTCCTTCTTGGCGTCCGCAACGTCTTTCTCGCGGCTCTTGCGGCTGTTCGAGCCGACGGGCACGAGTTCCAATTGATAGGTGAGCGCCTGTACTTTACCGCGCGCGGTTGTGAATGCGTCGCCGATGTCCCCAAGCTGAAGGTTGACGAATTTCATCTCCTTGTCGATTTGCGCGACGCGCGGCTTGGCCGCTTCGTGCGCGGCGTCACGCGCCTGCAGCAACCCGCGGTAGCGCGGCGAATCCTCAATGGCCTTGAGCGCCGCTGCCTGCTTGGGAATTCCCCTTTTCAGATAGCGGCTGTACGCGTCGGCGAAGCGCAGTTGATAGCTCCGCCAGGGACGCAGTCCGAAGAACTCGTCATAGAGCGCCCAGGTGAGCGACAACATGAGGAGAAACGAACTGATCAGAATCGCGGTGCTATAGGATTTTCCCAGGATGGGGTCGTCCGTCTGGACTTCAGGCACTCAGAGCCTCCCACGCGAATTTCAAGACGGCAACAGTCGCTCAAGCCCTTTCGGTCACCCGGACGCGGGCTAGTGCCGTCCCAACTTATTCAGCCAAATACCGCCTGACCAAACCTCCCTGCTGCTCCTTCTCTGCGCAGAAAAAAGTTCGCTTCAAAAAGTTGGATCGGCACTAGACGCTGAACCATGGCGTGACCCAAATGTACTTGATGCGGAACAGGAGCCGGATCAGGATCTTCACCGGCAGCGACAGCATCAGAATCAGAAACGTTTGCAAGGTGACGATTTGCAGCAGGGTCATGCGACTGTACAACTTCCTCGAGAATTCAGTCAGCATGCACAGCCGGTGCATCAGATAACCCGCGACAACGAAATAGGCCCCGACCGCAATCGCCCCGAAAATCAGCCGGCCCCAGAAATTGTCGGGCACGAACAAGCTGAACGGCAGGACCTGGTACAGATTACGGTTCACGCTGAAATCCACGCGCGTGTGGTCCCAAGTCTGGGTCGGCCAGAACCACATCCATCCCGGCCCGCGGATGAATGTGCCGATGATGATCATGGTCACCCACAGACCTAGAAAGCCGATGAGGAAGGTCCAAATGGCGAACCGGCGCTGCTTATAGGTGTAGTAGCCGTTGCCTAAAGGGTTGACGTCCATATACGGGATGGCCATCAGGCCCACGATGATGAGCGTCGGCATGACCACCCCGGCGATCCACGGGTCGAAATAGACGAGCATCTCCTGCAAGCCGAGGAAATACCACGGGGCTTTCGCCGGGTTCATCGTCAGATTGGGGTTGGCAGGCTCCTCAAGCGGGGCGTTCAGCGTGATGGACCACACCGTGAGAATGACGGTGACGATGATCGCCGCCAGAAACTCGATGCGCATCAGATACGGCCAGACGTGCACCTCGCGATCCCATCCAGTTTTCCACGGAAAAATCTTCCGGTGATGGCTTTTGGCAAGCTGCGCGTCTGCGGTTAGCTGATCGATGAGCTTATCCGTGCGCCTTGCCTGGCGGAAGGCAAACCAGGCGTAGAACGGCACCAGAAACAGGAGCGCGACAATCGGGATGTTGTCCGGCAGGGAAACGATTTCCCAGAGCTGATGCCAATCGCCCCACATGGAGAGCTGCCTCCGTTACTGCTACTGCGTGCCGCTCGGTTTCATGATCACCGGCCGCGGGCCTTTCTGTTCCTTGATCTCTGATTCGAGCATGACCGGCGCCGGGCCGGAGATTCCGCCGTCCTTGCGGACGCGCCAGAAATGCACCCCCATGAACACCGACGCGATAATGGGGATGGCGATGCAATGCCAAATGTAGGCGCGCAGCAAAGCGTTCGCGTCCACGATGGAGCCGCCGAGCAGGGCGAAGCGCACATCGTTGAACGGCGTCATGCCCAATTGCTGGCCGAACGGCCCTTCGGTGCCGAGCAAAGGCGTCGCGCGGGCCATGTTCGTGCCGACCGTCACGGCCCAGAAGCCGAGCTGATCATCCGGCAGCAGATAGCCGGTGAAGGAGAGCAACAGCGTCAGCACCATCAAGATCACGCCGACGCACCAGTTGAATTCGCGCGGGCGCTTGTAAGAGCCGGTGAGGAAGACGCGGAACATGTGCAGCCAGACGGCAATGACCATCAAGTGCGCGGCCCATCGATGCATGTTGCGCAGCAGCTTGCCGAAGGGCACGTCGTGCTCGAGGTAAAGGATGTCGCGAAACGCCTGGACCTTGGAGGGGTGGTAATAATACATCAGCAAGACGCCGGTGAACGTCAGCACGATGAAGAGGTAGAAGGTGATGCCGCCCATCCCCCAGGTATAGCTGT
>QHYP01000253.1:0-200 GCA_003224195.1 Acidobacteriota bacterium | reverse complement strand
TGCGCGGCGTGTCGTCGTGCTTGACGCGGAAGATGGAGCGGAAGAGTTGCGTCTTTTCGGGCTCCTTCAAGCCCTCCAGCTCCTCCTTGCCCTTTGCTTTCAGGACTTGCGGGAGCGCCTTGACCTCCTGGCGGATCTGCTCGAGCAAGCCCGTGCTTTTCTTCCCGCCATTCTCCTCGGGCATTACGGTCCCCCTGGAG
>QHYP01000104.1:17575-20954 GCA_003224195.1 Acidobacteriota bacterium | reverse complement strand
CGATGTACCGCTGCCCCGAATGCGAGGGGGAGATTAACCAGGCGTCGGAGATCTGTCCGCGGTGCGGCGCCGACCTGGCTCTGCTTGCGGAGGCGGCTCTGGCCGCCGAGCCCTCAAAACCGCGCAGCACGCCCAGACTCCTCCTGATTTGGGTTTGGGTCATCGTTGTAATCGCCGGCGGCATCTACCTGTTTGTCTGGTACGTTTTGCCCGAGTATTCCGCCACGGAGTCGCCGCAGCAAGCTGAAGTGCGCGCAATCGACGCGCTCCGCGCTGTTCAGTCGAGTCTCACGCGGTATGCCGCCGCGGAAGGCCATTTTCCGGAATCGCTCGAGCCCCTCGGAGAGCAAGCCAAAACCGCCGCCCAGTCCGCATTGCGCGGAGGCTACACGCTGCAATATGTTCCCGGTGGTACGGTAAACGGTGGGACCGCTCACACATACAGCCTGACAGCACGGCCGACGCGCTACAGTTTGCTCAACTTTTACGCCGATCAAACGGGCACTATCCACATGACTCACGAAAATCGCGCCGCCCTGCCGACAGACCCCACCTTGTGAGCCCGCCCGAAGCTGCTAGCCCGGCCGCTTCAGGCAACCGTCAAGAGCCGGCACGCCGAATTTCACTGCTTAAGAATCTACTTGACAGTACATGACCAAGCTATATACTTCACGAGTTTAGAAAAACATCGTCCGGCCCACCATCAGGAATACCAACTCAGCGAGGATCCCGATGAGCATCGAACTGAAAATTTACGACAACGGGGACCACACCTGCTTGGTGTGGCTGCCCGCAGACGGTAAGCCCATCCCGAACTGTCGCGGATTTGCCATCCGCCGCCTTCGCAAAGGGGGCGAAGAGTATCTCCATGGCTTCGTGGGCTTCTCCGACGCGGACAAACTCGACCCCGCGAACCCCTGGAAATTTCCGGTCCAGCGCTTCATGTGGTGGGACTACGGCGTCACGCCCGGCGATGTTGTCCAATATTCCGTCGTGCCCGTCGTGGGCCCGAACAAGGACCAACTCGCCCTGGACACAAACAACGCCACCGCCGTAACCCCAGAAATGACGATCACTGGCCAATTCACGCCGCACCTATCCGCGTACTTTAACAAGGGTATCGTCGCCGCTCAGTGGGTTTCGCGCGCCCTAGACGCCGCGCCCAAGGGGAGCAAGATCAAAGAACTCGTGGCGGAATCGGGCAATCCGTTGCGGAACGCTCTCAGCGGCCTCCTCCGGCCCCAAATCCTCTCTCTCCTCGCCGACACGAAAAAGAAGAACGGCAAAATTTTCGCCGCCCTCTATGAACTCAACGACCCTGAATTGATTCCCGCCCTCGTGGCCTTCGGCAAGGATTGCAACCTGCTCCTCGGCAACGGCGCGTTCAAGGGCAACAATCCGCCGGATAATGACGAGAACAGCGCTGTACGCGCCCAACTCAAGGGGAAAATCAACCTCTTCGACCGGATCGTCACTTTGGGCCACTTTGCACACAACAAGTTCGTTGTCTTTTGCGACTCCAATGGGACGCCTCAGCAGGTCCTGACCGGCAGCACCAACTGGACCACCTCTGGGCTCTGCACCCAGGCGAACAATGCATTGATCATTTCCGATGCCAATATCGCGCGAAATTTTCTGGATGCCTGGAACCGCCTCAAGGCCGCCGGAAACGACTACACACCCGCTCTCGTCCAGGGCAATTCCACCGCCAGCGCTTCTCCCATCGATGGCTGCAAAGTTACGCCGTGGTTCGTGAAGACCTCGGCCGCCCAGGACCTCCAATACGCGCGCAAGCTCATCAACGCTGCCAAGGAAGGCATCCTCTTCCTATTCTTCAATCCCGGAACTTTCCAGCAGGACCCCACGCACTGGACGCTGCTTCAGAACATTCTTGAGCGCCACAACCAGCAGGGTTCCAACTACAACCCCAACTTGTATTTCCGCGGCGTCGTCAACCAGGACATTCCCCAGCTGACAAAGCCAGGCGCGCCGCAAACGGGCCAAAAGCAGCCGGACGCCGCGCTCGACCCCACCACCGCGGTCCAAAACCCGGTCACCCTGTTCAATAATGCCATCGAGCCGCCGCTGCGCCTGAGTCACGATGTCCTCGTGCCCAGGAACATCAAGGAACAATTCGACACCTGGGAACAGGAACTCCTCGGCGCCAGCATGGTCAACATCCACAGCAAGGTCATCGTCCTCGATCCGTTCGGCGAAAATCCCGTGGTGATGACGGGCTCGCACAACCTCGGCTTCAAGGCGTCCAACGCAAATGACGACAACCTGGTCATCATCGAAGGCAACGCTCCCCTCGCCGCCGCCTACGCCATCAACATCATCGCCATCTACCAGACCTATCGCTGGAACAGCTACGTCGAAGCCCACCGCAAAGACCCCAAGGTGTGGCATGGCCTGGTGGACAACGACCAATGGCAGGCCAGTTATCTCACCGGCGATGAGCTCGCCGAGCTCAAATTCTGGCTCGGCGACGAGGCGGCCGAAGCTGCCGTTGCCGCCGCTGCTACAGGCCCAGTTGTCGTTTCGGCTCCGACCGCACCATTGACTGCGCCTTCTCCCGTTCGCCAGCGGGCCCACGCGGTCTCCACACGCGCTGCGCACGGGGCTAAAGCACGGGGTTAGGTCCGCAAAGCCCCGGGGCCAGGGCCAAACCTACGAAGATTAAGATTGCCGGCGATACGCGCCGTCACCAAAACAAGCAAGAGTAAGAGTAAAGGAGCGAACGCTGGCCGATACTTTCGTTCCTAACTCCAAGCATTCGGCTATCGCCGAAACCAAGCGTTATACGCATATAAATCTCGATTCCAAAAAGACCGCAGTGGTGAAGCTCGAAGGCTTTGCTGACAATTTGGCGACAGGTGAGCCCTCGATTGCAGCAAATGGGGCAGGGACTGTCACTAGAAAGAGCTATAAGGTACAATCTCGCAAGGAGTTAGTTTTGGAGAGGTGGCCGAGAGGCTGAAGGCGGCGGTTTGCTAAACCGTTGTAGGGGCCAAAACCTCTACCGGGGGTTCGAATCCCCCCCTCTCCGTATCCTACTTGGAAGCGCGCCGCATCTTTCATGGCCTCGCGGCTTATCCAATCAGCTCAGCGGCTGAACCGATTCCATCAATGCGAAAAACCCTTCGGCGAGCGTGGGATGGATATAAACCGCGCCTTTCAACAACGTGTAGGGAGCATCGGCCAGAATGAGCGCGCCGAGGATTTGAACGAGTTCGCCCCCCTCGCTCGACAAGATGGATGCGCCGAGGATTCGATCGTTCGACGCGTCCACAATGATTTTCATCAGGCCGCCAGTTTCGTCGCGCTCGATGGCGCGAGCGACGCGGCTCATGGGAATCTTGCCGACTTTCAGCTTGTA
>QHYP01000104.1:0-17551 GCA_003224195.1 Acidobacteriota bacterium | reverse complement strand
GTAAGGCCGACACCGCCAAGTTGCGGGTCGGTGAACACCGAGTACGGCACATAGCGTTTGTCGGTGGATAAGTTCTTTCCTTCGATCAAATTGGCGTAAACAATCTGGTAGTCGTTGTAAGAGATGTGTGTGAATGCGGGTCCGCCCTTCACATCGCCCAGTGCCCAGACGCCCGGAACATTGGTCTCGAGGCGGCTGTTCACCTTGATATACCCACGCGTGTCGCGTTCCACCCCGGCTTTCTTCAGACTCAAGTCTTCCGTATTCGGGACGCGGCCGGTAGCGACAAGGAGATGGGAACCTACAAGGGTAGAAGCGCCCTTCGGGCCCTCAATCGTCAGGACGACTTGTCCGTCCGTTTTTTGAACGCGCGTCGTCCGGGTGTTCAGCGCGAAATGAATGCCCTCCGCTTCGAGGATCTTTCGCAGTTCGCCGGAAACTTCCGGGTCCTCGCGTGGCAGAATCTCGTCGCGGTGATGGATGACTGTCACGCGGCTGCCGAAGCGCCGGAACATCTGCCCGAACTCGAGGCCGATGTACCCTCCGCCAATCACCAGCAGGTGATCGGGGACGTCGTTCAACTCCATGATGGTGGCGTTTGTAAGATAGCCGGCCGTTTCAAGTCCCTCGATGCCGGGAATGGCGGGACGCGTGCCCGTATTGATGAAGATTCGCTCAGATTCGAGCGTCTCGCCGCCGACGGCGAGGCTGTGTGGACCGGTGAAGCGCGCCTGCCCGCGATAGAGACGCAAGTTCGGGCGCTCGTCCACTCGGCCCTGCTGTCCGGAGCGGAAGCTTTCTACGATCCGATTCTTGCGCGCGACAATCGCGGGCAAATCAACGGTTACGCCATTTGTTTTCACGCCCCAGCGCGATGCGTTGCGCGCATAGTAGGCGACCTGGGCGGAAGCGACCATCGTCTTCGTCGGCGTGCAACCGGTGTTGATGCAGGTCCAGCCCAGGTGCGCCTTTTCGATTAGAGCCATCTTCCAGCCGTAGTCGGCGAGTTTTTGCGAGAGTGGATTGCCAGCCTGGCCCGAGCCGATGACGATTGCGTCGTATTTCATTTTCTAAAGGCTCCTTCACACGTGAAATGAGTGTGATATCTTACTGGCCGATTCCAGCGCCCCAAAGTTGCACCGAAAGATGCAGGGCTGGTTGTTGTGATGATGAAGCTTGGCGCAAAAAAACGCGCTGTGCCCTCGCCTGTCGCGAATTGAGTTCGGCGGCCAATAGCATCCCGATTCGCCTCGGCCCTTTCTTCCGTTATCAGGTTTACGAAGGACGCGGCAAAACCTCCAAAGGTTCTTTCATCGGAAGAGGCGGATATTTTAGCGGCACCGACTGCGCGCAGAACAGGGGAGTGTGGTCAAGAGGAATACGCCGCTCATCCGCCTACGTCGGGGAGACAAATATGAACGCCAAGACAGAACCTGTTTCCGAAAGACAAAAGCTCGCGCCGATTTTGCGCCATCCCGATGCAATTCATTGTGGGCGAGACATTGCCGGAGACCTTCTGGCGGCGGAACAACGCGAATGGCTCGTCACGAATGGCATCGGCGGTTTTGCTTCCGGAACGATGGCCGGAAACCTGACCCGCCGATATCACGGCTTGTTGTTCGCGGCCCTCAAGCCCCCCTCGGGGCGCACGCTGCTCGTCGCCAAGCTCGATGAGACGGCCGACTACGACGGAGAGTCATACGCGCTTGCGGCGAATCGCTGGGCCGGGGGCGCAATCGAACCGCAAGGTTTCCGAAACATCGAATCTTTTCGCCTGGACGGGACAGCGCCCGTTTGGAACTTCGCTTGCGGCGATGCGCTCATCGAGAAGCGTATCTGGATGGAGCAGGGGTCGAACACGACCTACGTCCGGTATGGACTCGTGCGCGGCAGAGCGCCCGTCGAACTGACACTCAAGGCGTTGGTCAATTACCGCGACTACCACTCGACAACGCATGCTGGCGATTGGCATATGGAGGTCAGCCAGGTCGAGAGCGGATTGCGCGTGCTGGCTTACGAGGGCGCCGCCCCGTTCTACCTTCTTAGCCAACGCGGCACCGGCGAGTCTGCACATGATTGGTTCCGGAATTTCGATCTTGTGCTTGAGCGCTACCGCGGTTTGGACGATCACGAGGACCATTTACATGCCGGAACTTTTCGTGCGGTGGTCGCACCCGGGGAATCGGCAACCATTGTTCTGACAACGGAGGCCACTGCGGGATTCGATGGTGAGTCGGCTTGGGGAAGGCAAGCCGCCCACGAACAAACCTTGCTCGATCGCTGGCGTGCAGCGCAGCCCCAAGTCTCGGAGGAATCGCCCGCGTGGATAAAGCAGTTGGTCCTTGCTGGCGGCCAGTTCATTGTGCGACGGCCTCTACCGGAGGATGCCGAGGCACTCTCCATGATTGCCGGCTACCATTGGTTCTGCGATTGGGGGCGCGACACGATGATCGCGCTGCCCGGCTTGACGCTGACGACCGGGAGGCCGGAAGTTGCCCGCAAGATCCTCAGCACCTTCACTCGGTTCGTGGAGCGCGGCATGTTGCCAAATGTATTTCCTGACACCGGCGAGACCCCGGAGTACAACACCGTAGACGCAACCCTCTGGTATTTCGAAGCGCTGCGGCAGTACTGGGAGGCCACTCGCGACGCTGAGTTTCTTGATCGCTTATATCCTGTCCTCGCAGAGATCATTGACTGGCACGTCCGGGGAACGCGCTTCAACATCCACGTCGATCCAGGCGATGGCTTGCTCTTCGCCGGCGAGCCAGGTGTCCAGCTCACCTGGATGGACGCAAAAGTTGGCGACTGGGTGGTCACGCCCCGCATCGGCAAGCCGGTCGAGGTAAACGCTCTCTGGTACAACGCTCTGCACTCGATGGCAAAGTTTGCGAATGCGCTGGGCAAAGATGCGGCGGCTTACGCAAGCATGGCCGAGCGAGTCCGGGAAGGTTTCCAGCGTTTCTGGAGCGATTCGGCGCGGTGTTGCTTCGACGTGATTGATGGCCCCGATGGGAACGATTCGTCGCTGAGGCCCAATCAGATATTCGTGGTCTCCTTGCCCGAAAGTCCTATTAGCCCAGAGCAGCAGCGAGCGGTCGTGGACACTTGCTCACGCCACTTGCTCACATCACACGGCTTGCGTAGCCTGTCGCCGGGCTCGCCACAATATCGCGGACACTATGGTGGCTCTCCGCGTGAGCGCGACGCCTCCTATCATCAGGGCATTGCGTGGGGATGGCTATTGGGGCCGTTCGCGCTCGCGCATCTGCGCGTGTATAAGGACGCAGAGCTCGCCATGTCCTTCCTCAGGCCCATGGCCGACCAATTGCGAATCCACGGGTTAGGCACTCTAAGCGAAATCTTCGACGGCGACGCGCCCTTCGCCCCGCGGGGCTGCATCGCCCAGGCATGGACTGTTGCGGAGGTGCTTCGCACCTGGACTGCTCTGGCGACTGTCTCGGGGGATTCCAAAACGCCGACAGCTCGCGGATAAGGCCTTTGCAGTTCAATTGCTGCGACGTTGTTTGAAGTGCTGAAGCTGGAGGTGACAGCCGGAGTGCGACGCAAATTATTGACGTTTCAAGGAAACCAGAGTGACGGCTTCGCCGGAGCGTAATACAGGTCCAGGCTCAGCTTGCCGCCTCCGCGAATTTCTCGAAAAACTTCTTGATCATCATCTTGGCCGTTCCATCGATCAGGCGCTGGCCCACGGCCGCGATGGTGCCCCCCACCTGCGCCTCGCCTTCATAGGAGACCTCGGTACCTCCGTCGGCCGCACGGAGCTTCAGCAGACCCTCGCCTTTCACGAACCCGATGCGTCCCGCGCCCTCGACCACCAGCCGGAAACTCAAAGAAGGAGTCTGATCGGTGATGCGCACGCGGCCCTCGAAAGCGCCGGAAAGACTCGCCAGCGCCATCTGCATCTTCATGCGATATTCGCCTTCGCCGGTTTTTTCAAGCCCTTCGCAACCAGGAATGGCGCGCGCCAGGACTTCGGGATCCTGCATCATCTGATAGGTGCGTTCCGGGGGAAGCGGCAGAGTATAAGAGCCGGAAATCTTCACGCCGTCCTCGCGAGCGCTGTCATCAGCGCCCGCGCCGCATGAACGACCGCCAAATGCCGCCGGTATTCGGCCGAGGCGTGCAGGTCGGAGTTCGCATCGACACCCTTCGCGACCAGCGCCGCGGCGTTCTGAATCTCCGTGGCCGAACCCAATTTGCCTTCAAGCGCCTTTTCAGCGGTGGCCGCACGATAGGGGCGATTCGAGAGCCCGGTCACGCCGATGCGCACGAGAGCGATATTTCCAGCCTTCTTCCGAACCCGCGCGGCAATGCCGACAATCGCGAACCCGCTCGCCGGATGGAACATCTTTTGATAGCTCGTCCCCGTGCCGGCGGCTTCGACAGGCACAATCACCTCGCGGATAATCTCATTCGGTTGCAGCGCAGTCGTGAAAGCGTCCACAAAGAAATCGGCCGCGGCCACAATGCGGTCCGATTTTGCCCCCTTCAGCGCCAGCTTTGCCTCGAGGGCCTGGAGCGCGGCTGGATAATCGGCCGCCGGATCGGCATGCGCCACGCTGCCTCCGATGGTGCCCATGTTGCGCACCTGCACATCCCCGATCGCCGCCGCGGTCTCGGCCAGCAGCGGACACTTCTTGCGAAGAATCGGCGAGCTTTCGATCTCCGCGTGCGTCGTGGTGGCGCCGATGTGCAGTGTGCCGTCCGTTTCGCGAATGTAGTTCAGGTCTTTCAGCTTGCCCAGGTCCACCAGATGCTCGGGCGCGGCCAGCCGCAGCTTCATCATCGGAATCAGGCTCATGCCGCCGGCCAGGGGCTTTGCTCCGGCCGCCAACAAGAGCAGCGCTTCATCGAGCGTTTTCGGCGCGGTGTACTCAAATTTTTGCGGAATCATTTCAGTTTCCCCCTGCAATCAGCTTCCAGATCTTTTCCGGCGTCAGCGGCATGTCAATGTGTCGAACTCCCAGCGGCGAGAGCGCATCCACCACAGAGTTGACTACGGCGGGCGAACACCCGATCGTGCCCGCCTCGCCCACACCCTTGACGCCCAGTGGATTCACCGGCGAAGGAGTGGTCGTGTGGTCGTTTTCAATCCAGGGCATCATGTGCGCTCGCGGCACGGCGTAGTCCATCAACTCGCCGGTGACAAGCTGGCCGTTGTCGTCGTACACGACTTGCTCCCACAGCGCTTGGCCGAGCCCCTGCGCCACGCCGCCGTGCACCTGCCCGTCGACAAGCAGCGGATTGATCATGTTGCCGCAATCGTCCACGGCGACGTAGCGGCGGATCTTGATCTGGCCGGTCTCGCCGTCGATGTCGCTCACAACGATGTGCGCGCCGAACGGGAAAGTAAAATTCGGCGGCTCCCAGAAGCGCGTCGCGAGCAGCCCGGGTTCGGTTTCCGGCGGCAGCTTCAACGCCCGGTAGCTCGCCCCGGCGATTTCCTGGAGCGACTTGCTCTTTCCCGTTCTGTTGCAGGTCACCTGGCCCGCGGAAAATGTGACGTCCTCCGACTCCAGCAGCATCGCGCCGAATTTCTTGATCTTCGCCTTGAGATCTTGCAGCGCGAAATAGAGCGCCGTGCCGCCGATCGCCGTGGCGCGGCTGCCGAAGGTGCCGATACCGTACTGCACGATCGCCGTGTCCCCGCGGATCACCAGCACGTCGTCAAGACCAACGCCAAGCTCGTCGGCAGTGATCTGAGCGAACGTGGTTTCCTCGCCCTGGCCATGCGGACAAGCGCCGGTCATCACGGTCACTTTGCCCGAGGGTTCGATCTTCACCGTGGCGCTTTCCCACCCGCCGGCGGGCGTGGCCGGTGACGGACCGATAGCGCAGATCTCGCCGTACGTCGAAATGCCGATGCCCATCCACTTTCCTTGCTTGCGCGCCTCGATCTGCTCTTGGCGCAGCTTCTGGTAGCCGACGATCTCGAGCGCCTTCTTGAGCGGCGCGGCGTAATCGCCCGAGTCATACATGAGCCCCGTTGCGGTTGCGTAAGGAAACTCGTCCTTGCCGACGAAATTCTTGAGCCGGATTTCGGCCGGATCCATCTTCAGCTCGTCTGCCAGAAGATCGACCATGCGCTCGATGCCGTGAGTCGCCTCCGGGCGTCCGGCGCCGCGATAGGCGTCGGTCGGCATGCAGTTGGTGAACACACCCACGATGTCTGCGCGAACGTTTTTTGTCTTGTAAAGGCCGGGCATCATGAGGACGCTGAGCGTAGGGATTGCCGGCGTCAGCAACTGGTGGTAGGCGCCGAGGTCTTGAATGATCTTGAGCTTGATGCCGAGAATCGTGCCGTCGCGCTTCGCCGCCACTTCGTAATAGTCCACGTGGCCGCGGCCGTGGATGGTGCAAAGGAAATTCTCACGGCGCGATTCGATCCACTTGACGGGCTTGTTGATCTTCATGGCCACGAAGCCCATCAGCGCCTCTTCAGCGTAGACGTTCAGCTTGCTCCCGAATCCACCGCCGACCTCGGGCGTCACCACGCGCATGCGGTTTTCCTCGAGGCTCAGCATCTGCGCCACCAGCGTACGCACCAGGTGCGGGATTTGCGTCGACGTGTACAGATTGAGCTGCCGGTCGGCTCCGCGCCATTCCGCCACCACACCACGCGTCTCCAGGGCCATGGGGATCAGGCGCTGGCTGGTCATGCGTTGCTTGACCACGAGGTCGGCTTCCGCAAACGCTTTGTCCACGTCACCGCCTTCCTGGTGAAAGGTGAACGCGGTATTGTCCGGCCACTCGGGGTGCACGGCCGGAGCGCCCTTGGCCAGCGCTTTCTCCGGATCGGCCACCGCTGGCAACACGTCGTAATCCACTTCCACAAGGTCCGCGGCGTCCCGAGCGAGATAGCGGTCCGTCGCTACCACCACAGCCACCGGATGCCCGACGAAGTACACGCGGTCGGTCGCCAAAACATGATGGTGCGGAACGCGCAACCCCGGCAGCGATGCTCCGCACGGAACCGGCCCGACGCGCTCGGTGTCCTTGCCCGTGTACACCGCCACTACACCGGGCGCCGCCTCCGCCTGCTTGGTTTTGATCGAGCGGATCCTGGCCGCTGCATGCGGGCTGCGCACGATGACCGCGTAGTGCATGCCCGGCATCTGGATGTCCTCGACGTAGGTGGCCGTGCCGGTGATCAGTCGCGGGTCCTCACGCCGGCGGACGCGCTTCCCGACGAAGGTTTCGGTTTGCGTCATCGTGGTCGCCATTGTCGCCTCCTACTTTCCCGCCCCGGCCGCGGCGGCTTTCACTGCATTTACGATGTGCTGATACCCGGTGCAACGGCAAACGTTGCCTTCCAGGCCGTGGCGGATCTCTTCTTCGGTGGGTTTTGGAGTGCGGTCCAGAATCTGCTTCGACGCCATGATCATCCCGGGCGTGCAGAAGCCGCATTGCAGGCCGTGCTCATTCCAGAATGCTTCCTGCACTGGATGGAGCTTGCCGTCTGTGGCCAAGCCTTCAACCGTGACGACGCTTGCGCCGTCGGCCTGCACAGCGAACATCGTGCAGCTTTTGACGGCCTTCCCGTTCAGCTCGACCGTGCAGGCTCCGCAAAGCGATGTCTCGCAGCCCACGTGCGACCCGGTCAGTCCCACGACCTCGCGCAGATAATGGATGAGGAGCAGCCTCGGCTCCACGTCGTGGGAATAGCTTTTTCCGTTGATCGTGACTCTGATCTTCATGGCGATCTCCAGGGCGGGGAAAACTCCGGTGGTGGGTGAAGATACCAGAATTCAGGGCTAAAGGAAAAGGGCCTTCCAGTTCCGGCCCCGGGTCAGTTTCCGAGTGCCCCGTCACTCGGGCACAATCGCCAAGGTGTCAGATGGCCACATCTCCGGTTTGCCAACCAGATCGGCATGGGGGCAGCGGTTGCGCGCTGACCCCTGCCACACCACCGTGCGTGCGGGTCTGTACACGGCGGTTCGAGATGATTAACAGAAACTTGCTGGTCCGTATTTCCCTCGTTTCCGCATCATCGCTGCTGCTTCCGTTGCTGAGTTTAGCTCCCATGTTGTTGTTGCACGGATCCCGTGCGTGCAACGACCCAGAGCGACGCTTGCTTAAAGTGCCGATTTAGCGATGTGACGAGCCTTAACGGATAGAGATCAGCGCAACAGACGATGTGTGCAAGAATTCGCCGGCGTTGCGAACGGGACAGTCGCTCCTCATAGAGAAGGACCTCGTCATGATGTTTGGGATCCTGGGCTTGGCCCGGAGAAGCTCCCGCTCCAGTCCACGGTCGCCCTGAGCTAGGATTCTCATACAAGCAACTCGAACGCGTTCGTGCTCGGCCCATTTTTCACGCAGGATTCAGATTAACTCATTGGAACCCGAATGATCTGCCATCGTTGATCCGTGGCGGAAGCGGGCCGATCATCGAAGCAGCTGTCCTTCGTCGAAAGGCAGGCCATGAAACGCTACTTATCGGTGGTCTTGTTTGGACTCGTATCCGCTTCGGGAACGCTGGCACAGCCCAATCTGGTCAAAGTTCGGGTCCGGGTGATCCTTGTGGATCAAGAACTCAATCAGAAACCGGTGCCATTTTTCGTGGTGTCGCTCAAGAGCGGGGCAAGGGCCGCGGAGGTGAAGACTAGCCTAGACGGAACCGCGGAAGCACAGCTTCCGCCGGGGCGGTGCACGGTTTCGTCGCCGAAGCCTGCCGAGTTGGGAGGTAGGCGCTTTTCTTGGAATATTCAGGTATCGCTTTCGGACGCCGAGCGGAACATTGACTTAACCAATGACAACGCCAAAGTGGAGGAGACTGCTGCTCCGGCATCGTCTGCAAAGCCCGCCGCCAATGACCTCACCGAACAGTTCAAGCGACTGAAGAACACCGTGGTGACCGTGAGGAGCGAATCGGGGCACGGCACGGGATTCTTCGTGGACGGGAAGGGGCTCATCCTGACCAATCAGCACGTCGTGGGCAATTCGGAGTATTTGGCCGTGCAGTTTGACCGGACGCACAAAATCGTGGCCAAGCTGATTGCCGCCGATCCCCAGAAGGACGTCGCATTGCTGTCGGTGAACATGGCTGCCCTGCCGAACGCTTCACCCGCACCGCTGTATAGGCCCGGAGCTGGCAGGACTCCGGTCGAGGAAGGCGAGCGGGTGTTCACCATCGGCAGCCCGCTCAGCCTCGATAAGATCATCACCACCGGCATCGTCAGCAAGGTCGAGCCGCACACCATCATGTCGGACATCAACATTAACCCGGGAAGTTCAGGCGGGCCGCTGTTCAACGGAGCGGGCCAGGTTATCGGGTTGACTACCTTCGGCACGCGCGGAGAAGGCGGGCCGGGCGTGTCGGGTATCGTGCGTATTGAGGAGGCACTTGCGCTGCTCGAGCAGAATCGCGCGAAAGTTAGGGGCACTCCGCCGCCGGGTGCGCTCCTTCCGGTCGAGCCTCTGACGCCTTATCCGATCGAAGGGCTCAAGGAAGCGTTGCGGGCGGAAAAATACGATGCACGCCCGTACTATTTCGCCGCCGGAGATTTCAATATCGCTCTTTCCACACCTCCTCTGGATTACCGGGAGCAGGAGGAGAGGCGGCTGCAGGCCGAGCGCGAGCATCAGAAGCGCAACAAGAAACAACAAAGCGCGGACGGAAGCACTGGCGATTCCGATGCGCCGAAGGAGTGGGAAGAAGAAGCCGGCGCGCATCCAGCAGTATTCGCAATATATGTGATGCCGAAGGCCAAGGAAGGGTTCGGATCAGCGTTCGGCCGCTCGCTCAACCCAAACTCGGCTGCAAAACTCAAGTTCAAGACCGATTTCCAGACGATGAAGCTGTTTTGTGGAGACAAGGAAGTGCGGCCGATCCATCCTGGGAGGGTTCCGGTGACGGTGTCGGTCCGAAACCGGGTGGTAAAGATGGAAGATTCCACCTACAAAGGGGTGTACATGTATTCGCCGGACGCCGTGAATCCGGACTGCGGTCAGGTGAAGCTGGAAATCTATTCCGCGAAGGGCGGGGACCCCACGGTCAAGACTTTCGAGGAGAAGACCGTGCAGCATGTCTGGGCGGACTTCGACGCCTTCCGCAGGGCTCAGGCGGTAGGCACGCAGGCGGCGTCGGCCGCAAAGCCCTAGACTAGAATTTACACAGATGCGCCGCTCCATTTACGCTTAACAACAGGGAGACTACCCCTGCGTTGCCGACTTCGCCGAAACACTCCGGCGCATCCGCGGCCGCTTTGGATACCATGAACTTCATCCGAACAGACGACATTAACAATCCTGTAGATCCGATTTGGGCCATTTTCCATGCAGGATTCAGGTTAAGCGGTGACATTTCGTTCTTCTGGTCACGGCCTGTTATTGTTCTTTGCAAAATCCCCCTCTCACTCGAAAACACTCCCGACGTCCGGAGTGTATCGAGGGAGTCAGAGCCACGGCTTAGTTCTAACGCGCAACTCGTACAGTGTTAACCCGGATTTCCCCGTGCATCGGTGCGCAGCGGATCGATCCGACGATTCTGGACGAGTGGTCGGCTACTCGGAAACTGGCCCGCCGCCGCGTGCGCAAGCGGCTTTGGGGGGCCCCCCACCTGGATCTAACCCGGCAACTCGTCACCGATGATGCCGTCCTTACCGATTAATCTTGAGCAAGCCGCATGCGAACGTCTTTTTGGCAGGCGTGGCACAAGGCCATCCTACGCCCCCGCTCTATTCTGCTGTAGAATTCGAGTATTCGGGGCGTGAGCCACTGTGCCGGCTCAAGCGCCCTCGTAACACCTTCGAGCGAGGACGTTTAGGGGAAGGTTTCATGGCCGTCGAACACATCAAGCGGTACGGCATCGCGGAAGGGCTGAACTCCCGGACTGCCGAGCCTCTCGCCTCCGCCGCGGACACAGCCATCGCGGAGCTCTCCGGGCGGGCGTTACAGCCGAACCGCGGCATCCCGCTGAACCTCGATTGGATCGACGCCGTCCGCGTCAACACCAGCGCGGTCGAGCGCCGCGCGCAAACACTCGTCGCCCGCCGCACAGTGAAGAAAGACTGGCAGGTTGCCTGGCTGCTGCGCGCGATTTCCTGCATGGATTTGACCACGCTCTCCGGCGACGACACGGACGAGCGCGTGCGCCGGCTGTGCGCGAAAGCGCGCCAGCCCCTCCAGCAAGAGCTCGTGAAGCGGCTCGGGATCGAAGAACTCGATCTGAAAGTCGCCGCCGTGTGCGTCTACCATGCGTTCGTCGAAACGGCTCTGCGCGCGCTCGAGGGCAGCGGCATCCGCGTCGCGGCCGTCTCCACGGGCTTTCCCGCGGGCCTCTCTCCTCTGGCGGAACGCGTCGCGGAAATTCGCCGCTCGGTTGAGGCCGGCGCGCAGGAGATTGACGTCGTGATCACCCGCGCGCACGTCTTCGGAGGAAGGTGGCAAGCCCTCTACGACGAAGTCGCAACCTTCAAAAACACCTGCGGCCCGGCGCACATGAAAGTGATTCTCGGCACGGGCGATTTGCTCACTCTGCGGAACGTCGCACGCGCCAGTTTCGTCGCCATGATGGCTGGCGCCGACTTCATCAAGACTTCTACCGGCAAAGAAGCTGTGAATGCGACACTCCCTGTCGGCCTGGTGATGACGCGCGCGATCCGTGAATACGCGCAGGAGACCGGCATGGCCGTGGGCTTCAAACCCGCGGGCGGCCTGCGCACCGCGAAGCAATCGCTCGAGTGGCTCGCATTGATGAAGGAAGAACTCGGCGCATCGTGGCTGCGCGCGGAGCTGTTCCGGTTCGGGGTGAGCGGCATGCTGGCGGATATTGAGCGGCAGCTCGAATATCACGCCACCGGACGTTATTCGGCGGACTATCGTCACCCCATCGCGTAGCCACGAGGACATGGCGGTGGCGTCGCGCCAAAAATGAGCATCGTCGAAAAATTCGTGAGCATGGAGTACGGCCCCGCGCCGGAAGATCCGCGCGAGGCGCTTACGTGGCTCGACCGGCACGAGCGGCGCTTCGGCCACTTCATCAACGGCGCGTGGCAGCCGCCGGTTGCGGGCGGCTACTTCAGCACGGCAGATCCCTCGACGGGAGAAAAACTCGCCGCAGTCGCGCAGGGCACGGCGGCGGACATCGATGCCGCGGTGAGGGCGGCGCGCGCGGCGCTCGGTCCGTGGCAAGCGCTCTCGGGTCATGCGCGGGCGCGTCATCTCTACGCGATAGCGCGGCTGGTGCAGAAGCATTCGCGCCGGCTCGCCGTGCTCGAGACGATGGACAACGGCAAACCGATTCGCGAGAGCCGCGACATCGATATTCCGCTCGTCGCGCGCCATTTTTATCACCATGCGGGATGGGCGCAACTTCTCGAGCAGGAATTTCCGGGCTTTGTGGCCTGCGGCGTCGTCGGACAGATTATTCCGTGGAATTTTCCGCTGCTGATGCTCGCCTGGAAGATTGCGCCCGCGCTCTCGACCGGCAACACGGTCATATTGAAGCCGGCGGAATTCACTCCGCTGACCGCGCTGGCGTTCGCGGAAATCTGCCAGGAGATCAACCTGCCCCGCGGCGTGGTGAACATCGTCACGGGTGACGGCTCGACCGGCGAAGCGCTCGTGAAGCACGCGGACGTGGACAAAATCGCGTTCACCGGCTCGACCGAAGTCGGCCGCGCCATCCGCAAAGCGACGGCGCAGAGCCACAAGAAGCTCTCGCTCGAGCTGGGGGGAAAATCGCCGTTCATCATCTTTGAGGATTCCGATCTCGACAGCGCGGTGGAAGGCCTGGTGGACGGCATCTGGTTCAACCAGGGGCAAGTCTGCTGCGCCGGCTCGCGCCTGCTGATGCAGGAAAGCATCGCGGAAAAACTCACCGCGAAGGTGCGCGACCGCATGACCACTTTGCGCATCGGCGCGCCGCTCGACAAAGCGATCGACATCGGCGCAATTGTCGCGCGCGTGCAGCTCGAGCGCATCGAGCGCCTGGTGAATCAGGGGGTGGCGGAGGGGGCGATTTGCTGGCAGCCACCCACCCCCTTGCCGTCGCGGGGGCTGTATTATCCGCCCACGTTGCTGACTAACGTTCACCCCACATCCATCGTGGCGCAGCAGGAGATCTTCGGGCCGGTGCTGGCGGCCATGACGTTCCGCACGCCGCGCGAGGCGGTGGAGTTCGCCAACAACACGGCGTACGGTCTGGCGGCGAGCGTGTGGAGCGAGAGCATCAACGTGGCGCTGCACGTGGCCGCGCAGTTGAAGGCGGGCGTGGTGTGGGTGAACAGCACAAACCTCTTCGACGCGTCGTGCGGCTTCGGCGGCTATCGCGAGAGCGGCTACGGACGCGAGGGCGGGCGCGAAGGGCTGTTCGAGTATCTCGAGCCCGCCTGGTTCAAGCACGCGCCGGCGCTGAAGCCGGCGAAGCTCGCGGGCGGCGCGGCGCGCGAGCAAGATGCCGACGCCGCCGTGCCGACCATTGACCGGACGGTGAAGCTCTACATCGGCGGCAAGCAGGCGCGTCCGGATTCCGGCTACAGCATCGAAGTGCGCGGCGCGGACGGCCGTTTGCTCGGCGAAGCGCCACTCGGCAATCGCAAAGACATTCGCAACGCCGTCGAAGCGGCGCGCAAGGCCGAAGGGTGGGCCAAGGCGACGGCGCACGCTCGCGCGCAAGTGCTCTACTACATCGCGGAAAACCTCTCGCAGCGCGGCGAAGAGATTGCCGGACGGCTCGCCGCCGCCGTGGGCCGCGAGCAAGCGCAGGCGGAAGTGCGGACCGGCATCGAGCGCATTTTTTCGTACGCAGCGTGGGCCGATAAGTACGACGGCGCGGTACACAATCCGCCGTTCCGCAACATCGCGATCGCGATGAATGAGCCACTCGGCACCGTTGGGATCATCTGTCCTGCGGAAGCGCCGCTGCTCGGGTTTTTGTCCGTCGTGATGCCGGCGATAGCCGCGGGCAATACGGCGATTGCAGTGCCGTCGGAGGCGTATCCGCTCATTACCGGCGATCTGTACCAGGTTTTTGAGACAAGCGATTTGCCGGACGGCGCGGTGAACATCGTGACGGGCCGCGCTTCGGAACTGCTGAAAATTCTGGCGGAGCACGACGACGTGGACGCCATCTGGTGCTTCGGCGATGAGGCCAGCGGCGCAACGGCAAAAGCTCTTTCCATCGGCAACGTGAAGCAGGTGTTCACAAACGAGGGCCGGGCCATTGACTGGTTCGACGCGAAGCAGGGCGAGGGCCGCTGGTTTTTGCACCATGCGCACCAGGTGAAAAACATCTGGGTCCCGTACGGCGAGTGAGCTTTCCCCGGCGAAGCTTTCCTTGCAGAGCCCGCTAAAATTTTCCGTCGTTCGCCATCCTGCATACCTGCTAAAGATGATTTTTGCGGAGCGCGCCGATGCTTGCGGATGAAAAGCACGAGGAAAAATCCATTTTCCGGAATCCGTTCGTCTACACGACGACGCTGATTGCGGTGGCCGTAGTGTACTTGGGCTTTGTGTTCTTTTCGCGCTGGGAGGAGAACCGGACGATTGAAGAGCGCGCGAAGGCGAAGGAACGCGAAGAGGCGGCGCGGGCGGTGGAGATGATGGGAGGAAACCGTCTGGAGATTCAGAGTTTTTCGGGGAGTCCGAGGATCCTGCGGCGGGGCGAGACGGCGCAGTTGTGTTATGGCGTGGCGAACGCCAAGACGGTGCGAATCGATCCGCCGCCGAAGGAGCCGGTGTGGCCGTCGTATGCGCGGTGCGTGAACGTGGCTCCGACGAAGGACACCACGTACACGCTGACGGTGGAAGACGGAAAAGAGAACAGCAATCTGCCTGCCCTGAGCGGAGTCGAAGGGCCTGTCCTGAGCGTAGTCGAAGGACACTCTTGCCTGCGCAGACCTTGTCCGCCCAATCCCCCTCCCCCCACCCCCCTATTTCTCGTAAGGATGTGCCAGGAAAGGACTTAGGGGCGACTGTTCCCGTAACGATGTGCTGCGAAAGGACTTATAAGTCGTTTGTTGACATATCGTTACGTTCCGGCCTTGTAAGAGATTGGTGACAAAGGAATTGGCAACGAAGGAGTTTGTAAGAATGTGCCTCTAAAGGAGTTAGCCGTCATTTTGTCAAAGAGCGGATGCGCCGGGCCGGCCGGAAGCAGGCATTCCTGCGAATGCTTAACCGATTTATCCTGCGAATGTTAACACAAAAGTACAGGTATGTCAAACGATATTTCTATGTGCTTGAGGGGCAACGGGATAGAGGGAGCGGTCCGGCTTTGGTAGGTCGAGAGGGGAGGGAAGGCGGGCCAAGTGTCACGAAAGACAGCAATTATCAATCGTTCTTGTCAGAATAGGAACTCACAAAATCCGCTCATCGCGGTGGCGCGGCTCAAGCGTCGAAGAAAAACCCGCACCCTTCCAAAGCAGAAGGGTGCGGCACCCGGCTCATATAGTTCATAGTGGGGTAGCGTGACTGTGAATTTGAACTCGCGACGCAACGCCAAGTGGCCTCGGGCGCGGGCAATGCGATTAGACTTTGGCAATCTGTTTTTGCAGTTCGTTTTTCTGGCAATCGCTTTTACGGAATCAAATCCGTATCTGAATGCTTGGCAAGCTCAAAGCCGTGCGTCAGTCGGGCAGGGTGAGGTGGATGGTTTTGACTATAAGAATCACACCTACGGAATCTCATTTCAATACTCGAGCAGATACACGCTCTTCCGCGGGCAAGGGGCCGGTGTAAGGGCGCGCGATTTCATGCCAGGCCCGGATCGGGGAGAATATCTTTTCGCTAAGTTGGAGTTGCCGGGGAGACCATCTCAATTCCCCGTGCCCTACATCGCTTCTCGCCCTGCATTGTATTTTGGTATTCACCTCGGTCTCGACGAGGAAACGTGTCAGCCGATGCCGTCTCGCTTCGGTGTGCCTCCCACAGACCCTTCTGGAAACATCGTTATAGATGGCGTTACCTTTCTCTGGCAGGAATACATCCTCCCCCATTCTCCTCGCAGCGGCCCGTCGCTGCTTGCTCAGCGTGACTACGCAGCCTATTCCCATGGCGTTTGCTACGAATTCCATGCTCGTTTTGATGATTCGTCGCAGGGGGGATCGCTTTCAGATTGGGAGCGGGTCCTGTCTACGGCGAAGTTCATGCTACCGGATTCTTCGCTTCAAAAAACTAATCCCCACCGCTCTCCGTTTACCTTCCCTTCCGAGATAGCCAGACTGCAAGAGCTAGCAGACTGGCAAGTGACATACCCTAATTTCGGTACGCCTCTTTTCGGAATATCGAGCGGCTTCTGCGGTGTCGAAGATTTATCCTCGAACAATAAGATCCAACTAGACTACGGCGATCAGGAATCCGACGACGCGACCGCTAACGCTCACATTCTAAAATTGGAGGGAGACATTTTACGTTTCCTTAAAAAGGAAGGGTGGACTCATCCAAAAGCCAATTCCGGCAACGGTGCTTCGGAGCTAAAAGACTGTTACCAGCACAACCGTGTGGTATTGACATTCAGCAGAGGCACAAGCAGGTGCACGATGAATTCTCCCTGCCTTTGGAGCGACAGCATAACTGTGACCATTCTTTCTCCTGCTCCACGGTCGGAGTAATCCATCGCTCAGTGTCAGGGTCAGCCAGGAAAATCTTCGGGGGATGTCGGATCGAGTTGAGCGAAATCGGAGCGTGGAGCACGCGGAGCTGCGAGCGAAGAGGTGCCCGCTCCGGCTGGCGACCCCGATTTATCGGTGCAAATTCCGCGGTGGCTACAGGAAGATGCCGGCCTGAAAAGCCCGTGTGGCAGGGGTGAACACAGTTCCTCAGCGGCTAAAGCCGCAGTGAAAACAGTGGCTTTATGTCGGAGCTCCCGACCAGGTCGGGACAAGTTCCGCTCCGACCCCCTGATGACGGCGGTTGTGGGCGGGGCCCTGCTGCGGACGAGATAGTCATCGGGTGCAATTCCGGTTATGCTTTCGCTGCTTGTCCGCCGGTGTAGCCACGCGCAAGCAGTTCCGGCCAGCAAAGCGGCTTCCTGCGAGAAGCCATCCCTCAGTTCGGGAGGCGCCGATGTGGCGGTTTCGCCCTCGTCTTGACATCCTCGGTTTTGTGCTCCTCACTTTCCTGTTCGTCTCGGGCCCTGCTTGTGGCCAAAGCGATCCCGATGACCTGGGCGCAGTCCTGGGCGAAGAGATACTCGCGCCGAGCGCGGCCCTGCTCCAGATAAAGTCCTATATCTTAAACCGCGTCGCTCCGCCGCCCACAGCCACGAACGCCCAACAATGGACGGAAGAAGCCCAGCGCCTGCGCCGGCACTTGTTGCAGGACGTCGTCTATCACGGCTGGCCCGAAGAATGGGTCAACTCCGCGCCCAGGTTCGAAGACCTCGGGGTGATCGAAACGGGTCAGGGATACCGCCTGCGCAAGTTGCGCTACGAAATCGTACCCGGCTTTCAGTCTGTCGCGATCCTTTACGAGCCGGAGAAACTCGGAGGCAAACTCCCGGCGATCCTGAACGTCAATGGCCACGTCGGTCCCCCCGGAAAGGCTGTCGAGTACAAGCAGAAGCGATGCATCAACTTTGCAA
>QHYP01000193.1 GCA_003224195.1 Acidobacteriota bacterium | reverse complement strand
GAGGCGCCGCGCCGCGTCGCGGCCGTCTTCGGCGATCAAGCCCAGCGCGCCGCGCTCCTCCGATTCGGGAATCAGCCAATAAAAGTAAGGCGTGTCGTCCGGCACGAACCACACGCGAACCGTGTCTGTCGGGCAGTCCTTGGGCAGCCGCACGATGGCTTGGACCAGCGGCACGGTCTCGAGGGGCGGCCACCCGGCCGTGCGCGCAACGCGGCTCGAAACGCCGTCGGCCCCGACCACGTTTGCGGCGTGCAGTTCTTCCCGCCGCCCCCCCGACTCCACTTCCAGTCGAAGTTCGCCCCCATTGCTTCGGGGACGGCTCGAATTGGGCGCCAGAGTGAGGAAGCGCGTGTTGCACGCAAGCATCGCGCCCGCTTGCTGAGCATCGTCAGCAAGCGCACGGATCAATCGCGACCGCTCGATGACCAGATCGGGCCGCCCCAGCGCCACCTGCGCCGAGCGCCCGTCCGTGAACAGTTCGAACCGGCGAATCTCGTTGACGACGCCGGCTTCTGCGGCAGATCCCACGAGACTTCGCAACTGCTGGGTGACGATCAGCGTCCGCGGCGTCGGCTGCAAGCCGGGCGATGCTTCCACCACGCGAACACGCCGCCCTGCTTGCGCCATCAGCTTCGCCGCGTACAAGCCGGCCGCTGAGCCCCCCACGACGACCACCTGTTCCGTGCTCGTCGCCGCCGGCTTGTTTTCTTCGCTGGACACGCGCCCTTTCTGCCTCAATCGCCCAAGAGATCCCATTCCCGCGTCTTGGGAGTTCCTGCGCCGGTCGGCTGGAAGCCCGCGCCTGCTCCTTCAATTTGTGCGGCCATCTGACGTGGCCCTCACGGAGCTTCCAGCATGAAACTGCTTAGATGCGTGCAAGAGTATAGCCAATCCCTAAGCAAGGACAAAGAACAGCAGGCTGTTGAAGAAGAATTTCAGACGTACAAAAGTACACTCATGCTGCAATCTCGGCCTTTGCAACTTGACGTTCGTATGGGGCGCGCTCGAGAAGCACGACGCCCGCCAGGAGGAGCGTAGCAGCAACCGACGCTGCAAGCAGGGCGCCGCGCGCGGAAAGGTAGCTTACGAATATCGCTGTGCCGCCACTCACGGCTCCGAGCGCATACATCGCAAGTACCGCGCCGCGCTGGCCCAACCACAGATTCGCCAGGCGNNNAGCCCTCGACGCAACCGCGAAATCGTCACCAGCGTCGTGTCAAACACGGGTACAACGAGTATCAGCACCGGCACGAGCCATGCCGCAGCGTGGTTTGCGTGCTCGAGCCGCAATTTCAACCCCAGTGTGGCCATCAGAAAGCCAAGCAGCATCGCTCCGCCATCGCCCAGGAAGATTTTTGCGGGCTTGAAATTCCACCGTAGGAAACCTGTGGCCGCGCCCAGGACGGCTGCGGCCAAAGTAGTTACGAGTACTTGGCCGTTCAGACCCGCCAGCACGGCATAAAAGATGGCGCCTAACGCCGCCGCGCCGGCGCACAAGCCATCCATATGGTCCAGAATGCTGAAAGCCGCCGTGATCCCCACGACCCAGAAAAGAGTCAGCGCCACATCCAGAAACCAGCCAGTCCGCCCGCCGAGCAAAACGCCGAACACCTGCGCGTGAATTCCGCTGGCGAGAAGAATGCTGCCTGCTACAGGCATCCCGACAAAGAGCTTGATCTGATGATGGAGCAGACCGCGATCGTCCAGGATGCCCACGGCAGCGACTAGCGTTGCGCCGGCCAGAATGCCCGTGCTCTGCGCGCGCGCGGTCCCGTCCAGCGCGAAGAGGATCGCGAGAACGATGCCGCCATAGATCGCCAGCCCGCCAAGAAGCGGTATGGGAGTCAGATGGACCTTCCGCGGTCCGGGAAGATCGACCATCCCCACGCGCAATGCCAGCGCCCGAACAGGCACGGTGAGGATCAATGATGCGATCAGCGCGATTGCAAACGCGAGAAGTCCGCCAGCCATTCACCCTCAAGGCTTGGGAGGGACGATGCCAGACCGGGATGCAACGGCACAGCTCCGCCTTTCTTCCAGCGGCGTGCCGAAGATGGCTGCCCCACGCAGCGCCCATACCTTAACGCGGCTCGCGCGGTCATTCAACTGCGAATGAGGATTGTTTCCAAAACAAAAAGAATCTGTTGACCGCTATGCGGTCACAAATAACAAAAATTCAGCGCTCGGTGAGCATTCGCACCAAGACGCGCTCCACTTCTTCACGATTCTTCGTCTTGTAATACCAATCGATCGTCCGCTTCAGGCCCTCCCGGAAAGCCACTTTCGGTTCCCAGCCGAGCAGGCGCTTCGCCAGCGTGTTGTCCGCCACGCGATTGAGCGGGCCCGTGGGCATGTCCGGTCGGAACTTGATCTCCGCCTTGTGCCCGGTGAATTCCAGTACCATCTTGACGGCATCAATCACCCGGATGCGCTCCATCGTCCCGAGATTCACCGCCGTTCCATCGCCGATCTTCTCTCCGGCAAGGATCGTGCCTTCGACAATGTCGTCGATGTACGTCCAGTTGCGGATCTGCGTGCCGTCGCCCCACACCTCGAATGGATTCCGACCGGTGAACGCGCGCGCGATCATGGCGATGACGGCGTGATTTTCAACACCCCTCGGTCCGTACACCGTGAAATAGCGGCACGACGCGGCGCCCAGCCCGTATTCTTTGTGATACGCCTGCAGCGTGAGTTCGCCCATCAGCTTTGCCCAGCCGTACATGTTGTCCGCGTCCTTCGGGCCTTTCGTCAAATCCTCGGTCAGGTAAAGCTCCTTCTTGACGTCCGACTGCAGAAAATTCGGATAGACGCAGCCCGAGGAAGCGAAAACCACTTTTTTCACTTTGGCCTTGAGCGCTTCCGCGAAAACCAGGCCATCGAGAAAAAAATTTGACGCTGGACCCGCCTGGTGCAGATCCACGTAACCCCGCCCGCCGTGGTCCGCTGCCAGGTGGAACACCGTGTCCACTCCCTGCATCGCGGCTGGCGCTACGCCCGGCTCGCGCAAATCAGCCCGGAAAAACTCCAACGTGTTGTTGCCGAGATGTTCGCGTAAGTTTTCCAGCCGCCCACTCGTTAAATCGTCCACCACGCGCGCCTTCGCCCCTCGTGCGAGCAATTGATCCACCAACGATGAGCCGATGAACGACGCCCCGCCCGTCACCAACACCAGTTTCCCCGTCCAGAATGTTTCTGGGGACATCAAGCGGTTCGCGCCTCTTCGATGATTTCAATGAATCGGGACAATTCATGGAATCTATCATATTCACGTGCCGCAGCCCGCGCGGCTTCGCTCATGCGTTTCACTCTTTCCGCGTCCCCTGCGAGCGCGCGGGCCGCCACGACCACCTCATCTGGCTTGTCCGGGTCCGCAACAAGGCCGCATCCGCGTTGCGTGGCGATCCATGCAGAGTCTGCTTCCTGCGGCGCAACAACGAGAATCGGGCGCCCTGCTGCAAGAATCTCGTATAGCTTGCTCGGGACCACAACGCCTTCCAGGCCGCGCTTCACCGTGATGACGTGCGCGTCCCCCGCAGCGAGTACTGACGGGATCTTGCTCGCCGGAAAAAACGGCAGGAAACGCACATTCTTCGCGGCCCCCGCCGAGGCTTCGATTTGCCCTTTCTGCGCACCGTCGCCAACGAATACAAGGCCGATGCCGGCCGATTCGAGTTTCCGCGCCGCCGCGATCAACGTGTTCCATGCGCCGGAGAAGCCGAGGTTGCCCGCGTGCAACAGCACAAAATGAAAGTCGCCGCGGATCGTGCGAATCACTTCCGGGTCGAACTCCTCGGGAGGCGCATCCGACGGCGGAATTTCCGCTCCGTCCCGCGCGACCACCACGCGCTCGGGAGAAATGCCTTTGGCGATGATTCGCTCGCGCATGTCTTCTCCGAGAACGATCACCCGCGTCGCATTGCGCAGCGCCCAGCGGTGCAGCCACTCCCAGATGCGCGCGAGGAGCCCGGGGCCAATCAACGAACCGGCGAGCGCCATATCCGGATACAAATCGCGGATGTTATAGACATAGGGCTTGCCTTTCATCCGCGCGACAAACGCGCCGACAATGCCTTCGAACGGCGGATCGGTCATCGCCAGCACAACGTCGCACCGAAGAAAGAGAGCTCGCGGAGCGGCCAGCGCCACATAGGTGAGATAGTTCAGCACGCGGCGCTTCATCTGAATGCGCGGGAAGGCGGTCGAGCCGGCGCGGATAATCGTTACGCGGCCGGCCTGCTCAGTACGCCAGGGCCGCCACGGCCTGCGCTCTGTGGGGTCATAGGAAGGTCGGCCGCAGAGAATGGTCACTTCGTGCCGCGCACTCAGCGCTGCCACAACCGTCGCTGCGAGCTTTGCCGTCGCGGACGTGTCCGGTGGGTAGTACAGGTTCAGCAGAAGAATTCGCACGCTGTGATTGTACAGGTTGACATGACGCAGCACGCACCAGCAGCGCGCCGGTGCGTTTCACTCGGATTGTGCCCCTCGCGGTAATTCCTCTCTCCAAACTCGGCGCAGAAGCCATCTCACGATGGGGTAGACTGTCCCCACAAAAACCGGCGCGAGCAGACACCAGGCTACGATGCCGTGCCACGTCGCGGTCCAGAGCGCAATCGTTGTGTGCCACAAATTCGTGCGCAGCATGGCGTACAATTGAGCCGCAGACATCGCCAGTGGCGCCGCTCGAAAGAGCTTCTCACCGAGCCGGAAAAACGGAATCAGCAGCGCAATTTGCAGGGGATAGACGACATAGTTGACGAGTTGAATGGCCGGCAGGTTGACCCGCAATAAAATTGCCGCCATGGTGCACAGCAGCGTGGTTGAACCGAGTAACGGAAACACGCCCAACGCTACGCCGGAGACAAGGCTCAGCGCAATCTTTTCCGGCGTCACGCCCTGCCGCAGCAGCCCGACAATCGGCCGCAGGAACCGCTGCTGGACAAGATTCTTGACCATTACCGGCTCTATTTCTTGCCGGGCGGCGGCACGACGCTCGTATGGTCGTGGATAATCTTCCACCCTGCCGGAAAACGCTGAAATACAAGCGTAAAT
>QHYP01000192.1 GCA_003224195.1 Acidobacteriota bacterium | reverse complement strand
GTCGCTCCACGATTCGAGGAAATGCGCTTCGGGGACGTGCCACTGGCAATAGTCCGACGTCTCGTCCACATAGGGACTCAGGTGGATCGCGACGCGAACTTTTTTCAACTTCGCCGCAAAATCAAAATCATGCGGAGCGTCGTAGACGGGATTGCCACCGAGGAGAATCAGCGCGTCCACGCGGCCCGCGTCCATGTCCGCGCAGAGCGCGCGTAGCGATTGGAGATGATTGCAAGGCTCCGCCTCCACCGGCTCCGTGTAGTAAAGGGTAGCGCCGACGTTGCCAAGCGCGGCGTTGATGGCGTGCGCGAGCGCATGGACTTCCGCGGGCTGATATTCACCCGCGATGACGAGTGAAGCTCCGCGATGCGCCTGCAAATCTTTGACAACGGCAGCAAGCCATTCGCCACTTTTGGCTGGGGGCGTGGCGAGACCGCCAAGTGCCAGCTTTCCCGCCAAAGCGCGGGCGAAGAGCGCGACAATACTGGCGCGCAGCGGCAGACGATGATCCGCCGCCGCGCCGGTCACTGAGGGCGTGGGTTCGACGACGTACAGGCGATTCATCGCCGCGCCCGAACGGCCCGGATCGCGCCGCCGGAAGAACTCCTTCGCATAGCGCACGTGCCCCGGACCGCTCCCGAGGAAGTCGGAATCGAGCGAGAGAATGACTTCGGCTTTGCTGGGACGATAAACGGTATTGACGTAACGCCCGAACGCGAGCTTGCCACCTTCGCGCGCGCCGTCCGAGCCCGCCGGCTCCCACTGGTGCCATTTCGCTTGCGGAAACCGCGCGAGCAGCGCGCGAAGCTGCACCGCGAGCGTCGGCGACGTGATCGTGCCGGAGAGAATGCGCAGCCCCGCGCCGCCAACTGCCTTTTGCGCCGCGGCGAGCGCCGCCGCTTCCGCCTGGAACATCCCCCACGAGCTGATCTCGCCGAGATGCGTGACGACGGGCGAGCGATCGGGATCGTAAAGCCCCAGCACGGCAGCCTGCGCAAAGGCGTTCGTCGCGCCAAGGCTCGACGGGTGATCGGGATTGCCTTCGATTTTTGTCGGCCGGCCTTCATGGCTTTCCACCAAAAGGCCATACGCATCCGCCCCGAAGGGCATCGCCGTGGCATAGAAAAGCGGCTTGCCGAGCGTCAGCCCCTCGGGATTCTTCACATAGGGAACGACAACTTGCTCCGGCTTTCGCCCGCAGCCGGACAGCCCGGCCAGGGCAAGCGAGGCCGCCATCAACTTCAGGAACTCCCGGCGATCCACCGCCTCATCCCATTCAGAGGCGTAGCGCGGGAATTCGCGGTGCAGCAGCTCCTCGAAGTGCGGATCGCCGGCAAGCTCTTCCAGGCTGCGCCAGTATTCCTTGCCGGAGCTTTTCCCGAGCCGCTCGCGAACCGCCGCGAGATCGAGCGGAAATTCCCGTAGCGCCGTGTCTTCGGCGTTGCGCTCGTGTTCGCCGCCGATGGCGGACGCGGAGAGATGCGCCCGCTGCGGCTTGTGATCGTGCGCGTGCATTGCGATGGCTCAGCGATGGCAGGTCGAGCAGTTGGTCAGCTCCGCCACGCTCCGGATTCTGTACTCCTTCACGAGTTGCCGGCCAAGTTCCACTTGATTTGGCGCCGGCTTCCACTCCATGTTGTAAATCTGGTTCCTGGTGCGCAAATTTGCTTCGAGATTGCGGTGGCAGTCGAGGCACCACTGCATCAGCAGCGGAGAGGCCTGCCACATGAGAGGCATTTGATTCACCGGTCCGTGACACGAGGAGCAGCCAATTCCCTTGTTCACGTGAATGCTGTGATTGAAATAGACAAAATCGGGCAGGCGGTGAACCTTCACCCAGGAAATCGATTTGCCCGTGCGATAACTCTCGCGGACCGGCTCGAGATACTGGCTGTCCGCGAACAAGAGCGAATGACAATTCATGCAGGTCTTCGTCGGAGGGATGCCGGCGACGGCCGAAGTCTCGACCGAAGTGTGACAGTAGCGGCAATCGATGCCGTCGTCTCCGACGTGGTGCTTGTGGCTGAACTGCACGGGCTGCGCGCGCGCAATGTACTGGTCCGTTTTATAAGGAGAGCGCGCCACGGCAAAAACCACCGCGAGCGCCAGCCCCGCGAGGAATATGGCGGAAAAGACACTGAAGCGGGCGATGAGATTCGTGCTGCGGTGGAAAATTTGCGCCATGTTTGTCCTGCGCTTGAAAAGCGGGCGCACCGAAAGCAGGCGTTAGCTTCGAGCCTCCACCACTCAAAGCCAGGAAGCGCAACCGGGCCGTGCGTGACGCAGTAGTTTCCGCCAAAACTTTTCCGAAAGCAACCGCGCGGAGAAAAAACCGCTGAAGGATTCTTGCGCAGTCTCGTGCGGCGCGCGATTCGTTTCCGTCAAATCCTTCAAGGGCGTGCTCCGGCCGGGACGAACGACCCCCTATGCTTGGGGAGTGCGCGAACAGACCGCCTCCCGTCCACTGAGATGCGGCGCAGGTGAAATTGACGCAAGAATTCTTTCGGAAGGCGGTGTCATGCTATGTTAAAAAGACTGCTTCGTCCTCTTGACTGAGGCGGAGCCCGCCCTTTCTGCGCCGCTGGGGCGTGGTCCAACCGGTAGGACACCGCACTGTTAATGCGGATGGTGGTGGTTCGAATCCACCCGCCCCAGCCAATCGAATTCTGACCCGTTAGCCGCGCTGAATCTCGAGCGGGAAGATGGGGTCCATCAGAGAGAGCCCGCCGTCCACGGCGATTACTTGGCCGGTGATCCAGTTTGCTTCGTCCGCGCAAAGCAGCGCGACGACGTTTCCGATCTCCGCGGTTGTTCCGAGTCTCGCCATCGGCGTCCAGCCGCTCTCGTGCCAGGCGTCAATCTGCTTCTTCACCGCCGGCGGCAGCGTATTCAGCACGCTGTCTTCAACTCCGCCCGGACTGATAGCGTTGACGGTGATGCGCCGCTTGGCGAGGGCCACGGCAAAATAGCGGCACAACGATTCCAGCGCGGCCTTGGCCGAGCCCATGGCCACCCACGGCTGCCAGCTTCCAGTTCTCCCTCCGGGCGCGTAGGTGATGGCGATAATGCGGCCGCCGTCGGGCATGAAAGCCAGAGCTTCGCGCACGGCGACGAGGAAGGCCTTTGCTTGAGAGTCCATCGCCGCGTCCCACTTCTCGAGCGGTATGTCCATCACACCCTGATAGAAGGTGGCAAGGTCGGTCCGCGCGTTGCTCACAAAAATATCAAGCTTGCCGAATTCGCTCTTTGCGCGCTGCACCATCCGCCGAACCTGATCCATCTGGCAGCAGTCCGCTTGAACGACGAACCCGTCCGAACCGCTCGCGCGCACTTTGGCGAGAGTTTCCTTCGCTGCCGTTTCGTTCTTGTGATAATGGATGCCGACTTTCGCGCCTCGCTCTGCGAGCTTGAGGGCAATACCACGGCCGATGCCGCGCGAGCTTCCGGTAACCAGTGCGTGCTTGCCTTGAAAGGACATCGAGCCTCCTCTCCGCTTGGTAGCAATCGGGGTAGCGCGGGATTTGGCGCGGGATGTTAGGCCGTGGCCGCTGCGGAGTCAAGGCAAGGGATAATCGGGTAGCGGGGCAGTCTCCGATTTGCGCGCTAATCAGGCACTGAGAAATCGGTAGGAAAAGGTACGCCAGCGGCAGTGGTGCTGGTTGCTGAAACAGTGAAGGGCTGGAGACATCTCCGAGTTACTGCCTTCTCTCAGTACATGTGGCGAGTCACGTCCGGTTTGGGATAGATTCGTTACGGAGGATTCATGGACATTCTAGCTGCGATTAAACGTGAAGAGCGGAAGCTCGAAAAACAGTTGGGTAAGTTAGAGCATCAATTGAACGGAGTGCGGGCCGCTGCGAAAGCTTTGGGAGATTCGACGAGCCGAGAAGCGACTCGCGTCAAGAAACGAGTTTTGTCTGCTGCAGCCAGAGCGAAGATTGGGAGAGCCGCAAAGAAACGATGGGCGAAGTTCAGAGCGCAGGCTAACTTGTCAGATAAGCGCAGCGTTAATCAGGCATCGGCCAATCAGGCCAGTGACAATCCTTGATCCAACATTCACCAAAGGCGTTGAGGCCGGTCGTGGGCTTCAGCTCGGACGCCGAAGACGCAAACGCCAGATCAGTGCTTGCCAGTTGCGCGCCCTGTTTGGGTCTCCCGAACCACGGGAAGTTTCTATGGCACTTGACACAGGAAGCGGATGGGTTGGCGGTCCACCGCGAGGCCCATTGCCGAGATGGCGGAATATCTCAGGTATTTTCCTGCCGCCATAAAATAGCGCGACGATGACCAAGATGATCAGCCAATGAATTAGATGCATTCCACAGTCTCTTATCCTTCCCGAGATAAGTAGATGTTAGCTCGAAGCATCAGTGTTTCGCAATGCTCCTGTTGAATGACACGCGAGCCCTAGTTCATGGCTGCTCGGTTACCTCAACTCCTGGCTAGTCGAGGAATCGGAAACTGATGTCGCACTACTCGCAGCCGCGTGGCCCTTCGGTGAGCCGCTCTTCGAGGACAGGAATTGCCCGCGGAGGAAGGCCGCGAGAAATGATGCGCGTCAGTCTTTGGCAACGGGCAAGCCTGCTTCGATCCAGCCCTTCCATCCGCCGTCCATGGACTCGACGTTTTTGTAACCCATTTTCTGGAGATTGTCCGCCGCCAGCGCGGAACGGAACCCGCCGCCGCAATACAGGATGAGTTTCGTGCTGGGATCCGGGAAGCGCTGCTCGGCGTCGCGCTCGATGACGCCCTTTCCCAGATAAACGGCGCCGGCGATGTGTCCCCTGGCCCATTCGCTCTCTTCGCGCACGTCCACCAGGACGAATTTCTCGCCCCCATCCATGCGGCGCTTCACGTCCCGGACGTTCGTCTCTTTGACGCGCGATTAGCCATCCGAACCTCCTCCGCAAAGGAAAAATCTTGAAACCCGAGGATAGCATAGCCGGCCTCACACGGCGGGCCAGGAAGGAGAGCGATTCTCGCCGCGATTTATTTCTCGAGCGTCACTGCTTCGGAGCATCCGCCTTGGGTTTTTCCTCGGAGTTCTTCTTGACGAGGGAGCGGACGTAATTGACCATTTGCCAGGCTTGCGTGTCGTTCAAGCGGCCCTCTTCGCCGACCATTTTCCCCTTACCCTTGATGATCAGGTAAAAGAGTTCTCCGTCGGTCCTACCAGCAAGCGCGGCGGGATCTCGCCAGTCCTTGAGCGTGAGCTTCATCTCAGCGGCCACGTCTCCTTTGCCGTCGCCGGCGGCGCCATGACAGAAGGCGCAATCATAGCCATACAGCCGCTTCGCTTCGGCAAGTCCTTGCGGCGTGGGTTTGACGGGGTTCTCGCGCTTCGCGGCTTCGGGCGGAATTTTGGCTTCCTCCGGTTTTTCCTGGGTTTGCGTTTGCCGGGAGGAGGAAGCAGCAACGGCCGCTACGCAGAGAACGGCAAGAAA
>QHYP01000191.1 GCA_003224195.1 Acidobacteriota bacterium | reverse complement strand
AGATTTCCCCAGTCACTAGATCCCACCCAGAGGCGATACTGGGCATCTGTGGCTGCTGCGAAAGGATCACCTGAAACAGAGGATTTCGACTGGGATCAGGCCTATGCCGGAGCTCTCTTACCACGTAGGGGAAAGGAACGTCTTCATGAGCCAACGCGTCCAGAACCACTCCCCGCACACGTGACAGTAATTCCCGGAAGATTGGATTGCCTGAGAGGTCGATCCGCAGCGCGAGTGGATTTATAAAGCAGCCCAGCAGGGGCTCAACTTCAGCCCGCTTACGGCCCGCAGTCGTGCTGCCTACGGTTATATCCTGCTGACCCGTATAACGATGGAGTAGCGCGACAAACCCAGCCAGCAAAGTCATGTAAAGCGATACTCCTTCCTGCTGGCTGAGGCGCCGGAGCGTCCTCACTAAATCTGCGGGCAGTGTGAATCTTTGAATCGCACCGCGATGCGTTTCCATCGGGGGTCGTGGAC
>QHYP01000190.1 GCA_003224195.1 Acidobacteriota bacterium | reverse complement strand
GGTCGGACCACCTTTTCCGCTGCCAGTACGCAAAGTCTGCATACTGAATGGGAAGGTCCGGCAGTCGCGAGGGCTTGCCCGCCGCAAAGGCTTCGTAAAGTGTCGCCAGTTCGGGGAGGAAAACGCGGTAAGCGGATACCGCGTCGGAGATGATTTGATGAACAGTCATGTAAAGGCGATACCGCTCATCGTCCATGCGTACCAGCGAGGCACGCATCAAGGGACCCGTTTTCAAGTCGAATGGACGCCACGCATCCCCCGTTGCTAAACGCACCGCTTCCGCCTCGCGCTCTGCTTCCGGAAGCTTGCGTAAATCCGTCACCGGCAGCGGAAACACGCGAGGAGCTGGGTGAACAATCTGGATCGGCTCGCCGGCTGCGGCTTCAAACGTCGTGCGCCAGATCTCGTGGCGTCGAATAATTTCAAGCAAGCATCGCTCCAGCACAGCCATATCGAGCGGGCCTTGCCGGTCAACGACGATACTTTCGTTATAGAAGGGGACGTCGCCCGCAATTTGCCCATGGAGCCATATCTGTTGCTGAGCGAAAGATAGAGGTACAGGTTCCCCGGGTGGACGAGGGCAGATCAGACCCCGTTCCCCCCTCTCTTTTTCAGGCTCGCCGCGTAGATATTTTTGAAGGAGCCTGCGCTTGGCTTCAGAAAGTCGGGCACGGTCAGGCTTTGTATCGCTTTCCTGTTGACGCATCACTGTCTCTCGCACAGTCAAGTGGTCAGAAACGTCGCTGCCCTCTCGCAAAACGCTCATGCTGGCCTGCGTCAGTTCGGCGCAACCCATTCAAGTTGTGCCTCGGAGTAACTCGTCTTTCTCAGGCAAGATCTACGGGTAATACTCGTCAAAAAGATTCAGTTCGGAGAGGTGCTTCACGGGGTTCGCGGGTGTGCTCTCAAGCAATCTCTTGTAATGCCGTTTCCGGGCAATCGCCTCATAAGATACGACCCTGCTGGAAACGCCCGCCCGAGTGTGCTTAGTCTGGCGGGCAACAAGGCACCATTTGTCAGGTCGAACGGTTCTTTTAGCCTTCCTATGCCGCAGTCATTGTACTCGGTGGTTCGCCGAAGCGGAGCGGCAGCCTCGTCAAACCGCGCAACCCGAGATTCGAGCGCCAGACGAGTGGTCCGGACTCGAGGGCCCAATTGGGCAGCCGGCGCAGCATCAACTCAAAGGCAACCTGACCTTCGATCCGCGCCAGTGCCGCACCAAAGCAGAAGTGCGCCGCCCACCCGAACGCAAGATGCCGGTTGTCGGCGCGGGTGATGTCTAGGCGGTCGGGATCAGGAAATCTCTCCGGATCTCGATTCCCGGCGGCCATTACCGCAATAACAGCCTGGCGCTTTCGAATCCGCCTTCCACCCAGAATCGTATCTTCCGGAGCCAACCGGGCAGTATGCTGGCTGGGGCTTTCGTAGCGCAGCAACTCTTCTACGGCCGATGGGATCAGCGAGAGATCGGAGCGAAGTTTTTCGAGTTGGTCGGGATTGCGCAGCAGGGCGAGCACGCCGTTTCCGATCAGGTTGGTGGTGGTCTCTTGGCCCCCCACCATGGTCACAATGCAGTTCGCAACCACTTCCTCTTGGCTCAGCCGGTCGCCCTGAATTTCCGCATTCATCAGCGAGCTTACAAGACCGTCACGAGGATGGAGACGCTGCTCGCGCATGGCGGAACGGAAGTAATCAGCCATCTCCAGAACGCTCTTAAGAATTCGTGGCGCGCGTTCCGGATTGTGCTGGAAGTTGCCGAGCATCTCAGCGAAATCTTGGGACCACGCTTTCAACTGCTGGAAATCGTCCACGGGTACGCCCAGCATCTCGGCAGTAACGATGCAGGGCAGAGGCTCAGCTAGGTCAGCAATCACATCCATGCAGCCTTTACCCTGGACTTCGTCGAGCAGACGATTGGTGATCTCGTGGATGTGCGCGCGCAGGACTTCGACCCGCTGAGGAGTAAACGCCTGCGACGCGAGACTACGCAATCGCGTATGAGTTGGCGGGTCCAGGAAAAGCATCTGCTTCACCATGATCTCTGCGATCGGGTTCAGCGAAGCAAGGCCCATGGCAGCGAGCTGTTCCGGCGTCGGAGTGCGCTCAGCGGAGTAGTGATGAAGTACCGTCACCACATCTTTGTATCGGGTCGCCACCCAGGCGTGCAGAAAAGGATCCCAATGCACCGGATCTTCGGTTCTGAGGCGATGAAAAAGGGGATAGGGATCGGCGAGGACCTCTGGGTCAAGCAGATGATAGAGGCTCAGCGTCCGGTCCGGCTCGCTCGCGGCGAGGGCTGTTTCAGTATGCAGCGTCATTCCGGAAGCCTCTCGGCGGTTGCGGGTTCGGTTCCGTTCGCAAGGAGCTGCGCCTCCTCCTCGCTCATGGCCTCCAGCTTGGCGAGGAGGAGCGCTTCGATTTGCGCTGAAAGTTTGGAAACCGTCGGCGCATCGAAAAGAGTGCGAAGGCTAAGCTCGACCCCGAACGCATCCCGCACTCTGGCAATCAGTTGGGTACCTAACAGGGAATGGCCACCGAGCAGAAAGAAGTTGTCTTCCACGCCGACTCGGTCCAGGTCGAGCAACAATGCCAGCATAGCCGCTAGGCGTTCTTCAATGGGTGTTCGGGGTGCCACAAAACTGCTATCGCGCAATGTGTTTTCCGCGTTCGGCGCTGGGAGTGCGGCGCGGTCCACCTTGCCGCTCGGATTCAGAGGCAAGGCTTCCAGCTTCACGAATGTCGCCGGAACCATGTACTCAGGCACCCGAGCGGCAATGAAATTCCGCAACTCCGTGTGCGTCGGTTGAGCCTTCGCAGCGGGCACGAAATATGCAACGAGCCGCTTGTCGCCCGGTTCGACCTCACGGGCCACTACAGTGCTTGCTTGCACGGCCGGGTGTTCGTCGAGCACTTTTACGATTTCCGCCGGCTCGATCCGGAAGCCTCGAATCTTAATTTGCTCGTCAATCCGACCGAGAAACGCGACCTGGCCATCCGGGAGATAACGGCCTAGGTCGCCTGTACGGAAGAGACGCGCCCCTGGTTCGGAACTGAAGGGGTCAGGAACAAATCTCTCCGCGGTTAAGTCGGGCTGATTCCGATAACCACGCGCGAGACCCGCGCCCCCAATGTAGATTTCGCCAGATTCTCCGATCGGAGCCTGCCGCATACCTTCATTCAAGATATGGACCTGCACATTATCGATCGGGCTGCCAATCGAGGGCAGCCGGTGCGGGTGCTCATTGGAAAGAACAGTTCCCGATGTGGCCAACACCGTGCACTCGGTAGGACCATAGTTATTCACCAACCGGAATGGCAGCTTTCGCGGAGGATAGTGGTGGAGGGTGTCGGCCCCCGTGAGCATCACGCGCAATCTGGCCTTCGTTGGCCACTCCAGGGTCATCACCCGCTCCGCAAGAGGAGTCGCCAGGAAGCAGATTGTGATTTTTTGTGAAATAAGCCAGTCGCGAACTGCTTCGGGGTCATTCGCGGCGACACCATCAGACAGATGCAGGCTCGCTCCCGCCGTAAGGTAAGGCCAGAGTTCCCATACAGCGGCATCGAACCCTAGAGCCGATAGCTGACTTGCCCTGTCGTCGCGAGTGATTCTGAACGCCCGCTGGTGCCAGGAGACAAGATTGAGCAGACCGCCGTGCGTGATTTCAACGCCCTTTGGCTGGCCGGTTGAACCTGAGGTATAGATCACGTAGGCCAGGTTTTCCCCCCTCGCTCTAGCGATAGGCGGCTCGGAGCTCTGAGTGACAGGCAATCGTCCTTCCGGGTCTAAGGTGACCACGTGCTCTGGGTGTTCCGGCAACGTGTCTGCCATGCATTGCCCGGTCACGAGAATGGGAGCCTGCGCATCCTTCAACAGGAACATCAAGCGCTCTGTGGGATAGCTTGGATCCAACGGGAGGTAGGCGCCGCCTGCTTTGAGAATGGCCAGAGCTCCCACAATCATCGCTAGAGAACGATCTAGATAGAGCCCGACGACGACATCGGGACCAACGCCGAGCGACTGCAGGATATGTGCCAGTCGATTGGCCCGACGATCAAGCTCTTGGTAGCTCAGCGAT
>QHYP01000252.1 GCA_003224195.1 Acidobacteriota bacterium | reverse complement strand
GAGTGTCACGGGCAGCGTCTCGGTAGTGAGCACCGCCACCAACTCGCCCGCTAGCATCACCCTCAGCGGCTCTGGTATTACGTCAACCAGCGGGCTGCCTACCTGCGGAAAGCTAAACGACACCAACGTCTACGTTCCGCCGAATTACGATACGTTCGTTCCGCCGGCCAGAGGACAAAGCTACACCGATCCGGTTTTCGGCTGCAAGATCACGCGCATCACCGACGCCACCTCCGCATCCAACGGAGCGCATCATTTTTACAACACGATTACTCCCTTCAACGCCGATGATAGTTATCTCGTGCTCTCGGGTGCTAGTGGTAGTCCTGTTGTCGTCGATTTGAGCGGCAACACCGTTGTCCCTGCATCGAATATGCCGGGTTCGAACACTGCCATTCTACCTTGGGACACAACGAATCCGAAGGTCTTTTACTACACGAGCGGGAATCAATTCCTCAAGGGCACGATTACCGGAGCGCCGCCGAACGCGACGGTGAACTCGACCGTCCTGGCCACCTTTTCTCAGTACGGGAGCGCCGTCGTCCCCGGCGACATGGACATCTCCAATGACGGCCTCCATATCTGGCTTACCAGCGCCGGTTCAATGGGCGGCGACTCCTATACCGCCGACGTCTTTCTTGTGACCTTAAACGCCGGCAACGGCAATGCAACGAGCGCCGCAATGGGCGCGGTGATGCCCAGCGTCAGCTACCACAAGCTTCAAATCGTGCCCAATAACGGCGTGAGCGTCGAAGGCTCCGGGCCGAGAACGATCTACAACACCAACGGCTCTGTCTATGACGTGCCGGGAGGCGGGGGGGGCAATCACACGGACTGGGGCCTCGACAGTTCGGGCAAAATGGTCGCTGCCTCCCTCTGGTACGCCGGAACGGCGCAGAACGGATGCCCCAGCAACTGGGGCTATGGCTTGCTCGATCTGGCGAGCAACGCCGTGCGCTCCTGCCTGAACGACGGCATTCAAAACGTCGGCAACGCCTCGCACAACAGCGCCCGCGACATGCAGTCGCAGAACTGGTTTGTTTTTTCAACCGACGACAGTGAGACTTGCCCAGGCTCTTCCTTCTACTGTTTCAACAATCCAACCAATATGAGTGGGTGGAGCCTCTACACTGTCCGCCTGGCCCATCATCGCGGCCGTACGGCCGAGCAGTATTGGGCGCAAACTCGAGCGTCATTAAGCCGGAGCGGAAAGTATATCGCTTTCGACAGCAACTACAATCAATCCAACACGTCAGGGGGCGTCAATTATCAGGACGTGTATCTAATTGGCCCCCTGTATTAGCTTAAGATTCCAGCCGGTGTGGGACTACCCGTTCTAGGAAATTGACCTCATAAGGCTTGATGGCTGTAGGGCTCACAAGTTCACCGGTTGGCTCACTCGTGCTCGCTTGACCCTGGTGCAATACTGGGCCATCCCGCGCGGGGCCGTAAGTCGCGACGGAAAGTACCTGGTGTTTGACAGCTATTTTGACATCTCAAAGAGCGGCCTAGCGAATTATACGGACGTTCACTTAGTCATTCAGCTGGAAACTCGTTGGCGTCGGACGCTCATGGAGTCGTTTTAAGAAATGCCAAGTTTCTCAACCCAGGAGGGACCTAAATGGCTAAGTTTGCGAGGGGCTACATTTTCGTTGGTCTGCTGATTTTGATTTCGGCACCGCGCGCGCACGCAGGTCTGGTTCAGACCAGTTCCGGAACGCCGGGTGCACCGGTCTCCACATACTCCGTAGGATTTTCCTCGCCAGTTACAACCTCTGACCTCGTTCTGGTGGCGATCGGAACGAACGTCCCGACGGCAACCATCACATCCGTGACCGATGCGCTCGGGAACACCTTCACCCCAGCGACAGGCCTTGTGGCCGACCCGAACCGGGGACTTGGAGAGCAAATCTGGATGGCGTTCCTGAAAGCGAGCGGTACGGACACGGTTGCGGTCAGCGTCAGCCAAGCCGCAAACCTGCATGTAATCGTCGCAGAGTATTCTGGGATAGCGGCCGTCGTGGATGCCTTAGCAGCCGCTGGCCCGGTGTCCGGCACCGCAGCGGACAGCGGCGCGCTGACCACGCTCACTCCCGGCGACCTGCTTTTCGGCCATGTCGTCACGGAACACTTGAACCATACGTTCACTGCGGGAACTGGCTCGCTCCGGCAAACGAGTCCGAGTGGGGCAAGTGCAATCGAGGACCAATTGGTATCGGCAACCGGGGGCTATCACGCCACATTCATACTCGACACCGCCGACTACTGGATCTGCGCGCTCGTGGCGCTCAAGCCGGCTGCGACCAGCACCCCATCACTGCCCACCATCTCCGGGGTCATGAACCTTATCGTCCAAAACATCTGCTCGGCTACGGCGACCACCGGCTGCGTGAATGGTTTCCAGATAACGCATATTGACCCAACCACCGGGACCACGGTCATCGACGCGACCGTATTGATTCCGTCAAGCCTGACCTACACCGTGAACGCAATCGGCAAAGACGCAACGGGAAATGCTACATTTGCCCCCCCCATCGCGCTTCTCTTCAGTTTCAGCCCCTCACCGTGAGGTGGCAACCCCTTTGGATAGAGGACGTTGCAACAGAGAACCAGTTCTCGGCAGCTTGACACGGTGAGAGGCAGTTCTGCGTCTACACCCATAGCCTCGCTTTGGCTCAGATTTCCGCGCTAGCCTTGAGCGCTGCGAGGCCGGGGGCGCGAAACCGCTTCCACAATAACGGTGCACAGGGCCTCGGGGGCGAAGTCTTGGAAACGTGGGGCTAGCGAAAAGCCGTTGCGGGCGGCGGCCAGGGCCCGCTCGTCCACCCCGGTCGGTCCATTTCAAAATCTCCTGGCCGGTCTTGCGGTAGATCTCTTGGTAGTCATGCGCGCGCAAGCGGTCATGGTAGGCTCACTGATTACCCGCGTAACGATCCCATTCTTCATCCGCATACTGCAAGAAAAGTTGATGGCTGTGATGTTGGGATCCACGTGGAAGAAGTGGCCGCTCAGGTCAATGTGATGGATGAGGGCGCCACGCTCAGAAAGCACGCGACTCGCTTCCCTCCAGAGTGAATTCTCTCTCACGCCCGCTGGTACAAAAAACGCCGGTCACGTCACTGGTAGCTTCAGCATTCACAAAAATTTGGCCTTCATCATGATTGCGAGACGTGGTTCCTATAAACCGGATACAAAACAGAACGGCTCGCTACCCCCAGCGGGCGCGGGCATCGTTTTCGCCTCTGTACCACAGAACAGACGAAATCACCGCACAGGACAGGGAAGTACCAGTACCAGTGGCCTACTGGGTAATGGTACTAATTCTAGACGTCAAGACAGTATCGTTCGCCGCTGCACCCCTCCAGAGTGATCGGCGCCCAGTAACGAAAGGCCAGAAAGACATGATAGAAGTCGTGAGGGGCAAAGCAAACCGTGAAAATCTACAGACCAGGAGAGGAACAAGAAGTTCGGGAGGAGGCCGGGCGGGGCTGATTGTAGTGCTCGTCGCATCCTTCCCCCTGAGCATTGCTCCTTCCGTCTCCGCCAGGCCAAGGGGTCAACTCGCAACTAGCTCTACTTCATTGAATTTCGGCAGCGTGTTAGAGGGCAGCAGCGCGTCTCAGCATGGAACGCTCAGCAACACGGGGCGAGGCACCGTCACCATTCAGCAAGCGAGCATTTCCGGCGCGGCATTCAGCATCAGCGGATTGAGTCTTCCGTTGACTTTGTCCCCGGGAGCCTCCGCCGGCTTCACTGTATTCTTCACTCCCAATGCGGCTGGCAGCATTACGGGCAATGTGACTTTCTTCAGCGATGCAGTCAACTCGCCAACGACAATCGCGCTTTCAGGTGCGGGCGTTGCGCCTTCACCCCAAATTTCCTTGAGCCCCGCGGCGTTCAATTTCGGGAATATCGGCGTAGGAAGCAGCGCCTCGCAAATGGTGACTGCCTCCAACGCTGGCACTGCGACTTTGACCATTTCGCAGGCGGCGGTCACCGGAACTGGATTTAACCTAAGCGGACTGACCTTGCCGGTGAGTCTTCCGGCGGGCACGTCGATCGCTTTCACCGTCACCTTCGCACCGCAGGCGGCAGGAACTACAAGCGGCAGCGTGACGCTGACCAGCGATGCCCCTAACTCGCCGACTAGCATCGCCCTCAGCGGCACGGGCGTGCAACCCCAACTCTCGGTCACGCCCGGCAGCGTAAGCTTCGGGAACGTGGTAGACGGAACCACGAACACCCAGACTATTCAGTTGACGAACTCCGGCAATGCGAACTTGACTGTTTCTCAGGCGGCGGTCTCCGGAAGCGGCTTGACGGTCAGCGGTTTGGCTCTCCCCTTAGCTCTGAGCCCAGGACAAAGCGCAAACTTCAACTTGGCTTTTTCTCCGGCGAGTGCCACCAGCATAACTGGTAGTGTGTCTTTGGCCAGCAATGCCCCGAGTTCACCAATGGCCATCCCCCTCAGCGGCACCGGCGTGGCTGCAACCTTCCTGCTGGGAGCGAATCCCACCAGCCTCAGCTACGGGAACGTGAACGTGGCCGGCAACAGCTCTTTGACCGCCACGCTCACGAACACGGGGAACTCGAATGTCACCGTTTCCAGCGTGACGACCACGGGTACAGGATTCAGCTCTAGCGGCGTCAGTGCTGGCACAACCCTAGCGCCCAATCAATCGGTGACCCTGAATGTGGCGTTTGCCCCCGCGGTTGCAGGTAGCGTGACCGGCAGCGTGTCCGTGGCCAGCAACGCCACCAACTCTCCAACCGTGCTCTCACTCTCCGGCGCGGGTGTGCAGCCTCAGGTTTCCGTTGTGCCGACGGTCGTCAGTTTCGGTAATGTCGTTGTGGGAACCACCAACACTCAGACTATCCAATTGACGAACTCTGGGACCGCGACCCTG